>NZ_BCQR01000277.1 GCF_001552175.1 Actinomadura kijaniata NBRC 14229
TGCGCGCCCAGGGCCCCGGTGCCACCGGTGACGAGCACGGTGCCGTCGGGATCGAACGGGCCGTCGGCCAGGGGAGCGGGGGCCGTCCGCGCCAGCCGGGCGACCAGCGGCTCACCGTCACGGAGCGCGACCTGCGGCTCGTCCAGCGCGAGCGCCTCCGCGAGGGACCGCGCCGAGGCCTCGCTCCCGTCCAGGTCGGCCAGGACGAACCGGCCGGGATGCTCGGCCTGGGCGGACCGCACCAGGCCCCAGACGGCCGCGGCGGGCAGATCGGTGATCTCGTCGTCCGGGACGGCGGCCACCGCACCCCGGGTGAGGACGACCAGCCGGGAGTCGGCCGCCCGCTCCTCGGCCAGCCACTCCCGCACCAGGGCCAGCGCCCGTTCCACCAGGGAGTGGGCCCGCGCGACGGGATCGGCGCCGCCGTCCGCCGCCAGAACGGCCACCACCGCCTCCGGCACGGGCGCGGGACCGGCCAGGACGTCCGCGAGCCCGGCGCGGACGGGAAGCCCGGTGGCGAAGACGTCCGCGCCGAGCAGGACCGCCTCGACCGGTCGCGGCGCGGCCGGGTCCGGCCGCGTCCAACCGACGTTCAGCGGAGACGCCTGCGGTGCCGCCAGCCGCGCCGGGTCGACCGGCCGCAGCGCGAGGGACCCGACCGTGACGGCCGGACGCCCCTCGGCGTCCATGCCGACCAGCCCGATCGTCGACTGGTCCGCCAGCGACATCCGCACGCGCAGCGCACGGACGTCGCCCCCGGTCACGGTGACCTCGGACCAGGAGAACGGCAACCGGAGACCGTCCGCGACCCCGCCCGGGTCGGCGGCCAGCCGGACGTGCAGCGCCGCGTCGAGCAGGGCGGGGTGGACGGCGAAGCCGGTGGGGTCGGTGTCGTCGGGGAGCCGGACCTCGGCGTAGAGGACGTCCCCGTCCCGCCAGGCGGCCTGGAGCCCCTGGAAGACGGGGCCGTAGTCGTAGCCGCCGTCGGCGAGCCGTTCGTAAAGGTCCTTCACCGGCAGCGGAGCGGCGGTCGGCGGCGGCCACGCCCCACCCCCGGACGCCGTCGGCGTCGTCGCGGGAGCGAGCAGGCCCGTCGCGTTGCACACCCAGTCGGCGTCCTGCGCGCCGCCCGGCAGCGAATGGACCGTGAACGCGCGGCGGCCGTCCTCGTCGGGACCGTTGACCTGGACCCGCAGGTCGGCCGCCCCCTGCTCGGGCAGCACCAGCGGATGATCCAGGACCAGGTCGTCGATCCGCGCGCAACCGACCCGCGCACCCGCGTGCAGCGTGACGTCGACCAGGGCGGCGCCGGGAAGAAGGACGGTACCGAGCACGGCGTGGTCGGCCAGCCACGGATGGGTGGCCGTGGAGATCCGCCCGGTGAGCACGAGCCCCTGACTGCCCGGCAACTCGACGACACCGCTCACCAGCGGGTGGCCGGTGGTGGTGTGGCCGGGCTGGGGTGTGGTGGTGGGGGTGAGCCAGTAGCGCTGGTGTTGGAAGGGGTAGGTGGGCAGTGGGGTGTGTGGGCTGGTGGGGTGGAGTGGGTTGGTGGTGATGCCGTGGGTGTGGGCGGTGGCCAGGGCGTGGAGGAGTTGGGTGGGGGTGCCGTGGTTGCGGCGCAGGGTGCCGATGGCGATGGCGTCGGGGTTGTCCTGGATGGGGCTGGTCAGGACGGGGTGGGCGCTGATTTCGATGAAACGGGTGTGTCCGGTGTTCAGCAGGGTGGTGAGGGTGGGGTGGAACTGGACGGTGTTGCGCAGGTTGTCGTACCAGTACCGGGCATCGAAGGGGGTGTTGGTCGTGATGTCACCGACGGTGCTGTGGATGGGGATGTCGGGGGTGGTGGGGGTGATGTCGGCCAGGGCGGTGAGGATTTGTTCTTGGAGGGGTTGGACGTGGGGTGAGTGGGAGGCGTAGTCCACCGGGATGGTCTTGGCCCCGGGGTGGGCGGCGACCAGGGAGGCCACGGCGTCGGTGTCGCCGGAGACGATGGTGGTGGTGGGGGAGTTGATGGCGGCGATGGAGATGCCGTTGCTGGTGGGGATCTGATGGGCGGGTAGGGGGATGGCGGCCATCGCGCCATTGCCTGCCAGGGTGTGGATGGCTTGGGAGCGCAGTGCGACGATCTTGGCGGCGTCCGCCAGTGTCAGTGCGCCTGCGATGTGGGCGGCGGCGATTTCGCCTTGGGAGTGGCCGATGACGGCGTCGGGGTGGACGCCGTGGTGTTGCCAGAGTCGGGCCAGCGACACCATGATCGAAAACAGTGCGGGCTGGACGACATCGACGCGTTCCAGGGCAGCTTCGTCGCCCAGCACGTCGGTCAGTGCCCAGCCGGTGTGAGGGCGCAGGGCCTGTTCGCAGGCTCGCAGGTGTTCGGCGAACACCGGAGAGGACTCCATCAGTTCCAGGCCCATCCCGGCCCATTGGGAGCCTTGGCCGGGGAACACGAACACCGTCTTGCCCGGCGTTTCCCTTCCCTGGACCAGGTTCGCGGCCGGTGTGTCCGCACTCAGCGCGCGAAGACCGGCGACAGCCTCGTCGAGAGTGGAGCCGATGACGGCGGCGCGGTGCGGGAATGCCGTGCGTGTGGCGAGGGTGGCGGCAACCGCCGCCGGATCCAGGTCGGGGTCGGCCTTTAGGTGTTCCAGCAGACGCTTGGCCTGGTCCCGCAACGCCGTCTCGTTCCGGGCCGACAGCAGCCATGCCATCGGGCCGGTGTGCTCTTCCGGCTCTGCGGGCTCCGGCTTTGGCTTGGGGGCTTGTTCCAGGATGACGTGGGCGTTGGTGCCGCTGATGCCGAACGATGACACCGCCGCGCGGCGGGGCCGGTCGAGTTCGGGCCAGTCGTGGTTGTCGGTGAGCAGTTCGACGCGTCCGGCGTCCCAGTCCACGTGTGGGGTCGGCTCGTCCACGTGCAGCGTCCGGGGCAGGACCCCGTGTCGCATGGCCTGCACCATTTTGATGATCCCGGCGACGCCTGCGGCGGCTTGGGTGTGGCCGATGTTGGATTTGATGGAGCCGAGCCACAACGGCCGGTCGCGGTCCTGCCCGTAGGTGGTCAGCAGCGCGTTCGCCTCGATGGGGTCGCCGAGCCTGGTGCCGGTGCCGTGCGCCTCGACCGCGTCCACCTCGGCGGGGGCCAGACCGGCGTTGGCCAGCGCCTGCCGGATCACCCGCTGCTGCGAGGGCCCGTTGGGGGCCGTGAGCCCGTTGGACGCGCCGTCCTGGTTGACGGCCGAGCCCCGGACGACGGCGAGCACGCGGTGGCCGTTGCGCTGGGCGTCGGAGAGTCGTTCGACCAGCAGCAGTCCGACGCCCTCCCCCCACGAGGTGCCGTCGGCGGCGGCGGCGAACGGCTTCGGCCGCCCGTCGGGGGCCAGGCCGCGCTGGCGGCTGAATTCCACGAAGGTCCCCGGTGTGGCCATCACGGTGACGCCGCCGGCCAGTGCCAGGTCGCATTCGCCGTTGCGGAGCGCCTGGATCGCCAGGTGCAGGGCGACCAGCGAGGACGAGCAGGCGGTGTCCACCGAGATGGCAGGGCCTTCGAGCCCGAACGTGTAGGCGATCCGCCCGGACGCGACGCTGCCCGCGCTGCCGGTCCCCAGCTGCCCTTCGTAGCCTTCCGGCGCCTGCTGCATGAGCCGGTTGCCGTAGTCGTCGTACATGACGCCGGTGAAGACGCCGGTGTGGCTGCCGCGCAGCGTGTGGGGGTTGATTCCGGCGTTTTCGAACGTCTCCCAGCTGGTTTCCAGGAGGAGGCGTTGTTGGGGGTCGGTGGCCAGGGCTTCGCGGGGGCTGATGCCGAAGAACTCGGGGTCGAAGTCGGCGGCGTTGTAAAGGAAGCCGCCGTGACGGGTGTAGCTGGTACCGGGATGGTCGGGGTCGGGATCGTAGAGGGACTCCAGGTCCCAGCCCCGGTCGGTGGGGAACTCCCCGATGGCGTCGACGCCCTGGGAGACCAGCCGCCACAGGGCCTCCGGTGAGGTCGCCCCACCGGGGTAACGGCACGCCATTCCCACGATCGCAATCGGCTCGTCGGCCGGGATGGTGGACGCGGTCGGCGCGGAGGGTCGTTCGCCGGTGCTGGTCACCTGTTCCCTGAGGAACCGCGCCAGCGCGTTGGCGGTCGGGTGGTCGAAGGCCAGGGTGGCGGGCAGCCGGAGGCCGGTCGCGGTGCTCAGCCGGTTGCGGAGCTCGACGGCGGTGAGCGAGTCGAAGCCGAGTTCCTTGAAGCTCCGGTCGCGGGCGTCGTCGGCCGTCGTGGAGTGGCCGAGCACGGCGGCCACATGGCCGAGGACGAGGTCGCCGAGCAGTTCCTCCTGCTCGGCGCCCGCGAGACCGGCCAGGCGGGCGGTGAGTTCGGCGCCGCTCGGCCCGCCCGCACCGGCCCGGCGGGGCCGCTGCCGGACGAGGCCGCTCAGCACCGGAGGCAGCGTGCCGTCGGCGGCGCGGTCCTGGAGGGCGTTCGGGTCCAGGTCGGCGGTGACGAGGTGGGCCGTCCCGGCGGCCAGGGCGGCGTCGAACAGGGCGAGCGCGTGCTCGGTGGACAGGGGCCGCAGCCCCTGGCGATGCAGGCGTTCGCGCTGGTCCCGGCTGAGGGAGCCGGTCATGTCGCTGGTGGCGGCCCAGAGGCCCCAGCCGAGCGACACGCCCGGCAGACCCAGGGACCGGCGGTGGTGGGCGAGCGCGTCGAGCCAGGCGTTGGCGGCGGCGTAGTTGGCCTGGCCCGCCGCCCCGACCGTGCCGACGGCGGAGGAGAACAGCACGAACGCGGTCAGCGGCAGGTCGCGGGTGAGCTCGTGCAGGTGCCAGGCCGCGTCCACCTTCGGCCGCAGCACCGCGTGCAGCCGCTCCGGGGTGAGGTCGGTCAGCATCGCGTCGTCCAGCACCCCGGCGGCGTGGACGACCGCGGTGAGCGGACGTTCCTCCGGCAGCGCACCGAGGACGCGGGCGAGGTCGTCCCGGCGGGCGGTGTCGCATGCGGCGACGGTGACCTCGGCGCCCAGCGAGGTCAGCTCGGCCCGCAGCTCCTCCGCGCCCGGCGCGTCGGGGCCGCGCCGGCTGAGCAGCAACAGGTGCCGCGCGCCGTGCCGGGCGACGGCGTGGCGGGCGAGGAGCGCGCCGATCGTGCCGGTGCCACCGGTGATGAGCACGGTGCCGTCGGGGTCGAACGGGGCGTCGCCGGGAGCGTCGGCGGTCCGGGCGAGCCGAGGCGCGTGACACCGGCCGTTCCGGATCGCGAGCTGCGGCTCGCCGGACGCGACCGCCGCGCCCAGCGCCCGGGCCGAGGCGTCGTCGCCGTCGACGTCCAGCAGGACGAACCGGCCGGGGTGCTCCAGTTGCGCCGAGCGGACCAGGCCCCACACCGCCGCGCCGGCCGGGTCGGCGGTCCCGTCGTCGGGGCCGGTGGAGACCGCGCCCCGGGTCAGGAACACCAGGCGGGACGCGGCCGACCGCTCGTCGGCCAGCCACCACCGCGTCAGCTCCAGGGCCCGTTCGGCGAGCGCGTGCGCGGCCTCGGGGCCGTTGCCGCCGTCCGGTGCGGAGCAGTCGACGAGGACCGGGTCCGGGAGCGGGCCGGTGAGCTCCCGGGGGTCGGCGTCCGGCGGCGGAACGTGCGGCGGCTCCGCGGCGGCCGGGGCCAGGGCCGTCCAGTCCAGGTGGTACGGCGTCGGCCCGCGCCGGTCCCCGCCGAGGAGCCGTTCGGGGGCGACCGTCCGCAGGGTCAGCGACTCGACGGTGGCGACGGGAGCGCCGGTCGTGTCGGCGACGTCCAGGGCGACCTCGTCGGCTCCGACCGGGCGCAGGCGGACCCGCAGGCCGCTCGCGCCCACCGCGTGGAGCGCCACCCCGGTCCAGGCGAACGGCAGCGTGGCCCGCTCCCGTTCGCCGAGCAGCCCGAGCACGATGCCGTGCAGCGCGGCGTCCAGCAGCGCGGGGTGCAGGCAGAAGCGGCGGGCCGCCGCGTGCTCGTGCTCCGGCAGCGCGACCTCGGCGAAGATCTCGTCGCCGTGTCGCCACGCGGCCCGGAGCCCCTGGAAGACCGGTCCGTACTCGTACCCGTCGGCGTCGAGCCGGTCGTAGGCGCCGGTGAGGTCGACGGGGGTCGCGCCAAGCGGCGGCCACGCCTCGCCGACGCCGCCCGGGCGGTCGCCGGCGGACGCGGCGATCGTGCCGGTGGCGTGCCGGGTCCACGGCTCGCCCGGCCGGTCCGCCGGGCGCGAGTGGATCGTCACGGTGCGGTGGCCGCCGTCCGGCCCGTCGGGCGCGCCGACACCGACGTGCAGTTCGACGGGGGCGTCTCCGCGCAGCGTCAGCGGGTTCTCCAGGGTGAGCCCGTCGACCCGGTCGCCGCCGACCTCGATCGCCGCGCGCAGGGCCAGGTCGAGGAACGCGGACCCGGGCAGCAGCACGGTGCCGAGGACGGCGTGGTCGGCCAGCCACGGGTGGGTGGCGGTGGAGATCCGGCCGGTGAGGATGTGACCGTTGCCCTCGGGAAGCTCGGTCGCCGCGCTGACCAGCGCGTGTCCGGTGTCCGCACCGCCGCGCGCGCGGTCGGCGGGGTGGAGCCAGTAGGGCCGGTGCTGGAAGGCGTAGGCGGGCAGCGGCACCCGCCGGTCCCCGGGGTGGACGGTCGTCCAGTCGACGTCGACGCCGTGCGTGTGGGCGCGGACCAGCGCGGCGAGCAGCTGGGACCGGTCGCCCCGGCCGCGGCGCAGCGTCCCGACCGCCACGGCCTCCGCGCCCGTGGCCTCGGCCGTGTGCTGGATCGAGGCGGTCAGCACCGGGTGCGGGCTCGCCTCGACGAACCGGAGGTGCCCGGTCTCCAGCAGCGCGGCGACGGCCCGGTGGAACCGCACCGGGTTCCGGAGGTTGGCGTACCAGTACGCCGCGTCGAACCGGACGCCGTCCTCGGGGGCGCCCGCCGTCGTGTGCACGGGGATGGCGGGCTCCTGCGGCTCGATGTCGGCGAGCGCCTCCAGCATGCGGTCGCGGAGCGGTTCGATGTGGGGCGAGTGCGAGGCGTAACCGATGGGGACGGGTTTGGCGTCCACGTTCCGCCGCCGGTATTCGGCGAGCAGCCGGTCGACGGCGTCGAGGTCGCCCGAGACGACCGTGCCGCGCGGCGAGTTGACGCCCGCGACCGACAGGGCGCCGCCGTAAGGTTCCAGGTCGGCCTCGACCCGCTCGACGGGCAGCGGGACGGCGATCATCCCGCCGGTGCCCGCGATGGTCCGGCAGACCTGCCCGCGCAACGCGATGATCTTGGCGGCGTCTTGGAGGGAGAGGGCTCCGGCGATGTGGGCGGCGGCGATTTCGCCTTGGGAGTGGCCGATGACGGCGTCGGGGTGGACGCCGTGGTGTTGCCAGAGGCGGGCCAGGGAGACGGTGAGGGCGAAGATGGCGGGTTGGACGATGTCGACGCGGTCGAGTTGGGGGGCGTCGGGCGTGTTGTGCAGGACGTCGATGAGTGACCAGCCGGTGTGGGGTCGCAGTGCCGCGTCGCAGGCTCGTAGGTGTTCGGCGAACACCGGGGAGGTCTCCAGCAGGTCCAGGCCCATCCCCGGCCACTGGGTGCCGTGCCCGGGGAACACGAACACGGTCTTTCCGGGCATCTCGACGCCCTGGCCGAGGTTCGCGGCCGGAACGCCGTCCCGGAGCGCCGCCAGCCCGGAACGCAGGTCGTCCGGGTCGTCGCCGACGACGCCCGCGCGGTGCGCGAAGACGGCGCGGGAGCCCAGCGTGCGGGCGACCGCCGCCGGGTCCAGGCCGGGGTCGGCCTCCAGGTGCTCCAGCAGGCGTCCGGCCTGGTCCCGCAACGCCGTCCCGGTCCTGGCCGACAGCGTCCACGCCACCGGGCCGGGCCGCTCCTCGGTCCCGCCGGTCGCGT
>NZ_BCQR01000278.1 GCF_001552175.1 Actinomadura kijaniata NBRC 14229
CCGTCCGCAGCGCCGCCGACGCGGTCCGCGGGCTCGCCGCCGACGCGTCCCGCGGCGCGGCCGGGGACGCCTCGCCCGCCTGCACGTTCGTCGCGGCCGTCGCGACCGCCGACAGCGTCACCGTCGCCTGGGTCGGCGACAGCCGCGCCTACTGGCTGCGCTGCAACGACGACCGCCTCCTCACCCGCGACGACACCTGGGCGGTGCGGATGATCGCGCGCGGCGCGCTGACGCCGGAGGAGGCGTGGGCCGACCCCCGCGCGCACCTGCTGACCGCCTGGCTCGGCGCGGACGCCGACGTCGTCGAGCCGCACGTGGCGACGTTCACCCCGACCGCGCCGGGCGTGCTGCTGGTGTGCAGCGACGGGCTGTGGGGCCACCTGCCCGAGCCCGCCGACCTCGCCGCCGTGCTGGACACCGTGCCCGACCCGGCGGGCGCGCCGCTGGCCGCCGCCCGCGCGCTGGTCCGCGCCGCGCTGGACGCCGGAGGCCACGACAACGTGACCGTCGCCCTCGTCCCCTACCCCCGACCCCCGGAACCGGCCGAACCGACCAGGGAGACCCCCCGATGAGCGACCTCCCCGAGCCCACCACCCCCGACTTCGGCATCGAGATCGACCAGAACCCCTACCTCCCGGCGGGCGGCCGGGAGATGCACGCCATCGTCACGGTGCGCGCGACCGGGCCGCGGGTGCGCGCGCCCGCCGACGCCGCCGAGGTCGTCATCGTCGACACCTCCGGCTCCATGTCCTACTCCGGGAAGATCGCCGCGGCGCGGAAGGCCGCCGCGGCGGCGCTGGGGGAGCTGCGCGACGGCGTCCGGTTCGCGGTGGTCGCCGGCGCCAACGAACCCCGCATGATCTACCCGCCGGACGAGCGGCTGACCAGGATGGACGCCGGTTCCCGCAAGGCCGCGCTGGCCGCCGTCAAGAAGCTGGAGGCGGCCGGCGGCACCGCCATCGGCTCCTGGCTGAGGCTGGCCGGCCGGCTGCTCGCCGAGCAGCAGGGGGCGATCCGGCACGCGATCCTGCTCACCGACGGCAAGAACCAGCACGAGTCCGCCGCGCAGCTCGACCAGGCGCTGAAGGAGTGCGAGGGCAACTTCACCTGCGACGCGTTCGGCGTGGGGACCGACTGGGAGGTCGCCGAGCTCCGCAAGATCTCCTCGGCGCTGCTGGGCACGTTCCTCGACGTCAGCCACCCCGACGACCTCCAGGCGCACTTCCGGGAGATGGCCGGGCGGGCGATGGACAAGACCGTCGGCGACGTCGCGCTGCGGGTGTGGACGCCGCAGAACGCCACCATCCGCTTCCTCAAGCAGATGGAGCCGGTCGTGGAGGACCTCACCGACCGCCGCGCCGTCTCCGGCCCCCAGACCGGCGACTACCCGATCGGCGCGTGGGGCGACGAGGACCGCGACTACCACCTGTGCGTGGAGGTGCAGCCCGGCGACGTCGGCCGCCAGATGCGCGCCGCCTGGGTGCGGCTCGTGGTCCCCGAACCCGACGGCGGCGAACGCCTGGTCGGCCCCGCCAACGTCCTGGCCGAGTGGACCGACGACGAGGCCAAGTCCACCCGCATCAGCCGCCGCGTCGCCCACCACACCGGCCAGTCCGAGCTGGCCGAGGCCGTGCAGAGCGGGCTGGAGGCCCGCCGCCGGGGCGACGAGGAGACCGCCACCGCCCGCCTCGGCCGCGCCGTGGTGCTCGCCCGCCAGGTCGGCAACCGGCAGATCTCCGAACTCCTCGAACAGGTGGTGGACATCGTGGACGAGGAGTCCGGTACCGTCCGGCTCAAGCGGGATGTGGACAAGGCCGCCGAGATGTCCCTCGACACCCGCTCGGTCCGCACCGTGCGGACCGGTGGTCGCCGCCCCCCGAGCACCGGGAGCTGAGCCATGCCGCGTTGCCCCAACGGACACGCCTCCGCCGACGACCAGTTCTGCGAGGTGTGCGGTGAGCTCGTGGAGGGAGCCCGGCGCGCCGACCTGTCGGCGCCCTCCGGCGCGGGGGAGACGGTCGGGGACGCGCCCGGCGAACCCGCGGGCCGGCGCGAACGGCCGCCCAGGGTGCTGCCGCCCCGGCCGCCCGCCGAGTCGTGCCCGATGTGCGAGACGCCGCGTTCGGGCCGGTTCTGCGAGGTGGACGGCTACGACTTCGAACTGCGGACGATCCCGCCGCCCGCCCCGCCCGAGCCGATCCGGTGGATCGCCGTGGTGACCGTCGACCGCGCCCAGTTCGAACGGGTGCTCGCGCAGGAGGGCCCGGACGCGTCCGCGCTGCGCTTCCCCGAGGCGCGGGTGCGGCGCGAGATCCCGCTGCACGGCGGCAAGGTCCTCATCGGGCGGCGCAGCCTCTCGCGCGGCATCGACCCCGACATCGACCTCGGCGAACCGCCCGCCGACCCCGGCGTCTCGCACACCCACGCGGTGCTCGGCGCCCGCGCCGACGGCACCTGGGACCTGGTCGACCCCGGCTCCACCAACGGCACCACCGTCAACGACGCGACCGAGCCGATCGAGGTCGGGACACCCGTCCGCGTCGGCGACGGCGACCGCATCCACGTGGGAGCCTGGACCACGATCACCCTGACGGCCGTCCTCCCGTCCGAGGAGGGACCCCGATGACCCGCCCATCGCCGCGCCTCCGGCGCGACCGATCCCGCCCCGCCGGTTCCGAGACCGCTCGCAGGCTCCCGATCGTGACGTTCCCCGGTCCGGACCAGGAGGCGCCATGACCGTGCCCATCGCCACGCCTCCGCGCGGCCGGTCCCGGCGCTGGAACGCCGGGTCCTCCCTCGTCGCTCACACGATCGCTCGCAGGCTCCCGACCTTCACGCTCCTCCGTCCAGAGCAGGCGGCGCCATGACCGTGCTGATTGCCGCGCCTCCGCGCGGCGGGTCCTGGCGCTTGGGCTCCAGGTCTTCCCTCGTCGCTTTCAGGATCGCCCGCGAGCTCCCGATCTTCACGCTCCTCAGTCCAGACCAGGCGGCGCCATGACGACACCGGCAACCGAGACCCGGCATCCGGCGGTCCCCACCAAGCGTCCCGAGCCGCCGGCCAAGCGGCCCGAGGCGCGGGTGAGCCGCCTGGTCACGTTCGCGCGGGGCCGCTGGCTGCGGACCGTTCCGGGACGGATCCGGCTGCTGACCGCGCTGGCGATCGCCGCCGTCGCGGTCGTCGCCGCGGTGGTCGGCGGCGCCGTCGAGAACGCCCGCGACGGCGTGCGGACCATCGGCCGCGACGCCGGTCCCAGCGTCGTGGCGACCGGCGACCTGTACTTCGCGCTCAGCGACATGGACGCGCAGGTCGCCGACATCCTGCTGATCGGCCGCGAGCACTCGCTCGGCATCGGCCGCCAGGGGTCGCTGCAACGCTACGAGCAGCGCCGCGCCGAGGCGGGCCAGGCCGCGATCAAGGCGGCGCAGCTCGCCGGCAGCGACTACCGGCGGCAGCAGAACGTCCGGGAGATCCTGGACGGCCTCGGCCGCTACGAACGCCTGGTCGGCGAGGCCCTCACCCTGGCCGCGCAGGACGACCGGCCCGCCGGTCCGCCCCGGGACGCCGTCATCGAGGTGTACCGGCAGGCCACCGACCTGATGAAACTGGAAGTGCTGCCCAAGGCGTACAACGTCACACTCGACAGCGGCGCGATCGTCCGGCAGTCCTACGAGGACGAGCGCGGCGCGGTCCTCAACGGCCGCAACTGGGTGCTGGTGACCGGCGTGGCGGCGCTGCTGGTGCTGCTCGGCCTCCAGCTGTGGCTGGCGCGGGGCTTCCGCCGCCTGGTCAACCCGGCGCTCGCGCTGGCGACGATCGCCACCGTCGTGCTGGTCGCGGCGGGCGCGATGATGCTGTCGGCGCAGGCGGGGCATCTCAAACGGGCCAAGGTGGACGGGTTCGACTCGCTGCTGACGCTGTCGCGGGCGCGGGCGCTCAGCCACAGCGCGTTCGCGGACGAGAGCCGGTTCCTGCTGGACCCGAAGCGCGCCGACACCTACGAGCAGATCTACCTCGACAAGGCGCTGTCGGTCCTGTACGTCGACCCCGACCCGGGCAGGCCGGTCAACCTGGAGAGCTACTACCCGGCCGTGGAACGCGACCTGAACGCCTACCGGGGCACCCCCCGGACCGCGCGGTTCCTGGGCTTCCTCGGCGAACAGGCCCGCCGTACCCGCACCACCGCCCAGACCGGGGCGCTTGGCCGGGCGCTGCGGGACTACCGGGCCGTGCTGCGCAACGACCAGCGCATCCGCCAGATGGTCCAGAAGGGGGACCGTGCCGGGGCGATCAGGCTGCGGATGGGGCGCGACTCGGGCGCCATCCGCGACTTCGACGCCTTCGACTCCGCGCTGGTCGAGCTGGCCACCGAGCACCGGCGCGCGTTCGACCGGGCCATCACCGGAGCCGAGGGCGGCCTGGACGGCTGGCAGGCGGTGCCGCTCGGCTCGGCCGTCGCCATCGCCGTGCTGGTGCTGGCCGGGGTGCGGCCCCGGCTGGCCGAGTTCCGCTGACCGCAAGGAGCCCACGATGCGCGTTCCCCGTCCCGCCCTCCCCCCGGCCGCGCTGTCGGCGGCGCTGCTCGCCGCGACCGGCGCGGTCGCCGGCTGCGCGCTGACCGACCCCGGACCCGGATCGATCCTCGACAAGATCGAGAAGCGCGGGTCGCTGGTGATCGGCGTCAAGGAGGACCAGCCCGGTCTGGGCGAGAAGAAGAACGGCCGCTACCAGGGCTTCGACGTGGACGTCGCCACCTATGTCGCCGGCCAGCTGGGCGTCCCGCCGGAGCGGATCACGTTCCGCACCACGCCGTCGTCGCGGCGCGAGCAGGCGTTGCGCGACGGCGAGGTGGACCTGGTCTTCGCGACCTACTCGATCACCCAGCGGCGCAAGAACGTCGTCACCTTCGGCGGCCCCTACTACGTCGCGCACCAGGACACCCTGGTCCGCGCCGGCGAGAACGGCATCGACAACGTGCGCGACCTCGGCGGCCGCAAGATGTGCGCGGTGGAGGGCTCCAACTCCTGGCGGCGCGTGGTCGAGGAGCGCAAGGTGCAGGCCACGCGCGTCAACGCCGCCAACTACGGCGAGTGCCTGCGCAAGCTCACCGCCGGGGAGCTGGACGCCATCTCCACCGACGACCTGATCCTCGCGGGGATGGCGGGGACCGGGGCGCCGGTGAAGATCGTCAACGCGCCGTTCACCGACGAGAAGTACGGTGTCGGGCTGCGCAAGGGCGACCTGGCCGGGTGCGAGGCCGTCAACCGGGCGCTCACCGAGATGTACCGGACCGGGACCGCCGTGAAGCTGCTGGACAAGTGGTTCGCCAAGGCGAAGCTCAAGTCGAACTACAACGTGCCGCAGTTCGAGGGCTGCTCCTGATCCCGGCCCGGGGACCGCGGACGGGCCTCAGTCGGCGGTCGGCACCGGGAGGGCGCCGATCGCCTCGCGCAGCGTCTCGTACACGGGGATGTACCGGTCCACTCCGGTGATGCGGAAGACCCGGGCCACCCGCTGCGGCGGAGAGAGCAACGCGATCGGGGTGCCGTGTTCGGCGGCCCGCTTGTTGGCCGACACGATGGCGTTCAGCCCGGTGGAGTCGCAGAACGTGACCTGCCTGAGGTCCACCACCGTCGGAGCGCCGGTATCGATCACACTGGACAGCGCCTCCTCGAACCGCTCGCGCGACACCACGTCGAGCTCGCCCTGGACGCGGACCAGGGTGCAGCGCTCGTGGTGCATGAAATGTACGTCGAAGTCCATTGGCCAACTCCCGCCCCGGGTTGTATCAGGACCCCGCTACCCGCTTCCGGTGACCTCCCAGGATCCCCCACCGCGCCGGGTCTGCCAACCCGGCCGCGGTGGTCCCCCGGCGGCCGCCTCCGGGCGTCGGCGGGTGACCTGCGCCTTCGGTAATGCGCCGGAAAGCTACCGTCGAGAAACTTACTATTGGGTAAGAAATGGTGGACGGATTCGACCCGTCGAGAAGTCACTAAGATCGCGAGTTGGCGTGGTATATCTCACGAGCCCGCCGCGCGACCTGCGTGAACGTAATTCGTGACACACCCGGACGGCGGAAAGACAGCCGTCGCAACCGAGGCCGTTCCGCGCAGCGGTTACAGTGTCGGTGCGGAATTCAGGAGGCTGGGTGTTCTACACGTTCATGTCGCGCGTCGTCGCGCCGATCCTGCGACTGCTTTTCCGGCCGCGGGTCGAGGGCGTCGAGAACGTCCCGCACTACGGGCCGCTGATCGTGGCCAGCAACCACCTGTCGTTCATCGACAGCTTCATCATCCCGCTGTCCATCCCCCGGCCGGTGACCTACATCGCGAAGGCCGACTACTTCGAGGGCTCCGGGCTCAAGGGCCGGTTCGCGCGGTGGTTCATGACCACGCTCGGGCACGTGCCGGTGCAGCGCGGCGCGCAGCGCGCCGCCATGGGCGCGCTGGAGCAGGCCGTGGAGATCCTGGACAACGGCGGCGCGTTCGCGATCTACCCCGAGGGCACCCGCTCGCCCGACGGCCGCCTGTACCGGGGCCGCACCGGCGCGGGCTGGCTGGTGCTGGCCTCCGGCGCCCGCGTGCTGCCGATCGGCCTGACCGGCACCCAGCGGATCCAGCCGATCGGGGCGAAGTGGCCGCGGTTCCTCGGCCCCCGCCCCACCGTCCGCATCGGCGCGCCGATCGACTTCTCGCACTACCGCGACCTGCCGCCCGCCAAGGCCCGCCGCGTCATCACCGACGAGATCATCACCGAGATCCAGAAGCTGTCCGGCCAGGATTACACCGGCACCTACAACGAGCGCGCCAACCAGGCCTGATCCGGCCCGCCCCGGCCTGACCGGCCCCGCCCGGGCGGGCGCGGGACCGGCGGCGGACGCGCGACGCCATCGATCCCGCGGGTTCCGGGCGCACGCCCGGCTAGGGCCTGTTTCAAAGTGGGTCTCAGCCACGCACGCGAGCGCGTTACCTGACCTGCGGGCCCGACGCCGGAGGCGAGGGCCCGCAGGTCAGATCGCGCAGCGATGTCGCGCTCGCCAAGACCTGGTGAGGTGCGAGCCCC
Source organism: Actinomadura kijaniata NBRC 14229 (assembly GCF_001552175.1). Classification (GTDB taxonomy): domain Bacteria; phylum Actinomycetota; class Actinomycetes; order Streptosporangiales; family Streptosporangiaceae; genus Spirillospora; species Spirillospora kijaniata. The sequence continues at coordinate 7,061 of NZ_BCQR01000278.1, forward strand.
CGGGGCGAGCGCCGTGGGCCAGGGCTTTGAAACACGGCCTAGTTGCCGAGGGACGGCGGCTCGCGGTCCTTGATCTCGGTGCCCGCCTGCTTGGACCGGTCGCGGAACGCGTCGATCGCCCCGCCCACCGTGCCGATCTCCGCCGGGTTCAGGTTGCCCGACCGCAGCTTCTCGGTGAGCCCGTTGACGCTGTTCCACAGCGCGTCCAGCGGCTGCTTGAGCGCCTTGCACAGCGTGGGGTCGTCGTCGACGAGCTTGCGGGCGGCGTTCAGCCGGTTCAGCGCGAACGCGCCCGCCGCCGCGGCCTTCACCATCGCGGCGGTGCGGCCCTCGGCCCCCGACTGGAACGTTCCCGCCTGGTACGGCTTCCAGATCCACCGGTGGAACGCGCCGAACGCCAGCCCCGCGTCGGCCGCGAACCGCGTCTTGGCGAACTTCTTGTTCTGCTCCGACGGGCACGCCGCCGGCGAGGCCGACGTCGTCGCGGCCGACGTGGTGGCGGGCGACGAGCCGTGGGCCCCGCTGGTCACGGCGCTCCTGTCGTGCCCGCCGCACCCGGCCGCCACCAGCGCGACCAGCGCGACCAGCGCAAAGATCTTTCGGACCATCCCTCTCCCCCCGATGCTCCCCGGAAGTTTCGGCGCCCGACCACGGAGCGCAACCGGCCTCCTACCCACTTCGCGGTCTTCGCACGACCGGCTCGTCCCCAAGGTGTGTCGCCCGCCCCGGAACGCCCGAACCGCACCGTAGGGTCGGCCGCATGGCGCACAGGCTCTTCCCGATCACCGCGCTGGTGCTGGCG
>NZ_BCQR01000279.1 GCF_001552175.1 Actinomadura kijaniata NBRC 14229
CCGCCAGCGGCGTGACCGCCAGCCCCACGAACCCCGCCAGCCAGAAGCCCAGCACGGCCGCCAGGACCAGGACCGGCGGCGTCGGCCAGCGCCCCCGCGGCGCCTCCGCCGGAGGGGCGGGCGCGGCGCGGGCCGGGCGCGCCGCCACGGCCGCCAGCCCCAGCAGCAGGACCAGCCCGGCCAGCAGCGACAGCCGGTAGACCAGGTCGGGCCCGTAACCGATCGTGATGACGCCGGTCGTTCCGGCGGGGACCTCCCACGCCTGCCGCCAGCCGTCCAGGCGCACCGGGCGCAGCTCGCGGCCGGTGGCGGTGCGGGCGCGCCAGCCCGCGTTGAAGTTCTCGTTGACGACCAGGTAGGACCGGCGGTCGGCGGTCACCTCGACCTTCCGCGAGCCCTTGCCCCACGACTCGATCCGCACGGCCTCGGCGGATCTGGCGGGGGCCCCGCCGAGCCGCCCGCCGGGGTCCACCAGCAGCGAGTCCACCTGGTGGCGGTCGCCACCCGCCGAGATCCGGTTGTCGCCCGCCACCACCGGCACCGGCCCGCAGGACCGGAACGGCATCGCGCGCCCCTGCACCAGGTCGTCGACGGTGACGGTCATCCTCGTGCGGATCCGCGCGCCGTTGACCTCCAGGACCGGCCCGTCCCCGCAGCGCGTGACGGCCTTCTCGAACCCCGATCCCGTCAGGGCCGGGACGCCGGGGATCCGCACCTCGCCGACCTGGACGGGCGTCCGTTGCGCGTCGAACCGCAACGTCAGCCGGTCGGTCCGCAGGGGCTCGAACCGCAGCCTGCCGCTCTTGTCCACCAGGCCCTCGCGGGCCTCGCCGCGCGCGCCGGTGACGGTGAGCCGCAGCCCCTCGCCCGCGCCCGGCGGGCGGACCACGGTGACCTCGCCGACCGGCAGCTCGCTCCCCCACGCGACGCGGAGCGTCGGCGCGCGGTCGTCGCCGTCGGCGACCCAGGTCGTGGCCTCGTCGCCGTCGAACGCCGAACGCGGCAGCCCCGGCGGTTCCCGCGTCCACACCGAGCTGGCCGTCACCGTCGTCCGGGAGCCGCCGCGGGTGAGCCGGTCGATCAGCGCGGGATCCCGGAGCACGGCCCGGCCGGTGACGACCGTGTCGGCGGCGGCGCCCGCGGTGAACACGCGGTTCAGCGTCGCGCCGTCCTCGTCCCCGCGGCCGAGCTCCGGGGAGCACACCACGCGGGCGGCGCCCCGCATGCACTCCGGGCGCGGCGGCACCGAACGCGTCATCACCTGTGCCGTGCCGCCCCGGGGAAGCCGCAGGTAGCGGGTGGCACGGACGCCGGGGATCGCCAGCTCGGCGACCGCGACGCGGGCCGCCGCGAGGGACTCGGGGCGGCGGGCCAGGCCGGTGACCCGGAGGCGCAGCCAGTCGGTCCGTCCCGGGGGGACGTTGAGCCGCTGCGGCCTCCCGTCGGCGGTGACCGGCTGTTCGAGGACGCCGTTGCGGGTCTCGACGGCGACGCGGGCGGGCGGCGGCCCGAGGAACTCGTTGCGGACGAACGTCACCTCGATCGTTCCGGGGTCGCGGGGCTCGGCGAGGTCCACGCGCAGCCACTGCCCGACCGGGCCGTTCCACCCGCCGGTGATCCACCGGGTGCCGGGGTCGCGGTCCAGCGCGGCGTACGGGAGCGCGCCGGGGTCGTCCAGACCGGTGATCGAGCCGGGGTCGGACGCCGAGGCGGAGGCGGTGACGTCGCGGACGCCGGTGTACTCGGCGACGGTGCGGTCCCGCCGCCAGGCGGCCTCCTCGGGGTCGGCCCCGCGCCCCCGGGTGTCGGCGCGGGGGCGGTCCGCCGTCATCGTCGGGCCGATCAGGGTGCGGATCTCGCCGAGCCCGCGTTCCCGCCAGCGCAGCGCGTCGGAGGAGACGGTGTCGGCGGGGGCGTTCGGATCGTCGTCGCCGACCAGCACGGGGCGGCCCCTGAGCGCGCCGTTGTCGGCCAGCCCGAGCAGGGCCTCGGGCGCGCCGCGCACCCGGAGCGGGCGTTCGGCGTCGAGCAGGCCCACCACGTCGTCGGCGTCGGCGACCTCGTAGATCTCGACGGGCGGGTACCGCTGGTCGAAGGCCCCCACGGCGTCGTCGGCCCCCCAGCCGACGGCCTGTTCGGTCCCGAACGCCGCCACCCGCGTGATCCCCGGCGAGGTCAGCAGCGCCTGCTGCACCCGCGCGGGCCACGCGCCGCGCAGGTCCCAGCGGGACAGGTCGTTGCGGACCAGCAGGTAGCGCACGCCCATCCGGGCCAGCGTCGCGGTCAGCCCCGGCGAGCCCCGCCCGGCGGCGATCCGCTGGTCGAGCGCGTCCACGATCCGCGCGTAGCCGGGCGAGCCCTGCGGGACGAGCTGCCGCGCGCCCCAGCGGGTCCGCAGCAGGGGCTGGACGACGTCGTCCATCGGCCGCCCCCACGTGTAGTCGCCGAACCGCGCGCCGGGGACCGCGAGCACCGCCTGCTGCCCGGCTCGGCCGTTCAGCCAGTTCGCGGCGTCGCGCCAGTAGCGGGGGACGTCGGGGAAGTCGCCGGGCCCGGCCAGCCCGTTGGTGAGGCCGGGCGAGGCGACCGCCGCCAGCGTCGCCGCCGCCAGCGCGAACGCCGTCAGCCGCACCCGGGGGCGGCGCAGCGTGCCCGGCAGGTGGGCCAGACCGAGCGCGAGCGGCAGCCGGACCAGGCCGTCGAACTTGTAGAGGTTCCGGAGGGGCGCGAGGGGGCCGTCCAGCAGGTCCCGCACGACCGGGGCGAGGGGGCCCTCGACCGCGCTGGCGTGCCCGGCGGTGACGACCGCCAGCCCGGCCAGCAGGGTGAGCAGCAGGAACGTGCGTTCGGGCAGGTCGCGGCGGGCCAGCCCGACCAGGCCGAGCGCCGCCAGCAGCACCGTCGCGACGATCAGCGCGGGGCGGCTCGCCAGCAGGTGGCCGACCGGCAGGGACTCGCCGCCGAGGTAGTTGATCCAGCGTTCGGCGCCGCGCAGCACGTCGAGCAGGCCGGTGGAGGCGGTGGTGGTGTCGGCCTTCTCGGTGTAGCCGAGCCAGGAGAACGCGTACCTTCCGGTCAGCACCAGTGGCACCAGCCACCACGCGACCGCGCACAGCACGGCGGGGAGCCACCAGGCCAGCAGCCGGGGGCACCGCCGGGTCACCAGGTACAGGCCGGGGACGGCGAGGACCGCGACGGTCGCGGTGCCGTTGATGCCGCCGCACAGCGCGACCGCGACCCCGGAACGGGCCGCCGCCCGCGCCCGGCCCCCGTCGTTGCGCACGGCCGTGACCAGCGGGATCACGGTCCAGGGCAGCAGCGCCAGCGGCAGGTACTCCCAGGAGTTCTGGCCGAGCGCCGACAGCCCGTGCGGGCCGAGCGCGTACGCCATGCCGCCGAACAGGCGGCTCACCGGACCGCCGAGGCCGAGGCGGTCGGCGAGCCTGCGCGCGCCCAGGAACGCCGCGCACATCAGCAGCGCCATCCACATCCGCTGCGTGATCCACGCGGGCAGCCCGGCCAGATCGCCCAGCAGGTGGAACGGACCCCAGGGGAAGAAGTACCCGGCGGCCTGGTTCTGGAGCTGCCCGAACTGCGCGGTGTCCCACAGGTGCAGGGCGCGGCCCAGGAACGCCGCCGGGGACACCGCCATGTCGATCTTGGTGTCGGCCAGGACGCGTCCCGGCCGGGTCGTGACGGCCAGCACGGTCAGCGCCAGGCAGCAGACCAGGACGCGGAGGCGGTCCCGCCAGACCGGATCGGCCCCCGCGGGATCGGGGGCGGCGTCGCGGGACGCCGCGGGCGTGCGGTCGGCGGCGGACACGCGGCGGGCCAGCCGGTCGGCCCATGCCCCGATCGCCATGCCGTTCGTGTCCCCTCTCCCGAAACCCCGCCGGACCGCGTCGCTCAGCCGTCCGCGCGGCCGAGCAGCCGCTCCAGCGGGGTGGCGGTCCGCACCGCGCGCACGCCCTCGGGCGCGCGGAGGATCTCGTCGCGGAGCGGTCCCTCCACGACCCGGGGGTGGTCGTCACCGTACCGGTGGACCACGTGCGCCTCGGCATCGGCGGTGGAGCTGCCGCCCGCGCGGACGGCGGCGGCCAGCAGGTCGCCCATGCGGTCGGCGGTGCGCTCCCAGTCGAACTCGGCGGCCCAGGCCCGGCACGCCGCGGTGACCTCGGCGCGGCGGACGGGGTCGTCCAGTTCCTTCAGCGCGCGCTCGACGGTGGCGGCCAGGTCCTCGCCGCCGGGGACCAGCCAGCCGGTCACGCCGTCGCGGACGGCGTCGCGCAGCCCGTCCACGTCGTAGGCGACGGTCGGCACGCCCAGCGCGGCGGCCTCGGCGACGCACAGGCCCCAGCCCTCGCCCTGGGAGGCGCTGAGGTGCAGGTCGGCGCGGGCGACCAGGGCGGCCTTGTCCTCCTCGGAGACGAAGCCGCGCAGCGTCACCACGCCGGTCAGGCCGCGGTCGGCGATCGCGGCGGCGAGGCGGTCGTGCTCGGGGCCGCGGCCGATGACGTTGATCCGCAGGCCGGGCCGGTGGGGGCGGAGGCGTTCGGCGAGGTCGAGGAGGTGGTCGACGCGTTTGTGCGGGACGAGGCGGGTCACGCAGACCAGCTCGGGGTCGCCCTCCGGCTCGCGGGGGGCGGGGTCGTCCGCGGGGATCGTGACGCCGACCGGGACCAGGTAGACGGGGCCGGTCCAGCCGAGGCGCTCGCGCAGCGCGGCGAGCGTCGTCAGCGAGATCGCCGTGCAGGCGTGGCGGCGGTAGGTCCAGCGGGCGACGGGGCCCTCCAGCGTCCGCCCGACCCAGGCCAGCCACGCCGGGAAGTACAGGCCGAACTGCGCGTCGTGCACATGGAAGATCGCCTGGAAGACGGGGACGCGGCGGGGCAGCGCCCAGGGGGTGAAGAACGGGATGCCGTTCTGGCAGTCGACCACCGCGTCGAACCGGCGGCGGCGCGCCAGCAGCCACGCCAGGACCAGCGGGTACACGGTGAACCGGCCGCCGAGCCGCACGAACTCCACGCCCTCGACGCGGTCGCGGCGGCGCTGGCCGGGGGCGCGGCAGGTGAGATAGGTGACGCGGGCGCCGCGCGCGGCGAACCGGCGGGCGATCTCCCAGGCGTAGCGTTCGGCCCCGCCCGCCGCCGGGTGCCAGGGGTCGCGCCAGTTGACGACGGCCATCCGCAGGCCGGTGAGCTGGCCGGTCATCCGGATCCGGCCCCGGTGGGCTCGGTGATCGGCCGGGGGGCGGGGGCGCGCGCGGCGGCGCGTCCGGCGCGCAGCCGGATCGCCGTCAGGTCGCGCAGGCACGTCGCCGAGTGGCGCCCCACCGAGAACGTCGAGCCGGGCACGTCCCGCCACTCCACCGGGACGGTCGTGACGGCCGCGCCGCGCCGCACGCACGCCGCCAGCAGCTCCACGTCGAACGCGAACCCGTCGGTCCGCAGCTCGGCGGCGGCGGCCCGCGCCAGCTCCCCGTCGAAGAACTTGAACCCGCACTGGGTGTCGGTGACCCCGCCCACCAGGTCGCGGATCAGCAGGTTGAACACGATCGCGCCGACCCGGCGCAGCGGGTGGCTGTAGTCCTCCACCCGCGAGGCGGGGTGCCGCCGGGACCCGACCACGACGGGATGCCCGGCGCGCAGCAGCTCCAGGACGCCGTCCAGCGCGTCCAGGCCGGTCGCCATGTCGGCGTCGCAGAACCCCACCTGAGGGGCGCGGGTGGCCAGCAGCCCGGCGCGCACGGCCGCGCCCTTGCCCCGCGTCGGGCAGCGCACCAGCCGGACCGGGACCGGTCCCGACCACCGCTCGGCGATCCGGGCGGTGGCGTCGGTGCTGCCGTTGTCCACGACGACCACCGCGGCGGGGAACGGCAGCCCGGCCAGCTTGGCGCCGAGCTCGGCCAGGCCGCGCGGCAGCCGCACGGCCTCGTTGTAGGCCGGGACCACGATCTCCAGGACCGGGGCCGCGCCGTTGGCGTCCATCGCGCGGTGCGGCCGGGGCCTACCGGGAGCCGTAGTTGTAGAGCGGCTTGATGACGGGGTCCTTCTGGTCGGCGTTCGCCAGCTGCACCACACCGACCGAGGTCAGCGCTGCCAGCAGGACACCGGTCACCGCCGCGATCGCAACACGCATCAGGGGGTCCTTGTTCGTCGGGGGATGCGGGGAGTGTGAGGGATCAGAGTAATGGGTGAGGTACTGAATGACCAGATGATCCCGGTCAGGAAGAGGACCCAGGCGGCGACGGCGACCCCGGTCGGCGCCCCGCCGTCGCGGTGGCCGCGCGCGGGCCGGTCGATCCGGAACAGCACCAGGTCGGCGCCGTCCACGACGGTCTCGGCCCCCGCGAGACGCCGCCGCGCCGGGCCGCCGGTCTCGGCGTCCAGCGCGACGTACCGGACCCCGGCGGCCCGCAGCCCGTCCACTACCGGCCCGCTCCCCCGCACGATCCGGTCCAGCTCCCGGGCGCGCGGATCCTCGGCCGGGACGGTGACGTCCCCGATGACCACCGAGTCACTGACGACGACCCGCCGCGTCAGGTAGCGGGGCAGCGCGTCGAGGCTGGTGCGCCCGCCGTTCCAGGGATAGGAGCGGTAGGTGGCCCAGGGCAGCACGAGCACGTCCCCGTCCACGGGATCGGCCTGAACGATCCGCCGCGCGGCGGCCCAGTCGTCCGGGTACTCCACGGCGTCAAGCCGCCCCATGGCCCCCCAGGCCAGCCCCGGCAACAACACCACAGGCGCGACAACCGCGAAGACCCCCAGCGCGACCCCCGCCGAATCCCCACCAGAACGCCCACCCACCACGCCAGCGGCACGATCGCCGGGCCCCGCCTCCGCGCCGCCGACACGTTCCTCCCCTGCGTGCGCGACGCGCCCGTCCTCCGCGCCAGCGGCGTCCCCGGCCCTGGCGTGGTCGCCGGACCTGGCCTCCGCGCCGCCGACACGTTCCTCCCCTGCGTGCGCGACGCGCCCGTCCTCCGCGCCAGCGGCGCCCCCGGCCCTGGCATGGTCGCCGGACCTGGCCTCCGCGCCGCCGACACGTTCCTCCCCTGCGTGCGCGACGCGCCCGTCCTCCGCGCCAGCGGCGCCCCCGGCCCTGGCATGGTCGCCGGGGCTGGATTTCGGGTCGTCGGTGCCTGCCTTCTCCGTACGCGCGGCGTGGCTGGTCGTTCGGGTGACGCGGTCGATCAGGGTGCCGAAGCCGACGGCCACCAGTACCGCCAGCGGTGCGACGTACTGTTGGCCGTCGCGGAAGACGGCGAAGCCGGGCCACAGGTCGATGGCGGCGCGCAGCGAGGCCGGGGCGACCGCGCCCCACGCGGCCAGCGCGTAGCCGACGGCCGACGCCACGGCCAGGCCCTTCGCCCACGGGGCCCGGCACCAGCGGGCGAACGCCAGGACCGCCACGACCACGACCAGCGCCCATGCCAGTGCGAGCGGCGGCGTCCCGTAGGCGGGGGGCACGGTCTCGCGGTTCCAGGCCCCGCCCAGGAGCAGCAGGCTGCCCGGGGCGCCGAACGGCGTGTCCGCCCGCGCCGCGAACGCCTCCACCGCGCCGGTGTCGCCCGGCATCCCGGACGGGCGCAGCCACCCCGTGACCAGCCACGGCAGGCTCAGCAGGGCGAGCACGCCGAATGCCGCCGCCAGCGCGCGCGCCCGGCGCCTGGCGGTGAACGCCGCGATCGGCAGCGCCGCCAGGCCGGAGACGGCCATCGCCGCGAAGCCTCCGGCGGCCGCGGGGAGCAGGGCCCGCGCCAGGCGCCGGCCGCC
>NZ_BCQR01000280.1 GCF_001552175.1 Actinomadura kijaniata NBRC 14229
CCGGCCGCTGCTGCTGCGCTGGGCCGGCGGGCGGTGGAGCGCCGTCGTGGCCTCCGCCCGCGAGGGGACGCTCACCGATGTGGCCGCCACCGGCCCGCACGACGCCTGGGCGGTCGGCGCCACGCCCTCCGGGACCCCGCTGGTGGAACGCTGGGACGGCCGCGCCTGGACCGCCGTTCCCGCCCCGGTCCCGCACGGCCGCCTCCACGCGGTGGCCCCCGACGGCCGCGACGGCGTCTGGGTCGCGGGCGAGGACGCGACCGGCCGCCCGCTCCTGGCCCGCCGGACGGGCGGCGCCTGGGACGTCTCCCGCCCGGCGGTCCCCGACCCCAGCGGCGACGACCCCGGCGACGGCGCGGCCTCCGTCACGTCCCTGGCCCTGCTCCCGGGCACCGCGAAGGTGACGGCGGCGGGCTCCTACGGCCGCCCCGGCGACCCGCTCCGCCACGCCATCACCTGGACCAACACCCCGCGCCCCCGCTGACCGCGCCCCGCCCCGGAACGCGCGACGGGCGCCCACCCCGAGGGTGGACGCCCGTACGGCGAGGCGGCGGGTCAGGACGAGGCCGGGGCCTCGGGCTTGGTCGCGGGCGGGGTGTGCACGTCGGCGTCGCCCAGCGCCGGCTCCAGGTAGATCAGCGTCGCCTCGGGGAAGTCGGCGCGGATCCTCCCCTCGGCGGCGTCGATGCCCCGGGCCACGTCGGCGGCCGTGTGGTCGTGGCGCACCGCGATCTTGGCGGCGATCAGCATCTCCTCGGGGCCCACGTACTGGGTGCGGATGTGCATCACGCGCTCGACCTGCTCGACCGACTCCAGCGCCGCGATGATCCGCTCCTCCTGCTCGGGGTCGGCGCCCTCGCCGATCAGCAGGCTCTTGGTCTCGATCGCCAGGATGATCGCGATGGCGGCCAGCAGCACGCCGATGCAGACGGTGCCGACGCCGTCCCAGACCAGGTCGCCGGTGACCACGGCCATCGTGACGCCCGCCAGCGCCAGGATCAGGCCGACCAGCGCGCCCAGGTCCTCCAGCAGCACGACCGGCAGCTCGGGGGCCTTGGCGCGGCGGATGAACTGCCACCAGGACTTGTCGCCCCGGACCAGGTTCGACTCCTTGATCGCGGTGCGGAAGGAGAACGTCTCCAGGATGATCGCGATGATCAGGACGCCGAACGCCCAGGCGGGCGAGTCCATCTTGGCGTGCGGATGCGCCGTCGCCTCATGGATCTTGTGGTAGCCCTCGTACAGCGAGAACACCGCGCCCACGGTGAACAGCACCACCGCGACGACGAACGCGTAGAAGTAGCGCTCCCGCCCGTAGCCGAACGGGTGCTTGCGGGTGCGGCGGCGCTCGGAGCGCTTGCGGCCCACCAGGAGCAGCGCCTGGTTCCCGGAGTCGGCGACCGAGTGGATGCCCTCGGCCAGCATCGACGACGATCCGGTGAAGCCGAACGCGACGAACTTGGCCGTGGCGATGCCCAGGTTCGCGGCCAGGGCGGCGAGAATCGCCTTGGTACCGCCTTCTGCACTCATATCTACGCAATCCTCGCTTTGAGCTCTTGGATGGCCGTCACGGGCGTGGGATCGACTCCCAGCGCGATAGCCAAGTAAACCGTGACGTAGTCTCCGAGCGCGACGAGGGTGGCGATTCTTTCCAGCGGATGATCGCCCTCGGCCATGATCTCGGTGACCGCGACGCCCCGGCCGCGCGCCAGCTCCACCGACACCTCACGGCGCTTGGTCACCTGCGGGTGCTCCTCGGTGTCGCGCAGCACGACCAGGTGCAGGCCGTGCTCGGGGTCGTCGGCGCGGTCCCGGAAGAAGTCGTCGGGGTCGCCGGGGACGCCCGCCGCGCGCGCGAAGAACCCGTCGAACGCCACCACCTGGTTGTGGTCGGCCTCCGGCAGCTCGCCGTGGACGCCGGGGTACTTGGCGTTCTCGTTGAGCTGGCAGCAGAAGCGGTAGGCGGCCGTCCCGGCGAGCGGCGAGGTCCCCCACACCAGCGGGACGTCGCCCGCCAGGTCCAGCGCGATCCGCTTGGCCGGGTTCACGAACGGCTCGCTGTCCGGACGGCACCGGTTGGCCATGTCCTCCAGCCGGGTCGCGGCCGCCTCGAACACCGCGTCGGGGGCGTCCAGCAGCCCCAGCTCGCGGGTCGCCAGCAGCAGCGGGACGGTCAGCCCCCACAGCGTCGCGCGCGGCTGGCCGGCGGACCGGACCGGGACGAACAGGCCCCGGCCGCGCTCGGCCAGCTCCGCCAGCGGCGAGTCCGCGCCGCCCACGAACAGCAGCCGCGCCCCGCGCCGCGCCGCCTCGGCGGCCACCGCGAGGGTCTCCTCGGTGCCGCCCGAGCAGGACACCGCGATCACCAGGTCGGCCGCGCCGACCCAGCCGGGCAGCCGGTAGCCGCGCACCGTCACGATCGGCACGGCGCAGCCCACCCCGGCGACGGCCGCCAGCACGTCCCCGGAGATCCCCGAACCGCCCATGCCGGTCACCACGATCGCGCGCGGCCGGCCGTCCCGCGCCAGCTCGGCGATCCCCGCCTCGGCGGTCAGCCGCTGGGCCTCCCGGATCTGCGCGGCCGACGAGGCGACCTGCCGCAGCATCCCCCCGGGGTCGGCGGCCTCGATCGCGGCCGCGTCCGCCAGACGTCCCTCGTCAACCGCGTCGCTCATCGGGCGGGGGCCCGCCCCTCGTCCACCAGCAGCACCGGGATGCCGTCGCGGACCGCGTAGGCGTACCCGCAGGTGCCGGTGCAGACCAGCTCCTCGGCGGTCTCGTCGGGCTCCAGCCCTCCGCCGCAGTTCGGGCAGGCCAGGATCTCCAGCAGCCAGGAATCGAGCTTCACCGTCACTTCTCCCTCACGATGGCCAGGACCTCGTCCCGGACGCGGGCCATGGTGGCCTCGTCCCCCGCCTCCGCGTTGAGGCGCAGCAGCGGCTCGGTGTTGGAGGGCCGCAGGTTGAACCACCAGTCGTCGGTCCCGACGGTCAGCCCGTCCAGTTCGTCGATCGTAACGCCGGGCCGCCCCACGAACGCCGCCCGGACCCGGTCGGTCGCCGCCGCCTGGTCGGCGACCTCGCTGTTGATCTCGCCGGAGGCGGCGTACCGGTCGTAGGCGGTCAGCAGCTCCGACAGCGGCCGGTCCTGCTCGCCGAGGGCGGCCAGCACGTGCAGCGCGGCCAGCATCCCCGAGTCGGCGAACCAGAAGTCGCGGAAGTAGAAGTGCGCCGAGTGCTCGCCGCCGAACACCGCGCCGGTCTCGGCCATCGTCTGCTTGATGAACGAGTGCCCCACGCGGGTGCGGACCGGGGCGCCGCCGTTCTCGGCGATCACCTCCGGCACGGTGCGGGAGGTGATCAGGTTGTGCACGATCGAGGCGCCGGGGTACTTGGCCAGCTCGCGGGCGGCGACCAGCGCGGTGATCGCGGACGGGGAGACGATCTCGCCGCGCTCGTCCACGACGAAGCAGCGGTCGGCGTCGCCGTCGAACGCCAGCCCGAGGTCGGCCCCGGTCTCGCGGACCTTCGCCTGGAGGTCGCGCATGTTCGCGGGCTCGATCGGGTTGGCCTCGTGGTTGGGGAAGGTGCCGTCCAGCTCGAAGTACAGCGGCACCAGGTCGATCGGCAGACCGGCGAGGACCGTGGGGACGGTGTGGCCGCCCATGCCGTTGCCCGCGTCCACCGCGACCTTCAGCGGGCGGATGCCGGACAGGTCCACCAGGGTCTTGAGGTGGTCGGCGTAGCCCTTGAGCAGGTCGCGCTGGGTGATCTCGCCGGGCGCGCCGTCGTGGGTGGGGACGCCCCGCTCGACCAGCTCGCGGATCTCGGCCAGGCCGGTGTCGCGGCCGATCGGCCGGGCCCCGGCGCGGCACAGCTTCATGCCGTTGTAGCGGGCCGGGTTGTGGCTGGCGGTGAACATCACGCCGGGCAGGTCCAGCACGCCGGAGGCGTAGTAGAGCATGTCGGTGGAGCCCAGCCCGGCCTCGACCACGTCCGCGCCCTGGGCGGTCGCGCCGCGGGCGAACGCCGCCGCCAGCGGCGCCGAGGACTCGCGCATGTCGTGGGCGGTGACGACCGCGGCGGCGCCGGTCACCCGCACGAAGGCCGCGCCGACCGCCTCGGCGGTCTCGGCGTCCAGCTCCTGCGGCACCAGCCCGCGGATGTCGTACGCCTTGAAGATCTTGGCGAGGTCGCCCACTCCCGTGCTCCCCATTTCCGACGGATTGACAGGCCACGAGCCTACCGGGAGAGCCGCCGGACGCGGGCCCGCCCGCCGGTGGCGGGCGGCGGTGACGCCCGGCGGGGCCGGAGCGGGAGGCAGCGGGGGCCTACTCCTGGGTGGGCTGGGTCCCGGCGGGTTCGGAGCGCAGCACCCGCAGGTGCCCGCGGCGGCCGACCTCGGTGGCCTGCCCGACCGGCTCGACGCCGCCGGGCGCGGGCTTGGCGGCCTCGCGGACCGCGTCGGCCAGGGCCTCCAGGTCGTCGGCGCTCGGTTCGCTCGGGGTCTCCACCGGCAGCCGGACCAGCTCCCAGCCCATGGGCGCGGTGAGCCGCTCGGAGTGCTCCGCGCACAGGTCGTAGCAGTGCGGCTCGGCGTACGTGGCGAGGGGCCCCAGGACCGCGGTGGAGTCACGGTAGACGTACGTGAGCGTGAACACTGCGGGCGCCTTGCAGGCAGTGCGGGAGCAGATTCGGACGGGGCTCACGATGGCCGACCGTACCCCTCCATCGTCGCGTCCGCCACCACCACGCGGCACGTGTCGCCGTTACCGGTCAATTTCCCCGGCAATGATCACAATCACGCCATCGGTGATCACTGCCCGTCACCGCCGGCGGTGCCGAGCCAGCGGGCGATGGCCGCGCCCCGGGTGCGCACGCCCAGCTTGGCGAAGATCCGGTTGATGTGGTTCTTGACCGTGTACTCCGAGATCACCAGGCTCCGCGCGATCTCGCCGTTGGACAGGCCGCGCGCGATGAGGTGCATCACCTCGCTCTCGCGCCGCGACAGCGGGCACGGATGGGTCGGCGTGGACTGCGCCGCGGGCGCGTACTGCGGCGGGTAGTGCGGCTCGGGCCCGGCCGGGGCGTCCCGGTGCAGGGCCGCCACGACGGCCCGGCCCGCCGCCGGGGACAGCGGGCAGTCCACGCCCGCGACGGTGTCGCGGACGGCCTCCACCAGCCGGGTCACGTCGAACGAGCCGTGCACCAGGTAGCCGGACGCGCCCGCGCGGATCGCCGCGCCCACCACCTCGGGCGCGTCGTCGTAGGACAGCATCAGGACCTTGGTCAGGGCGCTGATCGTCCCGGCGGCGGTCACGCCGTCGGTGCCCGGCATCCGCACGTCCAGCAGGACGAGGTCGGGCCGCAGCAGCCGGGCCTGCTCGATGGCGTGGGCGCCGTCCACGGCCTCGCCCACGACGGTCAGCCCGCCCGCCTCCAGCAGGCTGACCAGTCCGGCCCGGACGATCGGGTTGTCGTCGGCCACCAGCACGCGCACCGGCGGCTCGACGGCCGTCCCGGTGGCGGGGGCGGCGGGGTGCGTCTCCATCGCGGCTCCGTCCCTTCCGTTCAGATGAGGGTGGGGTGGGAGATCAGGGTCCCGGCGCGGTTCATCGGCCGCTCCGGGCGGTCGGCCGGGGCCGGGCGCCGAGCTCGGCGCCCGGCACGGGCACCGTCATCGTGACCAGCGTGCCGCGGCCGGGGGCCGACCAGACCGCCAGGCGCCCGCCCACCCGGCGGGCGCGCTCGGCCATGCCGACCAGGCCGTAGTGGCCCGCGCGGGCCAGCGGGTCCAGCCGTTCCCCGTCGGGCATGGCGAAGCCCCGCCCGTCGTCGCGCACCGCCAGCTCCACGGCGTCGTCGCGCCAGGACAGCCGCACCTCCACCGCCGAGGCGGCGGCGTGCCGCCGGACGTTGGCCAGCGCCTCCTTCAGCACCGAGACGATCTCGTAGCGGACCGTGCGGGGCAGCGGTCCCGCGCCCGACGGGTCGGACCGGTCGGGCGACTCGTCGGCGACGGTCACCCGCACCGGGACGCCGTCCTCGCGCCCCCACTCGGCGATCACCCGCCGGATCGCGGCGGCCAGCGGCATCACGTGCGCGTCGTCGCGCAGCTCGGCGATCAGCCCGCGCGCCTCGCGGGTGGCGACCCCCAGCGCCGCGACGATGTCGCGGGCGGTCCGTTCGGCGCGGTCGGGGTCGCGGCGGATCCAGACCGGCAGCACCGCCGCCGACATCCCGATGCCGTGCAGGGTCTTGGCGAGGGAGTCGTGCATCTCGCGGGCCAGGCGGGCGCGCTCCTCGGCGGCGGCGAGCATCGTCTCGACGTGCCGCCGCGAGTCCTCGACCTCGGCGTACTGGTCGAACAGCGCCCGCAGCGCCACCCCGGCGCAGGCGGTCAGCGGGTAGAACGCCGGGAGCCCGATCAGCACGCCGGGCGCGCCCGGGTCGGGCAGCCCCGGCCCCACCGCCATCGCCACGTAGCACAGCGCGACCTGCGCGCCGCTGACCAGCAGCACCGGGCCCCAGGAGAACAGCACCCCGGCGAGCGCCGACGTCATCACGGTGAACAGGAAGAACGGCCCGAACACGCCGCCCATCGCCAGCACCGAGCCCGCCAGCACCGCGTCCAGGCAGGCCAGCACGGGGTGCCGCAGCAGCCACTCCAGCACGGTGCGCCAGCGCACCTCGGCCAGCACGGTCGCCGCCGCCACCACGGCGACGGCCCCCAGCAGGTTCGGGGTCCACTCCGCGACGGGGGTCAGCACCAGCGCCATCGCCATCAGCAGCGCGCGCAGCACCAGCACCAGCCGGAACGTCACCGCCAGCCGGGCGGCGCCCGGGCCGGCGCAGGCGGGGATCTCGGCGGCCGGGCCGCCGCGGGTCAGTCGGAGCATCGCGGATCGTCACAGACGCGCAGGCCGTCGGAGCTCTTGAACAGGTCCAGGAGCCGGTCCGGGCTGCTGATGTGGTACGCGCCGCCGTCGGTGGCGCGGGCGAGCTGCCGGAGTCCGGGCGGCACCCCGTCGCCGAAGCCGACCACGACGACGCTCACCGCCCGGTCGTACCGGAACGACCGGCTCAGCGACCGCACCGCCGCGGCGTGGTCGGGTTCCAGGGGTTCCCTCCTGCCCCGGGTGGTGAACACCAGCACGACGTTCAGTCCGTCTCCGTATTCGCGTTCCATCTGCCGGTGGGCGGCCAGGACGGCGGCGTTCAGCCCCCGGCGGGACGGCGCCGGCCGGGTCCGGGTCCGCAGCCTGTCCAGCGCCCGGTCGAGGCGGTAGAACTGGGTGACCCCGGAGGGGATCCGGTCGCTGAGCCGCCGCACCGGGACGAGCCGCCGGTGGGGGACGCGGCGCCGCCCGGTGACCTCCCAGATCCCGAACGCCGTGTCCGGCGCCATCAGGGTCAGGCCCGTGTCGAGCGCGCCGGTCATCGCCTCCAGTCCCTCGGCGCGCGCCCGCGCGTCGCCGGGCGGGGCGCCCGCCCGGTCGATCACCGCGAGCACCCGCAGGCTCTGCCCGATGCGCCGCCAGCTCTCCCGCACCCGGGCCGCCGCACCGGGCCGGGCCAGCTCCAGGGCGCGCGGCGCGCGCGCCGG
>NZ_BCQR01000281.1 GCF_001552175.1 Actinomadura kijaniata NBRC 14229
GACCGCGTTCCCCGCCCTGCGCGGGGCCCGGACGCCCACCGCCCGCGCCCTCGGCGACCCGGTCCGCGCGCCCCGGCGCTCGTTCCTGGCCGCCTGGGCGATGAGGGCCTCGGCCCGCCTCCCCGTCCCGCTGCTGCTGGGCGTGCGCACCGCCGCCCGCCGCCCCCGCCGCACGGTCCTGGCCGCGGCGAGCACGGCGGTCACGGTCGCGATGGTCGTGGCGGCCCTGGCCCTCAACCGCGACGTGGCCCGCAAGGACGCCGGCGCGGTCGGCCCCGACTTCGTCCCCGGCGCGGGCAACCCCGTCACCGAACGCGTCAGCCAGGTCGTCCTCGCGCTGTGCGTGGGGCTCCTGCTCCTGGCGGCGGTGAACGCGATCCTCACCGCGTGGGCGACGGCCCTGGACTCGACCCGCACCGCCGCCCTCACCCGCGCCCTGGGCGCCACGCCCCGCCAGGTGACCTCGGGCCTGGCGGCGGCCCAGCTCCTCCCCGCCACCGTCGCGGCCCTCGCGGGCGTCCCCCTGGGCCTGCTGGTCCACACGGCGGCCCTGGCCCTGGGCGGCGACCGGGAGGGAGCGGACGTCCCCGTCCCCTGGCTGCTGGCCGTGGTCCCCGCGACCCTCCTGGTGGTGGCGGCCCTGACCGCGACCCCCATCCGCCGAGGAGCCGACCGCCCGATCTCCGAAGTACTGGCCCACACCCCCTGAGCGACGACCGCGGCCACACGATCGCGAAGGCGGCGTCCGGTGGTTCGACGACGACAAGGGCCACGGCGCCATCGCCCCCGACGACGGCTGTGCCGGGGCGGGCCTGGGGGCGTTCGCCTAACGGGCCGGCCCCGACCGAGCACGCGAGGGGTATCGACGGACGGTGACCGTGCGGTGGTGAGGTTGGGCGGGTTCTCCTTGCGGGCTGGCCCCGACCGAGCACGCGAGGAGTGCCGACGGACGGCGGCCGCGCGGTGGTGAGGTCAGGCAGGTTCTCCTGGTGGGATGGCCCCGGCCACGCACGCGAGCGCGTCCGGAGGCTGAGGCAGGGGGCTGATGCCGGAGGCGAGGCCCCCTGCGGAAGATCGCGAAGCGATGCAGCGCTCGCCTGCTTTTCGGTCGGTTCCCGAGCCCCTGGGCGAGGGGTTCGGGCCGAAAGGCCATTAAATACAGCCCACCAGGGGCGGTGCGGTCCCGCTGCAGCGGTCAGGAAGTAGCGGGACCGCACCGCCGCCCGGCGGGGGTCAGGAGGGGCTGGCGGAGACGGCCTTGCGGTACATGCCGGTCACGTGCGCCTTGCCCTTCGGAGGGATCGCGGCCAGGTACTGGATCAGGACGGTGGTGGTCATGCGGTTCTTCACGGATCTGGCCGGGATGAGACCGGTGAGGTCGCCCGACACCGTCAGTCTGCCCTTCTTCGCGCTGGAGTAGGCCTCGTTCTGGCGGAGGGCGTACCAGACCACCGCGCCGCCGTCCCTGGTGCGCAGCGCGTGGACCGGGATGGCGGCGGGGGCGAACGTCGAGGTGAACGTGATGCCGCGCTTGCCGAGCGCGGCGACGCCCTGCCGGAGGGCGGTGTGGGCCTGGTCGGTCCGGGGGCCGGGGGCCAGCGCGGTGGCGCCGGGGGCCTGCGGGCCGCCGGTCAGCAGCGCGGCGTGCGCGGCGGCGATCCGGCCGGGGGCGACGGCGAGGCCGGGCGCGTCCGGCGGGACGGCCACGGCGTAGGCGTCGTCGTCGAGTTCGACGTTCCGCAGGACGGCGTCGCCGGGGTAGGGGTCGGCCGCCAGCAGCCAGGGGCCGCCCGCGCTGGCCTGCGTGAACAGCAGCGCGTGCCGGAGCGCCTGCCGTCCCGAGCCCGTCACCGCGTCCACGGCGAACCAGCGCGGGTGGCCCGCGACCCGGGGGATGTAGAACGCCGTGGAGGTGAACTTCAGCGGGCCGGGCCGCTGCCCGACCGCGCGGCGCAGCCGCACCGCCGCGGTGTCCATGGTGAGCTGCGGGTCGGTCTCCACGGCGGACAGGGCGGTGGCGTCCAGCCGTTGCCCCGCCTGCCCGGCGGCGGCCTCGTAACGCCCCAGCACCGCGCGGGCCTCGTCCCGGGTCAGGGCGGGGGGCTCGGCGGATCCGGAGCCGCCGCAGGCCCCCGACACCGTGACCAGGCCCACGGCCAGCCCCGCGGCGAGCGGCGCGCGGGTGGGGAACGGCCGTCGCGCGGCCGGGACGGGACGTGCGGACATGTGAGCCCCCGGGTGGAGAGGCGGTGCGGCGGTTTCCCCCTCATCATCGCAGGGTGACCGAATGGTCACCCTGCGAATCCGGAATGACCGCTATGCCTTCTCCGGGTGGGCTCAGGCGTCCTGGTGCTCCTGCTGCCGCATCCAGCGGATCTCGGCCTCGATGAACTCGTCGATGTCGCCGTCCAGCACCGAGCTGGGGTTGCCGACCTCGACGCCGGTCCGCTGGTCCTTGACCATCTGGTACGGCTGGAGGACGTAGTTGCGGATCTGGGTGCCCCAGCTGGTGGTGGACTCGCCGCGCAGCGAGGAGATCTTCTCGGCCTCCTCCTGCCGCTTGCGCTCCAGCAGCTTGGCCTGGAGCACGCCCATCGCGGTGGCCTTGTTCTGGAGCTGGCTGCGCTCGTTCTGGCAGGAGACCACGATGCCGGTCGGGATGTGGGTGATCCGCACCGCCGAGTCGGTGGTGTTGACGCCCTGGCCGCCCGGACCGGACGACCGGTACACGTCGATGCGCAGCTCCGACTCGTCGATGTCGACGTGGTCGCTCTGCTCCACCACCGGCACCACGTCCACGCCCGCGAACGAGGTCTGCCGGCGGTTCTGGTTGTCGAACGGCGAGATGCGCACCAGCCGGTGCGTGCCGTGCTCGCCGCGCAGCGTGCCGTAGGCGTAGGGGGCCTTCACCGTGAAGGTGGTCGACTTGATCCCGGCCTCTTCGGCGTAGGAGGTCTCGTAGACCTCCGTCGGGTAGCCGTGCCGCTCGGCCCAGCGCAGGTACATCCGCTGGAGCTGCTGCGCCCAGTCGGCCGCGTCGATGCCGCCCGCCTGCGCGTTGATGGTGACCAGCGCCTCGCGCGAGTCGTACTCGCCCGACATCAGCGTGCGGACCTCGAGCTGCTGGACCGCCTTGCGCAGCGTCTCCAGCTCCTCGTCGGCCTCGACGCGGGTCTCCTCGTCGTCCATCTCGGCGGCCATCTCGTACAGCGTGGACACGTCGTCCAGCTGCTTGCGCAGCCCCTCGACGCGCCCCAGCTCGGCCTCCAGGTACGACAGGCGGCGCGTCACCGTCTGGGCGCGCTCCTGGTCGCTCCACAGATCCGGGTCGGCCGACTGCTCGCGAAGCTCGGCGATCTCGCTCCGCATCGTGTCCAGGTCCAGCACCTGCTCGATGCCGGACAGGGTCGAGCCGAGCTCCTTGAGCTGTTCTTCTGCCTCGATACCTGCCACGTATCAGAGCTTATCGCCGAAGGGGCAGTGCCCGAGCGACCGTCAACACCCTGGGGATGGCACAATCACGGGGCGACATGGCCGAACATCGAACGGCCGCGCATCGACGGGGCCGACATCGCCAGGGCCATGCCGGAGGGAACGGGACGGGGACGACGTGCACAGGAGAACGCTGGCGGCCGCCGTGCTGGTGGCGCTCGTCCCGCTGGGGACGGTCACGGCGGCGTGCGCCGACCGCAAGCCCGAGGCCAGGCCCTCCCCGCTGCCGACCTTCACACCCGCGCCCGAGCCGCTGACCCCGAAGGTCGCCGAGCGCGAGTTCCGCGCCCACGCCGCCAACGACGACGTCGCCCGCGCCGCCGGGGACGAGCGTCTCGCCCTGGCCTGGGCCACCGACGGGCAGGCGCAGCTGACGGCGGCCGAGTACCGCCGGGCGGCGTTCGACGGCGATCCCGTCAAGCGTTACGAGTACGACAGGCCGAAGCTGTACGTGCCGCGGATCGGCGTGGAGAAGTACCCGCAGTGGTTCGTGGCGGAGACCACCCGCAGGGAGCGCGGCAAGGACGACGGCAGGATCGTCTACATGGCGTTCACCAAGCGTTCGGTGAGCGACCGGTGGAAGCTCAGCCTGGTCACCGAGCCGAAGCCCAGGACGAGGCTGCCCAAGGTGCCGGTGGACGCCGAGGGCTACGCCGGCGCGATGTTCACCACCGACACCTCGGTGCTGATCCGTCCCCGCGAGGTGCCCGGGATCCAGGCGACGCTGGCCACCGAGGGCGCCGGGAGCATCGCCGCCCTCGTGATGGAGACCGGCTGGTCGACCACCGAATACCACCAGCAGGCGCGGAAGGCCGAGCGGAAGGCCCGGTCGAAGGAGCTGAGGCTCCAGACGGTGATGGTGGCGACGCCGTTCCCGATCTTCTCGCTGCGGGCCGAGCACGGCGACTCCCTGGTGCTGTACTCCCTGTCCCGCAACAGCTCCTACACGGTCCGGAACCCCCGGGACCGGACGGCCAAGCCGCCCATCCCGTCCGAGGTGGAGCACCTGCTGGACGGCACGGTCAAGGGCAACGAG
This sequence comes from Actinomadura kijaniata NBRC 14229, assembly GCF_001552175.1. Taxonomy (GTDB): domain Bacteria; phylum Actinomycetota; class Actinomycetes; order Streptosporangiales; family Streptosporangiaceae; genus Spirillospora; species Spirillospora kijaniata. The sequence continues at coordinate 4,529 of NZ_BCQR01000281.1, forward strand.
CTCCACACGTTCGAGACGTTGCAGTTCGCGGCCCTGGACCCGCTGAAGGTCAGGAAGGGTGAGGAGCAGCGCAAGGCCCGCGTCCTGGCCCGCTCCGGCACCTTCGCCCGCGCCACGACGCCGCCGCTCAAGAACTGAGAGGACGGCGGCCGGGACGGCGGATCCGGTCTAGAGGGCGAGCTGGCGCAGCACCAGCAGCGCGAACAGCAGTGCGACCAGGCCCGCCAGCACCAGCGCGGGCGGGATCGAGCCGTGGCCGTGGAGTTCGGCGTGGGCGGCGCGGCAGGTGGGGCAGCGGCCCTCGGAGACCGGATGGGAGCACCGGGCGCAGATCAGGTGGTCGCAGCTCATTCCTCAGGTGCTCCGATCTCCGGTGACGGTGTGGACGGTCTGGGTGACGGTGTGCCTACCTATGGTGACGGGCGGCCTATTGGGCATCTTTCGCCATCATCCAGCGTAGCCGGACTGTATGGTCGTTCCCGCAAGGCCGGGCGCACGACGGTACGAACCGGCCGGACGCCGGGAGGCGGAGGATGGCAGGCGACAGCGTGGACGGATCCGGGCGAACGCGCCGCCGTCATGGGCGGTGCGCGGCCCCGGGCCCCGGTCACGCCTGGCCGAGGCATTCGACCACCCCCTCTATAGTGCTCCAAAGGCCTGTTGGTCCCAAGGGCCGAGGAGCCTCGGCGGCGGCTCGGGACCGCGGACCCGTCCGTGGACACCCGCGACGTCGCGCCACGAAACCCCTAGACTGAACCGCCGTGATGCAGCCGTGATCCATTTCGACAACGTCACCAAGGTCTACAAGAACCAGAACCGTCCGGCCCTCCAGCACGTGAACGTCGCCATCGAGAAGGGCGAGTTCCTGTTCCTGGTGGGTCCCTCCGGGTCCGGTAAGTCGACCTTCCTGCGACTGATCCTCAAGGAGGAGCGTCCGAGCCAGGGTCACGTGCACGTGGCGGGCAAGGACCTCTCCCGGCTGAGCAACTGGAAGGTGCCGCACCTGCGCCGCCGCATCGGCTGCGTGTTCCAGGACTTCCGGCTGCTTCCCAACAAGAACGTCTTCGAGAACGTCGCCTTCGCCCTGGAGGTGATCGGCAAGCCCCGCCGGTTCATCCAGAAGGTGGTGCCCGAGGTCGTGGACCTGGTGGGCCTGGAGGGCAAGGCGCACCGGATGCCGCACGAGCTGTCCGGTGGCGAGCAGCAGCGCGTGGCGATCGCGCGCGCGTTCGTCAACCGTCCGATGATCCTGCTGGCCGACGAGCCCACCGGGAACATCGACCCGGCCACCTCGATCGGCATCATGAAGGTCCTGGACCGGATCAACCGGACCGGGACCACCGTCGTCATGGCCACGCACGACGCCGCGATCGTCGACGCGTTCCGCAAGCGCGTCGTCGAGCTGGAGGACGGGCGGGTCGTCCGCGACCAGTCCCGCGGCGTGTACGGCCAGGCGTACTAGACGCTCGCGTCCCGGCCGCCGCCGAACCGTCGGCGCTGACCGGGACGTACGGCATATACCGTGTAATCCATTTGGATTCGGTACAGCGGTTGCGATCCGGACGGATGGCAGGACCTGCACCGGAACCGGCTCCCCGCGGGCACAGGCGATCAAGGACAGCGAGGCATGCGCGCACAGTTCGTACTCCAGGAGATCTGGATCGGTCTCCGCCGGAACCTCACGATGACGATCTCCCTCGTCATCACCGTCGCCATCGCCATGGCACTCTTCGGCACCGGTCTGCTGATCAAGGCGCAGGTCGACAAGTCGCAGAGCTACTGGAACGACCGCATCGAGGTCTCGATCTTCCTGTGCGCCAAGACCAGCTCCAACGCGGCATGCGGCAAGAGCGACGTCACCGAGCAGCAGCGCGATGAGCTGAAGGCCCAGCTGGAGAAGAACCCGCAGGTCGCCAAGGTCGAGTACGAGAACCGCGACGCGGCCTACAAGCGCTTCCAGCAGCGGTTCTCCAACAGCCCGAGCTTCGTCAACTCCACCAAGCCCGGTGACATCCCCGACTCGTTCCGGGTCCAGCTGAAGGACCCGCAGCGGTTCGAGGAGGTCGCCAAGAGCGTGCGCGGCCGGCCCGGCGTCGACCAGGTGATCAACGAGCAGGACATCCTGAAGAAGTTCTTCCGGATCCTGGACGGCCTGCAGTGGGCCGCGCTGGTGGTCGCCCTGATCCAGGTGGTCGCCGCGGTGCTGCTGGTCGGCAACACGGTGCGGCTGTCGGCGTTCAACCGCCGCCGGGAGACCGGCATCATGCGGCTGGTCGGCGCGTCCAACCTCTACATCCAGATGCCGTTCATCCTGGAGGGCGCGATCGCCGGCCTGATCGGCGGCGTGTTCGCGGCGTTCCTGCTGGTCGGCTCGAAGATCTTCCTGATCGACCGGCTCCAGGAGTCACTGCAGTTCGCGCTGGAGCTGGGCTGGGGCTCGGTGATCGGGATCATCATCTTCTCGATGTGCGTCGGCGTGCTGCTGTGCGCCGGGGCCTCGTTCCTGACGCTGCGGCGGTACCTCAAGGTCTGACCGCGAACGTCTGGATCGCCGCGGTTCGGACGGACCGTCCTCGCACTTCCCCGGCCGTCCCGCGCGCCGCGACCTAAACTGGCCCGTATGTTCCGGGCCACCGGTCGTGTGCTGCGCGGGGCGGCCGTCGCCGTCGTCGTGCTGCTCGCCTACGGCTACGGGATGCTCGGCGGGGGCCGCGGCGACCACGGCGGCGCCGGGCCCGGGGCCGTGGCCGCCGGGGACGCCCCCGAGGACCCCGCCCAACGGATCGCCGCCGCCGCGCGCGGCGGGATGGACCGCCGGGCCGTGGAGGCGATGCTGCGCCGGCTGGGCGACCGCTGGGCGCGCTACTACTCGGCCGAGGACTACGCCGACCACCAGCGGCGCCTGAACGGCCGGCACGGCGGCGTCGGCCTGTGGCTGGCCCCCGGCGGCCACGACGGGCGCGACGGCGGCGCACGGGTCCGGGTCGCCGGGGTGCGGCCGGGCTC
>NZ_BCQR01000282.1 GCF_001552175.1 Actinomadura kijaniata NBRC 14229
CCCGCAGCGCCCGCTCGACCGGCGCCGCGCCGACCGTGCCGCCCGCCGCGCCGCCGTGACCGGCGTGCCCGGAGGCGGGGACGGGGCGTTCCTCGGCGGCCCAGGGCACCCTGGCGTCGGGGTGCCGCGAAAGGTCGCGCCCCTTGTCCGGCGGCGTGGACCGGCGGGCGAAGCGGTCGGAGTCGGGCGGCGTGGACCCGGCGGCCGTGGCGATCCGCTGGAACGCCTCGCCCCACACGCCCGACCACGGCAGCCCGCTGACCACCAGGAACGCGATCACCACGCCCGCGAAGACGCCGGTCACCGCGTGCACCCGCCGCAGCCGGGACCGGCCCCGCCTCGCCTCGCGGCGGCGCGCCGGTCCGCGCCAGTAGAGGTAGGCGCCGCTGCCGAGCAGCACCAGCGACCAGCACGCGGCGGTCTCCACCACGCGGTCGCCGACCGTCCCGGCCATCAGCTCGCCGTGGATGGTGCGGACCTTGCGCATCAGCGTCGCCGAGTCGTCCACGGCGCCGAGCACCCGGGCGTCGGCGGGGTTCACGTACACCGAGACGCCGGGCGCGAACGGCCCCGCCGCGTTCCCCGCGAAGATCACGCGGGTGGTGCGGCCGGGACGGCCGGGCGGGATCACCGAGGCCACGGCCGCGCCGGGCCGGGCGGCCCGGGCGGCGGCGATCTGCTCGGCCAGGGGGCGCGGGCTCGCCGTCGCCGCCGCCGTGCGCAGGTCCCGGTAGCGCCACTCCTCGTACCGGTCCTTGAACAGGTACAGCGAGCCGGTGACGGCGAGGACGAGCAGCACGGGCGCGACCAGCAGCCCCGCGTAGAAGTGCCAGCGCCATACGGCGCGGTAGCGCCGCCCCGGGGCGGGGGCGGAGCGTCCGGCGCTCGGCCGGACAGGGGTGTCCACGGACACGTCGATCTCCTTGGAAGAAAAGGGGGACGCGTGGTCAGGGCACGCGTGACGACCACCCCCGGCGGCGCCGGGGGCTTCTCAGCGGGAGATCGACGCGGGCGGGCCGCGCCGGGCGATGGCGGCCCGCAGCATGACCGTGACGGGCACGGCCACCCGGCGCGGGGCGGGCACGGGGAGCGCCGGGAACGGCGGGGCCGGGGCCGGGAGCGGCAGGGCCAGCGCCCGCGCGCCGAGCCGGCGGACCAGCCCGCAGAACGCGGCCTCGCCCCGGTCCAGCCAGTAGGCGGTGAGCAGCGCCATCACGGCGTGCGCCAGCAGCATCGGCGTGGACGTCGCCTGGTGGAGGTGCTCCACCGCCGGGGCCGGTCCGGGCGGGGCGGCGTGCCCCGCGCCCCAGGAGAACAGGTGGTGCAGCCCGTACTGCGCCGCGAACGTGGCGGGCAGCAGCGCCGTGAGGCCGCGTTCCCGCCCGCCGAACGCGTAGGCGGCGACCAGGCCGATCCCGATCGCGGCGGCGAGCGTCCCCGGCGGGACGGGACGGCCCCCGGCGTGGACGTGCGCCCCGGCGGACAGCAGCACGCACACCGCGGCGAAGAAGGCCGACCTCAGGGCGCGTGCCTCGGGGGACGAGGGCACGCGCTCATCGTGCCATGTCACGCCCGTGCGCCCCATACCGGCCTTCCGCTGGAGGAACCGTCACCTTCCGGTACGGCGCGGGCGCACCGGAAGGTTCAGGGGCCGGACGGCCGGGGTCCCCCGTCCCGGTAGCCTTCCGGATCGGCCGTGGGAGACGGAAGGAGGCCGGGTTGGGGTATCGAGGCGTTCTGCTGTCGCTGCCGGTGGTCGCCGCCGGGCTGGTGGTGCTGTGCACCGCGCTGCCGGGCGCGCTGGCCGTCGCGGTGGTCGCGCAGGCGGTGCTGGTGCTGGTCCTGGTGGCGGGCGCGGCGCGCAGCACCGGGCGCTTCCGCCTGGTGAACCGCGCCTACGCGGGCCCGGAGGACGCCCCGTTCGCCCGGCGGGCCGCCCGGGTCGGCGCGCTGACCCTGGCCCCCGCCCTGGTCCTGGCGCTGGTCACCCCCGGCGCGACGCCCGGCCCGGCGCCCCGGCCGGACCTCGCGGAACCGGCCCCCGCCGCGTCCTCGCCGCCCGCTCCGCCGCCCACTCCGTCGCCCACACTGACCCCGGCCCCGGCCGTCGCGCGGCCGTCGTCCAGGCCGACCCGGGTCAAGCGCCCCGAACGCGACCGCCGCGAGAAGCACCGCGACCGGAAACGCGAGCACCGCAAGAAGCGCGGGGACGACAAGAAGCGCGGGGACCGCGACTAGGACCTGTCGCGAAGGGGGTCCCGGCCACGCCCGCGAGCGCGCCACCTGACCCGCGGGTCGGATCGCGAAGCGATGTCGCGCTCGCCGGGTCCTGGCGAGGCGCGGGCCCCGGGCGGGCACCGCGGGTCAGGGGGTGGGGGCACGGTCTAGCGCGCGGGCTTGCGCGCCTCGATGAGGAAGCGCGCGGAGTGCGCGACGAACGGGCCCTCCGCCTCGATCCGCTCGTGCAGCGCCCGCAGCTGCGGCAGGTACGCCTCCACGGTGAAGCCGGGCACCATCCAGATCACCTTGCGCAGGAAGTAGACCACCGCGCCGATGTCGAAGAACTCGGTGCGCAGGCGTTCGGAGCGCAGGTCCACCACCTCCAGGCCCGCCGTCTCGGCCGCGGCGCGGGCGTCCTCGGGCCGCCGCGCCCGGCGCCGGTCCGGCTGCGGGCCGAGGAAGTACTCCACCAGCTCGAACACGCTGGCCGGGCCGACCTGCTGCGACAGGTAGGTCCCGCCGGGCCGCAGCACGCGGGCGATCTCGTCCCACCACGTCCTGATCGAGTGGCGGGCCACCACGAGGTCGAACGCCTCGTCGCCGAACGGCAGCGGCGGATCGTCGGGGACGGCGACCACGACCGCGCCCAGCGGGTGCAGCAGCCGCGTGGCCCGGGCCACGTTCGGCGGCCACGACTCGGTCGCGGCCATCAGGCGGGGCAGTCTCGGCACCCCGGCCAGCACCTCGCCACCGCCGGTCTCAAGGTCCAGCGCCGACCCGACGGCGGCGAGCCGCTCCCCGATCAGGCGCTGGTAGCCCCACGACGGGCGCTCCTCGGTGGCCCGGCCGTCCAGCCAGGAGAAGTCCCAGCCCTCCACCGGGGCGGTCGCGGCCTCTTCGACGAGATCCTCGAAACTGCGTGCCATGACCCCACTGTGCCAGCGCCCCCGGAAAAACGTTTGCCGCCACCCCGGAGTCCTCACCTACGCTGGGTGACATGTCCACGCCCCGAATGTCCTAGCTCAGGGACCCGCCTTCACGCCACCCGTGTGTCCCTGAGTGAATTCGGAGCGTACTTCCATGATTACCCTTCGGGGTGTTGTTCTGCGTGCCGGCGTCCGCGTCCTGCTGTCCGACGCCAGTGCCCATGTCGGCCCCGGTGACCGCGTCGGCCTGGTCGGCCGCAACGGAGCGGGCAAGACCACCCTGCTGCGGGCCCTCGCCGGAGAGACGCGGCCCGCCGCCGGAACGATCACGCGTGGCGGCGAGGTCGGCTACCTGCCGCAGGACCCGGCCGCCGCCGATCCGCACGTCACCGTCACCGACCGCATCCTGTCGGCGCGCGGCCTGCACGAGGCCGTCCGCGCGCTGCGCGCCGCCGGGGAGCAGATGGCCGACCCGGCGCGGCGGGACCGGGCGATGGCCCGCTACGCCCGCGCCGAGGCCGAGTTCCAGGCGCGCGGCGGCTACGCGGCCGAGGCGGAGGCGGCCCGCATCGCCGCCGGGCTCGGCCTGCCCGACCACGTCCTGCACCGGCCGGTCGGGACCCTGTCGGGCGGGCAGCGCCGCCGCGTCGAGCTGGCGCGGATCCTGTTCGCCGAACGCGGCACCCTGCTGCTGGACGAGCCCACCAACCACCTGGACGCCGACTCGGTCGCCTGGCTGCGCGGGTTCCTGGCCGAGTACCGGCACGGCCTGGTCGTGATCAGCCACGACACCGGGCTGCTCGCCGACACCGTCAACCGCGTCTGGCACCTGGACCCCGACCGGGCCGCGCTGGAGGTCCACAACACCGGCTGGGAGACCTACCTGGCCGACCGCGCGGCCGCCGAACGCGGCCTGGCCCGGCAGCGCGCCGCCGCCGAGCGCAAGGCCGCCTCCCTGCACGCCCAGGCCGACCGGATGCGGGCCCGCTCGTCCACCGCCGTGCGCGCCCGCGACATGGCCCGCCGCGCCGACCGGATGCTGGAGGGCCTGGCGCCGGCGCGCCGCGCGGCGAAGGTCGCGCGGATCCGGCTGCCCGAGCCCGCCCCGTGCGGCCGGACCCCGCTGGGCGCGGTGAGCCTGGCCAAGTCCTACGGCGACCTGGCGGTCCTGCGCAGTGTGGACCTGGCCGTGGACCGGGGCGAACGCCTGATCGTCCTCGGCCTGAACGGCGCGGGCAAGACGACCCTGCTGCGGATCCTGGCGGGGGTGGAGCGGCCCGACGCGGGCCGCGTCGTCCACGGCCACGGCCTGCGCCTCGGCTACTTCGCCCAGGAGCACGACACCCTCGACCCCGACCGCAGCGTCGGGCGGAACCTGGCCGCCGCCGCGCCGCACCTGTCCGCCGCCGAGGCCCGGGGCGTCCTGGGGTCGTTCCTGTTCACCGGCGACGACGTCGACAAGCCGGCGGGCGTGCTGTCGGGCGGCGAGAAGACCCGGCTGGCGCTGGCCGGGCTGGTCGCCTCCGCGGCCAACGTCCTGCTGCTGGACGAGCCCACCAACAACCTCGACCCGGCCTCCCGCGCGGAGGTCCTGGACGCGGTCGCCGCCTACCGGGGGGCGGTCGTCATGGTCACGCACGACGAGAACGCGGTGGAGGCGCTGCGCCCCGACCGCGTCCTGGTCCTGCCCGACGGCGTCGAGGACCTGTGGGGCCCGGACTACGCGGACCTGGTCGGCCTCGCCTGACCGTCCGGCGGCCGCGCCCCGGCGCGCCACTGCCGCGGGGAGACTCCGTAGGCGTCGCGGAAGACCCGGCTGAAGTGGGCGGCGTCGGCGAAACCCCAGCGGGCGGCGACCGCGGCGATCGTCACGTGCCCGGCGCCGGGCGCGGCCAGGTCCCGCCCCGCGCCCTCCAGCCGCCGGGCGCGGACCCACGCGCCGAACGTGACGTCCACGTCGGCCAGCACCCGGTACAGGTAGCGCAGGGAGATCCGGTGGGCGGCGGCGACCGAGGCGGGGGACAGGCCGGGATCGGTGAGGTGGTCGTCGATGTAGCGCAGCAGGCGCGGGCCGAGCGCGTCGCCGTCCGGGCCCCCGTCGGCGCGGGACAGCAGGTAGGCGCGGACGAGCCCGACCGTCGGCGCCGCCATCGCGTCCAGCCGGTCGCCGGTCTCGGCCAGCCCGCCGAGGAACGCGCCCAGCACCGCGCCCAGCCCGTCGCCGGGCGGCCGCCGCGCGGCCACCGCCCGCCGGACCAGCGCGGGCGGCGGCATCCCCGGCTCGGCGTGGGGCACCACCAGCGCCTCGTACCCGAACGCGCCGCCGAACCGCTGGACGCGCGGCCCGCCGTCCCCGGACAGGACCAGCTCACCGGGCGCCCCGGCCCGGGTGACCAGCCCCACCACGACGCGCGGGGGCCGGTCCGGCCCGGGTTCCGGGTGGCGCAGCGTCACGTCCCGCCCCCGCGCCGACACCAGGACCGTCCGCCCCAGCCGCCGGGTCCGCACCTCCGCCAGCCCGCCGGTGACCACCGCGCCCAGCGCCTCGCCGCACACGCGGCGCAGGGCCGTCCCGTCCAGCGTCATCGTCATTCCGTCCCCCTTCCGTTCCCCACCAGCATCCGGCGACGGCCCCGCCGGGCGAATCCTTGAAACCCCTTAGTCGCCCTCCGGTCCGTTCACGGGGGACCACTAGGGTTCGCGCATGAGGTTGCTGGGCAGGGCCGACGAGACGGCCGCGCTCCGCGCGCTGCTGGACCGCGCGGGCCAGGGGCGCAGCGGCGTGCTGGTGGTGCACGGCGAGGCGGGCGTCGGCAAGACGGCGCTGCTGAACGACGCCGCCGCGCGCGCCGACGGGTTCCGGATCGCCCGCGTGGACGGCGTCGAGTCCGAGCGCGAGCTCGGCTACGCCGGGCTGCACCGCCTGCTGCTGCCGCTGCTGGACGGCACGGCGTCCCTCCCGGCGCCGCAGCGCGACGCGCTGGGCGGGGTGTTCGGGCTGGTCGCGGGCGTCGCGCCGGACCGGCTGCTGATCGGCCTGGCGGTGCTGACGCTGCTCACCGACGCGGGCCTGGAGCAGCCGCTGCTGTGCGTGTGCGACGACGCGCAGTGGCTGGACACCGAGACGCTGGAGGTGCTGGCGTTCGTCGGGCGGCGGCTCCAGGCCGACCACGTCGCGCTGCTGTTCGGCGTCCGCGACGGGGACGGCGGGTCGTCCGCGCTGCGCGACCTGCCCCGGATGCACGTGGGCGGGCTGCCCGACGACGCCGCCCACCGGCTGCTGGACGCCGCCGGGCCGCGCCGCCTGGACCCCGAGGTGGCCCGGCGCGTCGTCGCCGAGACCCGCGGCAACCCGCTGGCCATCCGCGAACTCGCCGGCGACCTGGCCCGGGACCCGCGCACCGGGGGCCCGCCCGCCGCGGGGGAGGCGCCGCCGCTGGCCGAACGGCTCCCGCTCGGCCGCCTGATCGAGGAGCGGTTCCGCCGCCAGGTCGCCGCGCTGCCGCCCGACGTGCGCACGCTGCTGCTGGTCGTGGCCGCCGAGCCGACCGGCAACGCGCACCTGGTGTGGCGGGCCCTGCACCGGCTGGAGGCCACCGGCGGCGCGTCCGGCCCGCACGCCCTCGCCGCGCCCGCGGTCGCCGCCGACCTGCTGGTGCTGCGGCCCGTCCTCGGCTTCCGCCACCCGCTGATCCGGTCCGGCGTCTACGCGGGCGCGGACGAGGCCGAACGCCGCCGCGTCCACGCCGCGCTCGCCGCCGTCACCGACCCGGTCGCCGACGGCGACCGCCGCGCCTGGCACCTGGCCGCCGCCGCGCCCGGCCCCGACGAGGAGCTGGCCCGCGAACTGGAACGTTCCGCCGAGCGCGCCCGCGCCCGGGGCGGGTACGCCGCGCAGTCGGCGCTGCTGGTGCAGGCCGCCGAGCTCACCCCGTCCGGCCCGCGGCACGCCGCCCGGCTGCTGGCGGCCGCCCCCGGCGCGCTGCGCGCCGGGCAGCCGGTGCCGGCCCTGGAGCTGCTGGACCGGGCCGGTCCCGACCTGGACGAGGACGGCCGGATCGCCGCCGACCGGATGCGCGGCACCGGCTACATCCAGCTCGGCCGGTCCGGCGACGCCGTCCCGCTGCTGCTGGGCGCCGCCGAGCGGACCGTGGCCCGCGACCGCGACGCCGCCGCCGACCTGCTGGTGGAGACGCTGCACGCGACCACCGTGGCGAACTGGGAGCGCTGCCGCGACGACGCCCGGCGGCTCGCCGAGGTCGCGCTGTCGCTGGAGCCGGGCACCCGGTTCCCGGACCTGCTGCTGGCCGGGCACGCCGAGCACCTGGCGCGCGGCGGCGCGGCGGCCGCGCCCGCGCTGCGCCGCGCCC
>NZ_BCQR01000283.1 GCF_001552175.1 Actinomadura kijaniata NBRC 14229
CGCACGCCGCCAGCACGGGGGCCGACCGCCGCGGGGACTCGACGGTCGCGACGGCGCGGAGCGCGAGCGCGGCCGCCGCGAACGGGTCCCACAGCACGCCGCCCACGGCCGCGGCGGACGACAGGGTCACCGCGGACGCCAGCGCGCGCCGGGGCCACCGCCGCCGGACCGCGACGACCAGCCCCAGCGCGACCGCCACCAGGCAGGACACCGGGAAGAGAGGGGTGAAGTCCGGCCGGTCCTTGAGCATGTTCCCGGCGACCACCACGTCCACCGCGACCAGGACGACCGCCAGGAGCACGTCGAGGGCGCGTCGCCGGCCCCGGCGCAGGAGGTGCGCCTGGCGGGCCTCGAAGTCGGCTTCGTCCACGGGCGCACGTTATCGGCGCGGGCCGTCGGCCGCATCAGACCACGATGGATCATCCCTGGGGAGGACCACGCCGGCCTGTCGGCGGCCCGTGTCCACGCCAGGCGGACCGGGGAATGTCGGTCACGGGCCGATCCGACGGAGAGCCCCACGCGAGCAGCCTGTGGGCATGTCCTCCACACGACCCTCGTCACCCGCCGTCTTCGTGTTCCCGGGGCGGTGGCTCGCCGGGACCTCGCTGCTCCTCGGGCCCGTCCTGCTGCTCCTCGGGGTGCTCCTGAGAGCGGGTTCCCCCTTCTTCTTCCCCGGCCAGCTAGCCGCCTACGACGAGCACCCGACGCTGATGACGGCGTCCTACGGCTGCTTCGCGGCCGGGACCGTGGCGCTGTGGCCGGCCGTCGGCGCCCTGGCCGCCCGCGTCGGCGCCACCCGGCCGGCCCTGGCAGCGTTCGGCGGCGGCCTCACGCTGCTGGGGCTGTTCGCCCGCACGTTCCACGCCGGAGCGGACCATCTGGCCTTCCGGCTCGTCGACGCCCAGGGGCACCGGGCGGCCACCGCCACCGTCGCCGACACCTACCAGGCGTTCCACATCTTCCAGTACGCCTCCTTCGCGGTCATGCTCGGCTGGACCGTGCTGGCGGTCGGGGCCTGGCGCTCCGGCGTGCTCGGCCCGGCGCGCTGCCTCGCGCTGGCGCTCATGACGCTCGTGCCGCTCGGGGTCCTGAAGGGCACGACCCCGTGGTCGGTCGTCGGCGCGGCGGGCCTGTGCGTCGCGCTCGTGCCCCTCGGGCTCGCGATCCTCCTCGACGGCCCCCGCCCCACCCGCCGGTCGCTGGCCCGGTTCGGCGTCGCCGCCCTGGCGGTGATGGGCCTGGGCTTCGTCTCGTCTCTGGGTTGACTGGGAGCCGGGCGTCCTTGGCCGGGCGTCGAGGACGCAGGTGGCCGCGGGGTTTCCGGCCCCCCTGCGAAGAATGAGGGATCTTGCTGCCTTCGCCCGCGACGCCCACAAAGATGATCTTCGTGCACCGTCGCCGTTTTCTCTCCGTCGCCGCGCTGGCCACCTTCACGGCGGCATGTGGCTCCGAAGCCGGATCCGCTTCCCGGGGCGTCGAGAAGCTGGCTTTCCGTAACCCGTTGCGGATACCGCCGTTGCTCCAGCCGAAACGCGACAGGAAGGGAGTGCGGACGTTCGAGCTCACCATGCAGCAGGGGCGGGCCCGGATCCTGCCCGGTACGCAGACCGCGACCTGGGGGTTCAACGGGCCGTTCCTGGGGCCGACGCTGCGCGCGGCCCGCGGTGACGTCGTCCAGATGGCGGTGACCAACCGGCTGGCGGAGGCCGGCACGGTGCACTGGCACGGGATGCGGCTGCCCGCGAGGATGGACGGCGGCCCCCACCAGACGATCGAGCCGGGCGCCACCTGGACGCCGCGGTGGACCATCGACCAGCCCGCCGCCACCTCCTGGTATCACCCGCACCCGCACGGCCGGACGGCCGCGCACGTCTACCGCGGCCTGGCCGGGATGTTCATCGTCGACGACGACGAGCGCCTGGAGCTGCCGTCCCGCTACGGCGTCGACGACATCCCGCTGATCCTGCAGGACAAGAGGTTCGGCCCGGACGGCGCGTCGTTCAGCGGGGACCCGCTCAAGGGCACCTTCGGCATCCTGGGCGACCACGTCCTGGTGAACGGGACCTACGACCCGTTCCTGCGGGTCGGGACCGAGCGGGTGCGGCTGCGGATCCTCAACGGCTCCACCGCCCGGATGTACCACGTCGGGTTCGCCGACCGGCGCCGGTTCCAGGTGATCGGCACCGACGCCGGGCTGATGGCCGCCCCGGTCGAGGTGGACCGGCTGTCGCTGACCCCCGGCGAGCGGGCCGAGGTCGTCGTCGCCTTCACCGCCGGGGAGCAGGTGGTCCTGCGCAGCTTCGGCGGTGACAACGACATCGACAAGGGCGACCTCGACCTGCTGAGGATCGTCGCGGTGCCGAGGCTGGAGGACTCTCCCGCCGTGCCGCGCAGGCTGGCCGACCTGGCCCCGATCCAGCCGCCCCAGGGCGCCCGCGTGCGGCGCTTCCGGCTCAACGGCCACGACGCCATCAACGGCAGGGAGATGGACATGGCCCGGATCGACGAGGTGGTGCCCGCGGGCGCCGTCGAGATCTGGGAGGTCGAGAACAACGTCTACGCCCACAACTTCCACATCCACGAGGTGGCGTTCCGGGTGCTGGACGTGGCGGGATCGCCGCCGCCCGCGTACACGAACGGCCACAAGGACACCGTGTACGTGCCGTCGAAGTCGACCGTCCGGCTGGCCGTCCAGTTCGGCCACCACACCGACCCGGCCTCCCCGTACATGTACCACTGCCACATCCTGCGGCACGAGGACTCGGGGATGATGGGCCAGTTCGTGATCGTCCGGCCCGGCACCGAGAACCAGGTGCCCCACACCCTCCCCGGCGCGGGCCACGGCCACTGACCGCCGGTGGGGCGCGTTACCTGCCGCGCAGGGAGGCCCGCACCCCGAACGTGACCGCGCCGACGACGAACAGGGCCCCCAGGAGCTGGAGGCCGGGCGCGTCGTCGGCCTCCCCGAACACGATGGCGGCGACGCCGAGCACGGTGGCGAGGACGGCGAGCAGCGTCTTCATGGGATTTCCTTCCAGAGGTCGGGCCCGCCGCCGCCAGGAGGCGTCGGCGGCCAGGCCGCGGGCCATCCGCGACAGGACGTTCCGGGCGATGCGCCGGTCGGCGGTCCCGCGGGCGCGTTCGTACGCGATGTGGTCGTGGAGGTCGGCGTCGATCTCCTCGATCCGGCGCCGGGCGACCGCGGCGGGAAGGCCCCGCGTGTAGAACCGCACCCACCGGGACACCAGCCGGGCCGCGCGTTCCGGTGTCATGCGGGCCCCGGGGCGGTGCGCGGGGAACGCCGCACGGCCTCGCCCCCACCGGCGAGGGCCTGCTCGGCCGCGTGGACGCCGCGTGCCGTGAGCTCGTACAGACGCCGCCGAGGCCGCCCCTCGGCGGACGCCGCGTCCTCCCAGCGGGAGGCGAGCAGCCCGAAGTCCTCAAGGCGGCCGAGGGCCTTGTACAGCGTTCCGTGGGCGGTCAGGGAACGGGACGCGCTCCGCTCCCGCATGGCCTGGGCGAGACCGAACCCGTGGAAGGTGGCCTGCCCGGCCCTCGCCATCACCAGCGCCACCCCGAGGATCTCGTTCTCAAGGGGCAACAGGGCCCCAGCTCTGCGCCGTGGCATGACGCCAACAATAGGAAGATATCTTCCTATAAACAAGAGCCCCCGGCCCGCCGTACCGGGAACGGCTGCCCGCCGCGTTCCGCACCCCACCGACACGACGCGCCGCCGCCTGGTGGTGTCGGGCGGCGGCGCGGTGGGGGGCTTGAGGTGGGTGGTGGGTCGGGGAGGTGGTTCTTTGGGGGTGTTCGTTTCAGGCCCGGGAACGGAAGGCGCGCAGGGACAGGGGGGCGAAGATCGCGGTGATGAGCGCGCCCCAGGCCAGGGCCCACAGAGCGTGGTTCATGACCGGGCCGCCCACCAGCAGGCCCCGCATCGCCTCCACCAGGTGCGTCACCGGGCTGTTGTCCATCACCCACGCCAGCGGGCCGGGGATGCCCTCGGTGGAACGGATGAACGCCGTGCTCATGAAGCTCAGCGGGAAGATCGTCGTGAAGCCGAAGATCTGGACCTTCTCCGGCTCGCTGACCTTCATCGCGATGTAGACCGACGTCCACGAGAACATCACCGCGAACGCCAGCAGCAGCGCGAACGCCGTCAGCAGCGCCAGCACGTTCGTGCCCAGCCGGAAGCCGATGAGGAACCCGACCGTCAGCAGGATCGCCATCGACCACGCCTGCTTCGTGGTGTCGGCGATGATCCGGCCCACCAGGGGCGCGATGCGGGAGATCGGCAGGCTGCGGAACCGGTCGAACACGCCCTTGGTGATGTCGGTGTTGAGGCCGAACCCTGTGGTCATCCCGGCGAACAGCGCGTTCTGCGCGATGATGCCGGGGATGACGATCGGCAGGTAGCGCTCGACGCTGCCCTCCATCGCCGGGCCGAACACGTAGGCGAACAGCAGCACGAACATGATGGGCTGGATGGACAGGTCCAGCAGCTCCATCGGGTTGTGCTTGATCTGGACGAGGTTGCGCCAGGCGAGCGTGGCGATGTTGCGCGCGGCGACGCCGGGCGAGACCCGTTTGGTGAGCGTCTGCGGCGCGAGCGCGGCGGTGGTCATGCCGACACTCCTTCCTTGGCGGGGGCCGGGGTGGGGGACTCGTCCTCGACGTCCTCGGTGTGGTGGCCGGTGAGGGAGAAGAAGACCTCGTCCAGACTCGACTTGCGGAGGGACATCTCGCCGACGGTGACGCCCGCGTCGTCGAGGCGGCGCACGGCCGCGGGCATCAGCGCCGGGTCGGTGATCGGGACGCTGACCGTGCCCTCGCGGACCTCGGGCGTCGCCTCGGCCAGGTCGCCGACGATGCGCGCGACGGTGACGTTGTCGGCCTCGTGCAGCGGACGCACCTCCAGCACCTGGCCGCCGACCTGCGCCTTGAGGGCGTCGGGGGTGCCGTGCGCGATGACCTCGCCGCGGTCGATGACGACGATGTCGTCGGCGAGCTGGTCGGCCTCCTCCAGGTACTGCGTGGTCAGCAGCACCGTCACGCCGTCGGCGGTGAGGCCGCGCACGATGTCCCACAGGCCGTTGCGGCTGCGCGGGTCCAGGCCGGTGGTCGGCTCGTCCAGGAACAGGATCTGCGGGCGCCCGACCAGGCTGGCGGCCAGGTCGAGACGGCGGCGCATGCCGCCGGAGTAGGTCTTGGCGGCGCGGTCGGCCGCCTCGGTGAGCTGGAAGCGCTCCAGCAGCTCGGCGGCGCGGGACCGCGAGTGGCTCCGCGACAGCCCGAGCAGCCGTCCGATCATGATGAGGTTCTCGGTGCCGGTGAGCATCTCGTCCACGCCCGCGTACTGGCCGGTCAGCCCGATCAGCTGCCGCACCATGTGGGCCTGGGTGACCACGTCGTAGCCGCCGACCTCGGCGCGTCCCTCGGTCGGCTGGATCAACGTGGCCAGGATCCGGGTGGTGGTGGTCTTGCCCGCGCCGTTCGGCCCGAGCACGCCCAGCACCGTGCCGGGCTGGGCGGTGAGCGAGACCCCGGCGAGCGCCATGGTCTCGCCGAAGCGCTTGACCAGGCCTTCGGCCTGGATCGCGTAACTCATGTGATCTCCTTGGGAGGGTCCTGCCGGACATCTCACGGCCTTGACGCGACGGCAGGTCAAGCACGGCTGGCCAACCTAGGCGCCGTCCGGCGGAATCGCATCCAGTTTTCTCGGGGGCGCTGGCAAGGTCCTGGCATCACGCTGACGTCTCGGTGTCACCATGACACGGGGGTCCGACAAAACCGCGCCGAATCCGAATCGCGGAAGATCGCCTCGTCGCGGAACGGGCCGTGCACAGCCGGTTAGACTCTGATCGTGACGTCGGTGCGGCGGACGCGGGAGACCGGCGGCGGGCCGCCGCTCCCTTCCCGCCTGCGACCACCCGCGCACCGCGTCTCGCCGCGCGCGGTCGCGCACTGGGCGATCGAGTACCTGCTGCTGTGGGGCCTGGCGTTCGGCCTGGCGTGGGGCGTGTCCACCTGGCTCGGCGGGGCGGACTGGGCGCGCCTGCCCGGCTGGCTCGACTCCCGGCTCGACTGGGTCCCGGTGCTGGTCGGCGTGGCGGGCGTGCTGATGACGCTGGTCGCGCCGGTGTGGCGGTACCGCGTGCACCGCTGGGAGGTCAGCTCCGACGTCGTCTACACCCGCACCGGCTGGTTCTCCCGCGAGTGGCTGCTGGTCCCGGTCAGCCGCATCCAGACCGTCGACAGCCGCCAGGGCCTGATCGAACGCGCCCTCGGCCTGGCCACCATCGAGGTCAACACCGCCTCGCACGCCGGGTCCTCGGAGGTCTCGGGGCTGCCGGTGGCCGTGGCGACCCGGCTGGCCGAGGACCTCGCGCGCCGCGCCCACGCCCTGCGCGACGACGCGACATGAGCGTGCCCGGACCGGTGGAACGGCCGGAAGCGGACACCCCGCCCGCCGTGACCGGAACCGGCCGGCGGGCGGGCCCACAGCGCCTGCACCCGCTGACGTTCGTGGTCGGCGCGGTGCGGGAGCTGGCCGCGCTGCTGGCGGCGGGCGCGACCACCCTGCTGGTCGGCGGCGTGTCCACCGCGTTCTACTTCACCCTGATCGGCCTGGCGATCGGGCTGGTCTTCCACGTCGCCAAGTGGCGCATGTTCACCTACACCGTCCACGAGGACCGCATCGAGCTGCGCCGCGCGCTGATCGGCCGTTCGGTGAAGACGATCCCGCGCGACCGCGTCCGGGGCGTGGACGTCAGCGCGACGCTCCCGCACCGGCTGCTGCGGCTGGCGATCGTGCGGATCGACGCGGGCTCCGACGGCGGCGAGGGCGAGCTCAACGCGGTGTCGCGGCAGGAGGCCGAACGGCTCCGCCGCCTGCTGCTGGCCCGCCCCGCCGCCCCGCGGCCGGCGCGGGCCGAGCCGGTCAGGGCCGACGCCCCGCGCCGCGTGCTGGCCCGGGTGCGGCCCGCCTGGTACCTGTACGCCCCGTTCAGCGGCGCCTACCTGCTCACCCCGTTCGCGCTGGCCGGCAGCCTGCTCGGCACCCTCTACAACCTCGGCGACGACCTCGGCCTCATCACCCGGGAGCGGGTGGCCGAACTCGGCCACGAGGTCGTCGGGCTGCCCACCGTGGTGGTGGTGGCGGTGGCGCTGGGGTTCCTGGCCGCCGTGCCGGTCATGTCGGTGATCGTGTTCGCGCTGTTCAACTGGGACTTCACGGTCGTGGCCCGGGACGGCTCGATCGTCGCCGAACGCGGCCTGGTCACCCGCCGCAGCGTCTCCCTGGAACGCCGCCGCATCCGGGGCGTGGAGCTGGCCGACAACCCCTTCGAGCGGATCGCCCGCGTCACCCGCCTCGGCGCGCTGATCACGGGGCTGGGCGACGCGGCGCACCGGGGACGGCTGCTGCCCGCCGCGCCGCGCCGCCACGCCGCGGCCCTGGCCGCCCGGGTCCTCGGCCCGGTGCCCGCGCCGCT
>NZ_BCQR01000284.1 GCF_001552175.1 Actinomadura kijaniata NBRC 14229
CCCGAGCGCCCGCGCCCCGCGCAGCGCCACCGCCGTCGCCGGGCCCCCGGCCCGCGTCACCGCCAGCGCGCCGCCCACGACCACCGCCACGGCCGCGTAGACCAGCCCGGCCACCGCCGACGGCAGCCCGGCGAGCACGTACAGCGCCTCGGCCCCGTCCCGCCGCGTGAACAGGGTCCGCCGCGTGAACGGAGCGCGTCCCATCAGCCCATTCTCCCCGCCCGCAGGACGCGGCGCGCCTGCCGCTCCTGGAGCCGGGCGAACCCGAGGGCCAGCAGCGCCGTCACCACCGCCGCACCCACGCCGCCCGCCGCGTGGACCGCCCACGCCCCCGCGAGCGTCGGTCCGCCCCAGGCGTCCTCGTAAGAGCCGTCGCCCATCCCGACCAGCGGGCGCAGCGGATAGAGCAGGTTCAGCGCCACGACCAGCCAGCCGTACCCGGTCACCACGGTGGACAGGAGCCCGAGCGGCAGCGACGCCGCCGCGTGCGCCGCGACCCGCCCCCGCGCCGCGCCGCCCGCCTCCACCCCGAGCAGCCGCCGCACCAGCCGGACCTGGGCCCGGCCTCCCGCCAGCGAGACGACGCCAGCGGGCAGCGCCACCAGCGCGTAGCCCACCCGGCCGGGAAGATCCGTGCGGTTCGGTGACATCGAGCGCCCCTTTCGTCCCTTCCAGCTTCGGGTTCCGGGGGCGGCGGGTCGATCGTGCTGCCACGGAGAACGGGGGTTCGGTTTGCCCCACCCCACGTTTGAGGCTGGTGTGACGGGCAGAGCCCAGGGTGGAGGGGACCGAAAAGGGGGGAATCATGACCGCTGCCCGGCAGAAGGTCACGGGGCGCGCGCCGGTTCCGCGGGCCTCGGTGCTCGACACCGTCAAGGTCGCGGCCGTCGTGTTCGCGCCGGCCATCGCGCGGGGCGTCATCGCGCGCCGGCCGCGGATCGTCGCGCTGGCCGAGAGGATGGACGCCGACCGGAAGGCGGGGCGGTTGCTGCGGCGGCTGCGCGCCCGCCACGGCCCGGGGCCGCTCCGGCTGAGCATTCCGGGACGGTCGTTCGCGCTGGTCCTGACCCCCGAACACGTCGCGCGGGTCCTCACCGGGCCCGAGTTCGCCGCCGCCAACCGGGAGAAGCGCAGCGCGCTCGCCCACTTCCAGCCGCACGGCGTCCTCGCCTCCACCGGGGCCGACCGCGTCGACCGCCGCCGCTTCAACGAGCGGGTCCTCGACACCCCGCACGAGGTCCACACCGGGATCGCCGGGTCGGTCGCCGCCAAGGTCCACCAGGAGGCCACCGAGCTGCTGGGCCGGGTGGAGACCACCGGGACGCTGGAGTGGGACGAGTTCCGGCGGGTCTGGTGGCGGGTGATCCGGCGGGTCGTGCTGGGCGACGCCGCCCGCGACGACCACGAGGTCAGCGACCTGCTGACCCGGCTGCGGATGAACGCGAACTGGGGGTTCGCCCATCCCCGCCGCGACCGGCTGCGCCACCGCTTCGAGGAGCGCCTCCACACCCACCTCGCCCGCGCCGAGCCCGGCAGCCTGGCCGGGGTCATGGCCCGCACGCCCGTCACCGCGCGCACCGATCCCGAGCAGCAGGTCCCGCAGTGGCTGTTCGCGTTCGAGCCCGCCGGGATGGCCGCGTTCCGGGCGCTCGCGCTGCTGGCCACGCATCCCGACGAGGCCGTCCGGGCCCGCGCCGAGATCGGCGATCTGGCCGTTCCGCAGGACCTGCCGTACCTGCGGGCCTGCGTGCTGGAGTCGGTGCGGCTGTGGCCGACCACGATGGCGATCCTGCGCGACACGACCGAGGAGACCGAGTGGGGCGGACGCACCCTGCCCGCCGGGACGGGGCTGCTGATCCACACGCCGTCGCTGCAACGCGACGAGGAGTACCTGACGTTCGCCGACGCGTTCGCGCCCGAGACCTGGCGCGACGGCACGGCGGAGGCGCACTGGTCGGCGATCCCGTTCAGCGCCGGGCCCGCCGAGTGCCCCGGCCGCAACCTGGTCCTGCTGACGACCAGCCTGTTCCTGGGGACGCTGCTGCACCGCCACGACTTCCGGCTGGCCTCCGGTCAGCCCCTGGCGGAAGGGCGGCCGGTGCCGCGCACGCTCAGCCCGTTCCGGCTCCGGTTCGACGTGCGCCCGGCCACGGCGGACGTGCCGGACGCGGTCGCCTCGGCCTGACGGCGGGAGCGTTCCCGGCGGCGGTCCCGGCTCAGTCCTGCTGGGAGAACCCGGTCCGCCAGGACGCGATGCGCGGCTTCCAGCCCAGCTCCCTGGCGCGGGCGTTGGACGCCGGGCGGCCCGTCGCCGCCGCGTGCCGCGCGGTGCCCGGCGTCGGCATGCCGAGGGCCTCGCAGTACACCGGCAGCCACTCGGCGGACGTCGCGGGCTCGTCGTCCACGATGTTCACCGGGCCGGCGGGCCAGTCCAGCGCGGTCAGCACGGCGGCGGCCGCGTCGTCGGCGTGCACGAACGACGTCCACGCCGGGGTGCGCCGCAGGCTGCCGTTGCGGACCCGCTCGGCGATCGCCCCGTCGGGGGCGTACCAGGTGCCCGCGCCGTACAGCGCGCCGTACCGCAGCACGACCCCGCGCGGCATCTCCGCGACGGCCTGCTCCAGGGCGGCCACGCCCTCGTAGGGCGGCAGCGACGGGTCCAGCGGGTCGGACTCCACCGCCGGGGTGTCGCCCGGCCGGTACAGCCACGCGATGCTCTGCGCCACCATCGTCTCCACGCCCGCCGCGCGGGCGGCGTCGACCAGGTTGCGGGTGCCGACGATCCGCAGCCGCGAGTTGGCCGCGAAATCCTCGTCGCTCAGGTCGGTGAGCTGGTGGACGATCACGTCGGGGCGGGCCTCGGCGACGGCCGAGGCCAGCGCCGCGGCGTCCATGACGTCCACGACGACCGGCGTGGCCCGCTGGTCGGCCAGCGTCCGCGCACGCTCGGGTCGCCGGGTCGTGCCCGTCACCTGGTGGCCCGCCGCCACCAGCAACGGGACCAGACGGCGGCCCACGACGCCGGTCGCTCCGGCAACAAAGATCTTCAAGGGGGGAACCTCCGCGACTTGGCACGTCGTTGTGGTCGTCTTGACGGCAGCATAGTCGCGTATCGG
The DNA here is from genome assembly GCF_001552175.1 of Actinomadura kijaniata NBRC 14229. GTDB lineage: Bacteria > Actinomycetota > Actinomycetes > Streptosporangiales > Streptosporangiaceae > Spirillospora > Spirillospora kijaniata. The sequence continues at coordinate 3,117 of NZ_BCQR01000284.1, forward strand.
CCCACGTTTCCGTTCCCTGCCGACCCGTCCCGGTCACCGATCGTCGCCCCCAGAACCCCCGGGTAACTCACATCACGCTCATTCCGGGCGGGCGAGCGGCAGCCGCACCTCCATCGCCGCGCCGCCGCCGGGGGCCTCGCGCGCGGCGACCGTGCCGCCGTGCGCCTCCACCAGGTCGCGCACGATGGCCAGCCCGAGCCCCGCGCCACCGGCGTCCCGGCTGCGGGCCTCGTCCAGCCGCACGAACCGTTCGAAGATCCGCTCCCGGTCCGCCGGGGCGACGCCGCTCCCGTCGTCGACCACCCGCAGGACCGCCGTGTCACCGGCGGAGGTCAGCTCCAGGCGAACGGCCGACCGGGCGTGTCGCACCGCGTTGTCCAGCAGATTGTTCACGACGCGTTCGAGCCGCGTTCGCGACCCGAGCACCACGGGTTCGGCCTCCACCGCCATCGCGACGCCCGGCCGCGCCGCGCCCCGCACCAGGTCGGCCAGCGCCACGCGTTCGGGGGCGGGCCGGTCCCCGGCGTCGAGCCGGGCGAGCAGCAGCAGGTCGGCGGCCAGCCCCTGCAACCGCACGACCTCGTCGGCCAGGCCGTCCACGTCCAGCAGCTCCGGATGCGCCTGCGCCACCTCCAGCTCGGCCCGCAGCGACGCGATCGGGCTGCGCAGCTCGTGCGAGGCGTCGGCGACGAAGTCCCGCTGCCGGGCCACCGAGCGCTCCAGCGCGGCCAGCGTCGCGTTGGTGGTGGCCGCCAGCCGCGCCACCTCGTCGCGGGACCGGGGCACCGGCACCCGCCGCGCCAGGTCCCCGGCCGCGGTGATCTCCGCCAGCTCCCCGCGGATCGCCTCCACCGGCCGCAGCGCCCGCCGGGTGACCAGCCAGGTCACGGCCGCGACGACCGCCAGCAGCACCGGCAGCCCGACCAGCATCGCCTCCCGGACCGTGCCGACCGCCTCCCGCCGGGTGTCCAGCGGAACGCCCGCGTGGACGGTGACGTCCGTGCCGTCGGGGGCCTCGGCCCGCACCGCCGCGAACCGGTACTCGGCGGTCTTCCCGTCCACCGTGACGACCCGCGTGGACGGGGCCGGATCGTCGTCCTCGTCGGACGTGGGGAACGTCACGTCCCGCAGGCCCTCGCTCGCGGCCCGGACCCGCCCGCCCTCGTCCACGACCTGGACGGGCTGCTCGTCGGCGTCCGGCAGGTCCAGCCCGCCGAACGGGGTCCCCGCCGCGACCCGCGTGGCGACCTCCCGCGCCGCGACCTCGGCCCGCACCGCCGCGTTCCGCGTCAGCTCGGCCTGGAGCAGCCACACCACCGCGACCCCGACCGCCACCAGCGCGACCGCCACGACCGCCGTGGCCGCGAGCGTCGTGCGGGCGCGCACCGACCCGAGCATCAGCGGCCCCCGCGCGCCGGGGGAGCGGCCGCCAGCCGGTAGCCGAGGCCCCGCGCGGTCTCGATCGACCGGAGCCCGAACGGCGCGTCCAGCTTGCGGCGCAGCGCGCTGACGTACACCTCGACGATGTTGGGGTCGCCGTCGTAGGCCGCGTCCCACACGTGCTCGATGATCTGCGCCTTGGACACGACCCGGCCGGCGTTGACCGCCAGGTGTTCCAGCACCGCGAACTCCTTGGCGGTCAGCTCGACCTCGGTGTCGCCCCGCCACACCCGCCGCGCGGCCGGGTCCACCCGCAGGTCGCCCACCGTGATCACCGGGTCGCCGCCCCGGGTGCGGCGGCGCAGCAGCGCCCGGACCCGGGCCAGCAGCACCACGTAGGAGAACGGCTTGCTCAGGTAGTCGTCGGCGCCGGTGTCCAGTCCCTCGGCCTCGTCGTACTCGCCGTCCTTGGCGGTCAGCATGAGGATCGGGACGTCGATCCCGGCGGCCCGCAGGTCGGCGCACACGCGGTAGCCGTTGCGGCCCGGCAGCATGATGTCCAGCAGGACCAGGTCGTAGTCGTGCTCGAACGCCAGGTCGAGCCCCGTGTTCCCGTCGTGCGCGACGTCCACCGCGAAACCCTCGGCCACCAGGCCCTTGGCGAGCGTGGCGGCGAGCCGGCGCTCGTCCTCGACGATCAGCAGACGCATGGGTCCAGGGTTCCAGACCGACCTGAAGCGTTCTTCAGGTCGCTTCAGGCGCGCCTCAGGATCGCCGGGGATGGTGAGGCACGTCGGTCGAAGAGAACCATCGAGGGAGTAACGCATGAAGCCCGCACTGACCGGTCGTCGCCTGCTCGTGACCGTCGCCGCCGGAACCCTGCTGGCCGCGGGCGGGGCCACCACCGCGCTCGCCGCGCGGGACGACGGCCGCGACGACCGCCCGCCCGCCGCGAAGGTGACCGCCGAGCAGGCCGCCGCCGCGGCCCTGAAGGCGGCCCCGGGGCGGGTCGCCGAGCTGGACCTGGACGACGAGGACGGCCGGGCGGTCTGGGAGGCCGACGTGCTGGCCTCGGACGGCGCCTGGCGCGAGGTGAGGATCGACGGCGGCGACGCCAGGGTCCTGGCGAACGTCAAGGCCGCGCCCGGCCAGGACGACGACCAGGGCGACGAGAACGACGGCCGGGAGGACGCCGCTGAGGCGAAGGCGCTGGAAGGGACCCGGGTCACCGCCGCCCAGGCCGCCGCGACCGCGTTGAAGGCCGCGCCCGGGACCGTGGTCTCGGTGGACTTCGAGCGGGCGGGGAACGGCTCGTCCTGGGACGTCGAGGTCGCGGGTCGGAACGGCGAGGAGCGCGAGGTGACCGTGGACGCGGCCACCGGCAAGGTCACCGCGAACGCGGCCGACCGCGATGACGACCGGAACGACACCGACGGCACCGCCGACAACGACTGATCGAACGCCTGCCGAACGCCTGCCGAACGCCTGCCGGACGCCTGCCGGACGTCCGGCGGGCGTTCGCGTCTTTGGATGCGCTTGACGGACTTTGCAATCGCCCGGGTGACCTGCGGGTTTTTGCTGGGAATAGTCCCCTTCGGAAGACCGCGGGGGGACCGATGGGATACCGGACGCAGGGGCGCCTTCCGGTGGCCGCCGTCGTGGCCGTGCTGGCCGCGATGGCCGTCGCCGGGACCGTGACGGGTTGCGGCGCGCCGCACAGGGCGCGGAACGCGTCCGGGACCGGGGCGCCCGCGCTCACCCGGACGCACCTGATGTCCGCCGAACCGGCGGAGATCTCCGCCGACCGGGCCGCCGCCGCGATCCTGAAGGCCGTTCCGGGCCGGATCGCCGTGCTGGCGGTGGACGACGAGGACGGCCGGGCGGTCTGGGAGGCCGAGGTGCTGGCCGACGACGGCGCCTGGCACGAGGTCCTGCTCGGCGGCTCCGACGGCCGGATCCACGCCGACCGCAGGGACGCCCACGCCGGGAGCGAGCGGACCGGGACGGTGCGGGCGGCCGAGGTGACCGCCGCGCGGGCGGCGGCCGTCGCGTCCCGGCGGAGTCCCGGCGCCGTCGCGGGAGTGGCCCTCGGCGACCGGAACGGCCGGCCGCTCTGGGAGGTGACGGTGGCCGGTCCGGGCGGCGCGGACCGGAAGGTCCTGGTGGACGCCGCCACCGGCGCGGTCGTGCCCCCGGCCATGGTCATGCCCGGCGCCCGGCGCAGCAGCGCGCCCGTCGGGATGAGCGCGGCGACCGCGCGGATCACCGCCCGGCAGGCCGCCGAGGCCGCGTCGCGGGCCGTCCCGGGCCGGGTCGCGGGGCTGGACCTGGACGCGGACGAGGACCGGTTCGTCTGGGAGGCCGAGGTGCTGGCCGCCGACGGCACCTGGCGTCAGGTGCGCCTGGACGCGCACGACGCCGCGCTCCTCGGCGTCCACCCGGACACCTCGGACCGGGGCGACGACGCGGCCAGGGCGAAGACGCTGCGGGAGGCGGGCACCGACGCCGGACGGGTCGCCGCGGACGCGCTGAGGACCGCCCCGGGCATGGTGGTGTCGGTGGACCTGGACCGCAGGCGCGCCGTCCACGTCTGGTCCGTGGAGGTGGTCGAGGCGGACGGGGACAAACGCGAGCTGACCGTCGACCCGGCCACCGGCGAGGTCGTCGCTTAGTCGGCTGGCCGCCCCCGAAGCGGGCTCGGGGTGGGGTTGGCGGGGGTGTGTAGACCCTCGGGGGTTTAGGGCCTGTGGGGAGGCTTGGCGAAAGCGGGGGTTGGGGTTTTGGGGGTTGGGGTTTCCGGTTGGGTGTAGACCCCCGGGGGTTTGTGGTCTGTGCGGAGGGCTTGGCGAAAGCGGCTGTGTTGGCCTTGGGGGGACCGTCCCCCCAAACCCCCACATCGGGCCCGCGCACGCCGGGAAGACTCCGCTGGCGCTCCGCTTCCCGTCGTGCTGCGAACCCTGGCAAGGGGGCCAGCCCCCTTGGA
>NZ_BCQR01000285.1 GCF_001552175.1 Actinomadura kijaniata NBRC 14229
GGCGGCGTGCCGCCCGCCCGCGACGGACGCGGCGGCCGCGACCCGGCCCGCGTCGGCCTCCGGCCCGATCAGGTGCGGGGCGACGGCCACCGAGTGCGCGCCCGCCAGGCGCAGCTGCTCGGCGGCGGCCTTGACGCCCGCCTCGTCGTCGAGCGAGGCGGTGAACACCGGTGTGGCCAGCCGCGAGGCCAGCAGCACGCTGGTGATCTCGGCCTGCCGGACCGCCTCGGCGCCGCCCGGGGTCGCCACGATGATGCCGCCCGCCTCGGTGACCATGGTCATCATGCGGATGCGGTCGGCGCGCGCCAGCCCCGCGTCGGCCAGCCGGTCGTGCAGCGCCTCGGCGATGAACGGGTGCGGGCCGAGCGGCTCGGCCGCCAGCATCGGGGCCGGGGCCTGCGCCACCGCGTGCGCCACCGCGTGCCGGACCGCCGGGTCGGGCCCGGTGACCAGCGGGACGACCACGGCCGCGGGCTCGTCGGGCCGCTGCTGGCGCAGGCCGCCCAGCAGCGGGCCGAGCGCCTGCTCGCCGCCCTCCAGGAAGCCGACCAGCGCGGGCTGCCCGGTGTGCTCGATCTCCACCAGCCGGGCCAGTTCGGCGGCGACCGCCGCACCGGGACGCGCGGCCGAGCCGGGCACCGCCAGGACCAGGGCGGGGGAACCGGGAGGGAGCAGGAACGACTCGTCGCCGCGGTGCCGCCCGCCGCGGAGGGCGCGGCGGCGTCGCGACGGAAGTGCCTCGGATGCCTGGCTTTCGGGACTCACGGCGGGAATGGTAACGCCGATCGGTGGCCGTCCGACCGGCGCGGTGCTGGATCAGCAGCGAATTGTGACCGTACGGGCGGGGTGGAAAGTCACGAGTTATGTACCGATTTAAGGAGGGCTTGCGATCATTCTACGTGGTCCCCTTAAGATCTCGGCCAACTCCGCCGACCAGGGGGGCTATAGCCGCGAGGTGTCATGAGTCAGCCCAGCACACGATCGATTCGTTCCAGGATCGTGACCTTGCTCGTGGTCCCGTTGCTGTCGCTGGCGGCGCTGTGGACCTTCGCCGCGGCGCTCACCCTCGGCGACGCGATGGGCCAGCGCCGGTCCGAGGGCTCCATCGAACGGCTCGCCGACATCATCCAGGACACGGTGTTCGCGCTCGGCGCCGAGCGGCGGGTCTCGGCCGCGGCCGTCGGGGCCGAGCCCGCCTCCCGCTCCACGGTGCAGGAGGCCCGCGGCCGCACCGACGCGCGGGTCGCGACGTTCCGCCAGCGCGCCCGCGAGGAGCTCGACGCGGCGTCGGACGAGGGCTCGACCCGCGTCCGGCTGCTCAACGACTCGCTGCGGCGGCTCGACGGCCTCAAGGACATCCGCGACGCGGTCGACGGGCAGACCATGGATCACGTCGCCGTCGTCGCCGCCTACGGCGGCGTCGTGGACACCATCTACGAGTTCTCCGACCACACCCTGCTCACCGACGACGCCCGGCTGAACCAGTGGGGCGCGGCCATCGTGAACGGCGGCCGCGCCATGGACCTCGTGATGCGCGAGAGCGCGCTGGTCGCCGGGGCGGTCAACGGGCGGCTCACCGCCGCCCAGCACCGGGCGTTCGTGGAGCTGGTCGGGCGGCAGCGGCAGCTGTGGGAGCACCAGCGGGCCCAGATGGACGCCGGGCACCACGGCCGCGTGCTGCGCCCCTCCCTGACCTCCACGGCGTTCACCTCCTTCCAGGCGATGGAGAACGAGATCGCCGACACCGGCACCCGGCGCGGCACGGTCGATCCCGCCCGGTGGTCCTCGCTCGTCGAGCCGATGCTCGTCACGATCAACGACGCCCACGGCAAGAGCCTGGCGCAGCTGCGCGACGAGCAGCACGCCCGCGGCGACCGGATCCTGCTGATGCTCGGCCTGGCGGGCGGCCTGGGCCTGGTCGCGGTGGGCGCCTCGCTCGTGCTGTCGGTGCGGCTGGGCCGCGACCTGATCCGCGAGCTGACCGGGCTGCGCCGGTCCGCGCAGGACATGGCCGAGAACCGGCTGCCCGGCGTCGTCGCCCGGCTGGTGCGCGGTGACCGGATCGACGCCGACGCCGAGGCCCCGCCGCCGGCCAGCGGGCGCACCACCGAGATCGCGCAGGTCGCGGCGGCGTTCGGGGCCGTGCAGCGGACCGCCGTGGAGGCGGCCGTCGGCCAGGCCGAGCTGCGCGAGGGCGTGCGCGCCCTGTTCCTCAACATCGCCCGCCGCAACCAGTCGCTGCTGCACCGCCAGCTCAAGATGCTGGACACGCTGGAGAGCCGCGCCGAGGCCGACGACCTGGACGACCTGTTCAAGCTGGACCACCTCACCACCCGCATGCGGCGGCACGCCGAGAGCCTGATCATCCTGTCCGGCGCGACCCCCGGCCGGGGCTGGCGCCGCCCGGTCGCGCTCGCCGACGTGCTGCGCGGCGCGGTCGCCGAGGTGGAGGACTACACCCGGATCTCGGTGCTGACCGAGGCCGACGACGCGCTGGTCGGCGCGGCCGTCGCCGACGTGATCCACCTGCTGGCCGAGCTGCTGGAGAACGCCACCGCGTTCTCGCCGCCCGGCACCGAGATCCGGATGATGGCCGAGCGGGTCGGCAACGGCTTCGTCATCGAGATCGAGGACCGCGGCCTCGGCATCGCGCCCGACGAGCTGGCCGAGATCAACCGGCGGCTGGCCGCGCCGCCGGACTTCGACCTGGTGGACACCGACCAGCTCGGCCTGTTCGTGGTGGCGCGGCTGGCGGCCCGGCACCACATCCAGGTGTCGCTGCGGCGCTCCCCGTACGGCGGCGTCTCGGCGGTCGCCCTGCTGCCGCACGACCTGGTGGTGTCCGCCGAGGACTTCGACCCCGACGCCCCCGAACCCGCGCCGGAGCAGGAGCCGGCCACCGAGTCCGCCACCGGACCCGCCACCGAGTCCGGCGTGGAGCCGGGCATGGAGGTGGGCGTCGAGCCGGGCGTCGAGCCGGGCGTGGAGGTGGGCTTGGAGGTGGGCCCGGAGCCGGAGCCCGCGTCCGGCCCGGACGTCCCCGCCCCGGTGGTGCCGCTGCCCGGCGCCGCCGCCGAGCCGGTCTTCGCGCCGCCGCCCGAGCCCGAGCGCGGCTTCGAGCCCTGGCCCGAACCCGAGCCCGCCCCCGAACCCGCCCTCGAACCCACGATCGTGTGGGATCTGCCGCCCTCCGCGCCGTCCACCGAACCCCCCGCCGGACCGGCCGCGCTCCCGCACGCCGTGAACCCGTGGTTCGACGACGGCGCCCGCTGGGCGGACCCGGCGCGGAACGACGCGCCGCCCGCACCGGAGCCACGACCGCTTCCCACGTCCCCCGCCACGACCGCTCCCACCGAGACCGCTCCCGCCGACAGCGACCCCGCCGACACCCACGCGGGACTGCCCCGGCGGAGGCGTCAACAGAACCTGGCCCCGCAACTGCGCGACGACGGACGGGTCACACCGCCGCCCGTGGAGGAGAACGCGCACGGCGTCGTCGTGCGCTCGCCCGAGCAGGCGCGCTCCCTGATGTCGTCGATCCAGAGCGGATGGCGTCGCGGCCGCGACGCGGACCGGGACCTGCCCGAATCCGGGCGAGAGCACCACGAGCATGAGGGGATCCGATGATGCACGGCACCGCGACAGGCGAGCTGGACTGGCTGCTCAACGATCTGGCCGACCGCGTTCCCGCCGTCCGTCAGGCGGTGATCCTGTCCCGCGACGGGCTGGCGGTGGCGGCCTCCCGCGAGCTGGCCCGCGAGGACGCCGAGCACCTGTCGGCGCTGGCGGCGGGCGTGCAGAGCCTGGCGCGCGGCGCCGGCCGCCACTTCGACGGCGGCAACGTCCGGCAGACGATCATCGAGATGGACAACGCGCTGCTGTTCGTCACCGCCGCCGGGGACGGCACCTGCCTGGCGGTGCTGGCCACCGCCGACGCCGACGCGGGCCTGATCGCCTACGAGATGGCCGTGCTGGTCAAGCGGGTCGGCCGGCACCTGCAGGCCGCGCCGCGCACCAGCGGGAGCTGACCGCGGTGGCGGCGGACGGATGGTTCGGCGACGGGGACCGCGAGGACCGGCGCGCCGGACGCGACACCGGCCACGAGTGGCTGGACCAGGAGGCCGGGCCGGTCGTGCGCCCCTACGCGATGACGCGCGGGCGCACCCGGCCGGAGGGTGGAACGTTCGACCTGATCGCGGTAGTCGCGGCGACCGGGAAGCCGCCCGCGCGGCGGTGGCGCTACGGGCCCGAGCACCGGCGGATCCTGGCGCGCTGCGCGCGCCCGGTCCCGGTCGCCGACCTGGCCGCCGACCTGGGCCTGCCGATCGGCGTGGTCCGGGTGATGCTGGGCGACCTGCGCGACGACGGCCTGGTCCGGGTGGTGGCGACGATCGAACGCAGCGACGGCCGCCCCAACGTGGGGGTGCTGAGGGAGGTGCTGGATGGGCTCCGCGCGCTCTGACGGGACGTTCCCCGAGGGAACGCCCGACGACGGGCCGCCGCTGGTCACCACCAAGATCCTGGTGGCGGGCGGGTTCGGCGTCGGCAAGACGACGATGGTCGGCTCGATCAGCGAGATCCGGCCGCTGCACACCGAGGAGCCGCTCACCGAGCGCGGCGTGGACGTCGACGACACCTCGGGCGTGGAACGCAAGACGACCACCACCGTGGCGATGGACTTCGGCCGCATCACGCTGACCGAGCGGCTGGTGCTGTACCTGTTCGGCACGCCCGGCCAGGAGCGGTTCTGGTTCATGTGGGACGAGCTGGCGCAGGGCGCGCTGGGCGCGGTCGTGCTGGCCGACACCCGGCGGCTGACCGACTGCTTCCCGTCGGTCGACTACTTCGAGCGGCGCGGCACGCCGTTCGTCGTGGCGGTCAACTGCTTCGAGGGGGTCGAGACGCACCGCGCCGAGGACATCGCCATCGCGCTGGACCTCGACCCGGACGTGCCGGTGGTGCTGTGCGACGTGCGGCGCCGCGAGTCCTGCAAGCAGGTGCTGATCAGGCTGGTCGAGCACGTGCTGAGCCTGCCCGACGCCGCCGACGACGGACACCGCGCGAAGGCGGTGTGACCGGGAGCGACCCCGATCCCTGACCCCGGAGATCTCATGACGTAGTAGGCTCCGGCAGACCTCCACACACCCCCGCAAAGGGAGGTTTTCCACCACATGTTGGCCCGGCGCCTGTCGTCCGTGCGGGCGAGGATCACGACGCTGATCCTCGTCCCGCTGCTGTCGCTGGTCGCGCTGTGGGCGTTCGTGACGTCCGTGACCTACGGCGACGCCGTGCAACTGATGAACGGCAAGCGGTTCCAGGACAGGTCGCTGCTGCCGACCCAGAAGCTCATCAGCGAGCTGCAGAAGGAACGCCGGCTCTCGCTGTGGCAGCTCGGGGCCCCGGCGAACGCCGACCGCAGCGCCCTGGACGCGCAGCGGCGCGCGACCGACGCGGCGCGCGCCGTCGTCGAGCGCAACGCCCGGGACGGTGACCTGCGGGAGGCGGTCGTCCCCGCCGTGCGCGCCCGGATCGACGCGTTGGTGGCGCGGATGCAGGTGCTGGGATCGATCCGCCGCACCGTCGACGCCCACACCGCCGTCGAGCACCCGAACGACTTCCACACCGTCGACCGGCAGCGGGTGCTGGCCGAGGTGTCCGGCATGATCGACGCCGGGTTCGCGATCTACAACGCGGCCGTCCCGTCGGACGGCCGGATCGCCACCGACGCGCGCGTCCTCACCGCCGTGGGCCGCGCCCGCGAGTTCCTGGCGCGCGAGGACGCGCTGCTCACCGGCGCGCTGTCGGCCGGCCGCCTCACCGCCGCCGAACGCGCCGAGTTCGCCCAGTTCGTCGGCGCGCAGCGGAACCTGTACGCCGACACCGCGCCGAACCTGCCGCCCGCCGACGCCGACCGCTACCGGGACATGGCCGCCAGCCCGCCGTTCCAGCAGCTGCGGAAGCTGGAGGAGCAGGTCATGCGCGACACCGGCCGGGAGACGCGCACCACCCGCACCAACGACGAGCAGAACGCGGCCCCGCCCACCGGCCAGCAGCCCGACCGGCAGCAGCAGCCCACCGGCCGGCAGCCCGACGACCGGCACCCCGACGACCACCAGCAGCCCGACCCCACCAAGACCTCCAGCGCCGTCCGGACGAACCTACCGGTGGATCCGGCCGCCTGGCGCGGCGCCGTGGACCAGGTGACGGAGCGGCTCTACACGTTCGAGAACTCGGTGCTGGCGGGCGTGACCGAACGCGCCACCGGCATCGCGATCAACACGCTCGCCCCGCTGGGCCTGGCCGGGCTCCTCGGCCTGGTCGCGGTCGTGCTGTCGTCCTACATCGCGGTCCGGATCTCCCGGCGGCTGCTGCGCGAGTGCCGCGCCCTGGCCACGGCCGTCGGCGACTTCGCCCGCAAGCGGCTGCCGCTGCTGGCCGACCAGGTCCGCGCCGGGGACTCGGTGGACCCCGCCGACGAGCCCCCCGCGGCCGACTACCGGATCGCCGAGATCCGCGAGATCTCCGAGTCGTTCGTGGCCACGCGCGACGCCGTGCTCGTCGCGGCCGCCCGCGAGATCGCCGTGCGGCGCGGCCTCAGCGAGGTGTTCGTCAACCTCGCCCGCCGCAACCAGGTGCTGCTGCACCGCCAGCTCAGCCTGCTCGACACCATGGAGCACCGCACCGAGGACCCGGCCGAGCTGTCCGACCTTTTCCGGCTGGACCACCTGGCCACCCGCATGCGGCGGCACGCCGAGGGCCTGGTCATCCTGGCCGGCAAGCACGCCGGCCGCGGCTGGCGGCGGCCCGTCCCGCTGGTGGACGTGGTGCGCGGCGCGGTCGCCGAGGTGGAGGACTACCCGCGGGTGCGGGTGCAGCAGCTGCCCCGGGTGGCGCTGGTGGGCGCCGCCGTCGCCGACGTCATCCACCTGCTGGCCGAGCTGGTCGAGAACGCCACCTCCTACTCCCCGCCGCAGGCGCCGGTGCTGGTCAGCGGGCACGCGGTCGGCAACGGCTTCGCCATCGAGATCGAGGACCGCGGCCTCGGCATGACGCCCGAGGCGCTCCAGTCCGCCAACGAGAAGCTGGCCGACCCGCCGGAGTTCGACCCCTCCGACAGCGCCCGCCTCGGCCTGTTCGTGGTGGCGCGGCTGGCCCGGCGGCACGACATCCGGGTCACGCTGCGGCAGTCCGCCTACGGCGGCACCACCGCCATCGCGCTGCTGCCCGCCAACCTGGTCACGGACGTGCCGGAGCCGGAGCCGGCGGCGCGCCGCTCGTCCGGCCCGGTGACGCTGCCGGCCGGCGCGCCCACCGGCGGCGCCGGGACCGGCACGACGACCGCGCAGCAGAGCGTGGTGCGGCTGGTGTCCGAGCCCATGCCCGAGCCCGAGCCGCCCACCGGCCCCGCGCCGTCGCCGCCCGCGCCGGAGCTGACCGCCGACGGGCTGCCC
>NZ_BCQR01000286.1 GCF_001552175.1 Actinomadura kijaniata NBRC 14229
GTCGGGCGGGGAGCGCCAGCGGGTCGCGCTCGCGCGGGCGCTGGCCGCCGGGCCCGCGCTGCTGCTCGCCGACGAGCCCACGACCGGCCTGGACGTGCTGGCCCAGGAACGCGTGCTGGCGCTGCTGGACCGGCTGCGCCGCGACGAGGGCCTGGCCGTGGTGTTCGTGACCCACGACCTGCGGGTCGCGCGGCGGATCGCCGACCGCGTGGTGGTGCTGGCGGCCGGGCGGGTCGTGGAGGACCTGCCCGTCTCCGCGCTGGACTCCGCCGGGCACCCCGAGACGCGGGCGCTGCTCGACGCGATCCCGGTGATGGCAACCGGACGGCAATGACGCGGTGAGCGTCCGGAAAGACCACGCCGTTCCGGACGGCCCCCGCCCCCCGGTGCTGCCACCGTGGACACATGATCATGTGGTCCGGGGGTTGATGTGGCGGGTGTGGCGAAGGCGGCCGCGGGCGCGACGGTCGCGGTGGCCATGGTGGCGGGCACGGCGCACGCGTGCGGGCTGCTCGGCGGCGGGACCGTGGCGCCCGGGCCGGAGCTGAGCCCGACCGCCCGGCCGCAGGCGGTGGGACAGGCCGCCGGGCAGGTGGCCGAGCGGGTCGTGGCGGCGGAGGGCGCGGCCCCGCCGGCGCGGCAGACGCTGATCGGGGACGGCTCGACCGCGTTCAGCGGCGCCCAGCCCGGCCTGGACCGGCCCGCCCGCCTGGCGCCCGGCGCGCGGCCCCCGCAGTTCGTCGTGTTCTCCTGGGACGGCGCGGGGGAGGACGACAACCGGCTGTTCTCGCGCTTCCGGGAGCTCGGGCGGCGCTACAACGTGACCCAGACGTTCTTCCTGAGCGGCATCTACCTGCTGCCGGAGCGGGAGCGGATGCGGTACCGGCCGCCGGGCCACCCGCGCGGCGCGTCCGCGATCTCCTATCTGGGCGAGGCCAGCATCCGCCGCACCGTCGACGAGATCCGCCGGGCGTGGCTGGAGGGCCACGAGATCGGCACCCACTTCAACGGGCACTTCTGCGGGCCCGGCGGCGTCGGGTCGTGGACGCCGCGGCAGTGGCGCTCGGAGATCGAGCAGGCCAGGTGGTTCGTCAAGAACTGGAAGACCACCACCGGGTGGCGGGACCTGCCGCCGTTCCCGTTCGACTACGACCGGGAGCTGATCGGCGGGCGCGCCCCCTGCCTGGAGGGCCGCGCCAACCTCCGCCGGGCCGCCCGCGAGATGGGCTTCCGCTACGACTCCAGCGGTGTCGGCGAGCAGGTCTGGCCGCGCCGCGTCGACGGGCTGTGGGACCTGCCCCTCCAGCAGGTGCCGATGCCCGGCCGGCCGTTCGAGGTGCTGACCATGGACTACAACTTCATGGCCAACCAGTCCCGCCGGTCGCTGGGCCGGACCGGGGCCCGCGCGGCGTGGCGGGACCAGATGAGCCAGGGGCTGCTGCGCGGCTTCCACCGCGCCTACGCGGGCAACCGCGCCCCGATGATCATCGGTAACCACTTCGAGCGGTGGAACGGCGGCATCTACATGGAGGCCGTCGAGGAGGTGATGCGCACGGTGTGCGTCAAGGCGGAGGTGCGGTGCGTGTCGTTCCGCGAGCTCGTGGACTGGCTGGACGCGCAGGACCCGGCGGTGCTGCGCGAGCTGCGGCGGCTCGACGTCGGGCAGCGGCCCGCGGCCTGGCCCGGCGGTGACGCCGCCGACTCCGGTCCGGTCCTCAGCGCCCCCTGACCCCGCCGAAAAGAAGTGTCGCCCGCCGGAGGCGGCGGCCTAGGGTGCGGCCATGCCCACTTTCTCCCAGGCGGTCGCCTTCGCGGCCGTCGCCACGGTGATCATCGTGGTCCCCGGCCCGAGCGTGCTGTTCGTCGTCGGCCGGGCCCTGGCGCACGGTCGCCGCACCGCCCTGGTCAGCGTGCTCGGCAACACGCTGGGCGCGTTCGCGGTCGTCGCCGCGGTCGCGTTCGGCGTCGGCGCGGTGGTCGCCCGGTCGGTGACCGTCTTCACCGTGCTCAAGCTGTTCGGCGCGGTCTACCTGGTGTACCTGGGCGTGCAGGCGTTCCGGCACCGCCGCTCGCTCCAGGACGCCGTCGGCGGCCCCGTCGAGGTCCCCCGGGGACGCGCCCTGTGGCAGGGGATCGTCGTCGGGGCCACCAACCCCAAGACGCTGGTGTTCTTCGTGGCGGTGCTGCCGCAGTTCGTGGACCGCGACCGGGGCCACGTGCCGCTCCAGATGCTGCTGTTCGGCCTGATCTTCTGCGCCATCGCCCTGCTGTGCGACAGCGTGTGGGGCCTGACGGCGGGCGCGGCCCGCACGTGGCTGGCCCGCTCGCCCCGCCGCCTGGCGGCGATCGGCGGCACCGGCGGCCTGATGATGATCGGCCTCGGCGTCACCGTCGCCGCCACCGGCCGCAGGGACTAGGGCCGCCGGGCGGGGATCGTCTCCACCTCGCGGACCGGGGGCCTGGCGCCGAAGCGCCTGCGGAGCGGGTACAGGGCCGCCACCACCGCCAGGCTGACCAGGGAGGCGGCCAGCTGGGAGCGCTGGCCGGGCATGAGCGCCATCGAGACCAGCACCGCCAGCAGGGCCGCGACCGTCAGCCAGGACAGGTACGGGAACGCCCACATCCGGTAGGTCAGGCTCGCGGGGTCCTCGCGCCGCAGGCGGGCGCGCAGGCGCAGCTGGGAGAGCATGATCGCCAGGTAGACGAAGGCCAGGATCACCCCGATCGAGTTCATCAGGAACTTGAAGACCTCGTCGGGCGAGACGTAGGAGGCCACGACCGCGCCCCAGGCGGCGACCGTGCCGAGCAGGATCGCGCGGACCGGGACGCCGTTGCGGTTCAGCTTCACCAGGCCCGCGGGGGCGTCGCCGTCGCGGGTCAGGACGTACAGCATGCGCGAGGAGACGTAGATCGCCGAGTTCAGGACCGACAGGACGGCGGTCAGGATGATCGCCTGCATGATCGTTCCGGCGGCGGGGATCCCCATCGTGTCCAGCGCGCTGACGAACGGGCTCTCCAGCACGTGCGCGTCGTTCCACGGCAGGATCGCCACCACCAGGAAGATCGACAGCACGTAGAACAGGCCGACGCGGTACAGCACGTTGTTGGTGGCGCGGGCCACGGCGGGGCCGGGCTCGTCGCTCTCGGCGGCGGCGATGGTGACGATCTCGGTGCCGCCGAACGCGAACATCACCGCCACGATCGCCGTGAAGACCGAGGTGACGCCGTTGGGCGCCAGGCCGCCGTGCCCGGTGAGGTTGCCCAGGCCGCCGGGGGCGTCCGGCCACAGGCCGAGCAGGTACAGGACGCCGAGCAGCGCGAAGACCAGGATCGCGACGACCTTGATCGAGGCGAACCAGAACTCGAACTCGCCGAACGACCGCACCGACACCAGGTTGACCGCGGTCATGACCAGCAGCAGCGCGGCGGCCAGCAGCCACTGCGGCAGGTCGATCCAGGAGGCCAGGATCGCGGCCCCGGCGACGGCCTCCGCGCCGACCAGGATCACGTACAGGTACCAGTAGAGCCAGCCGATCGTGAAGCCCGCGGCCGGGCCGAGGGCCATCCGGGCGTACTCGGCGAGCGACCCGGCGACGGGCCGGGCCACGACCATCTCGCCGAGCGCGCGCAGCACGAACAGGACGAGCAGGCCCGCCGCGGCGTAGGACAGGATCGCGGCCGGACCCGCGGTCCTGATCACGTTGCCGCTGCCGACGAACAGGCCCGCGCCGACCGCCCCGCCGATGGCGAGCATGGTCATGTGGCGGCGGCGCAGCCCGGCTTGCAGCCCGGTCTGCTGGTGGTTTTCGGACATCCCTGGCCTTCTGGACGGTTGGCGCTCCTGGCAGGGACTTACCTTAGGTGTCCTGCGGAGATGCTCGAATACCGGGCCGGGCTGTCCATATTCCGGACGGGCTCTATCAGTGGAGGCGGGTGATGATGAAGTCGTCGAAACGAGCCATCGCCGCGGAGGTCTCGTCCGCGCCGTCCGCGTGGTGGACGGCCAGCGCGTCGGTCCCCCGCCGCAGCGGCCGGGCGGAGTCGGTGAACTCCAGCACGCGGCGCCCGTTCACCCAGACCCGGAGCCCGGTGGCGTGGCCGGTCAGGTCCACCTCGACCTGGAGCCGGTTGGCCTGCTGGGCGCGGAAGCCCGGCAGCTCGACGTTGCGGACGGCGCCGCGCACCGGGTCGTCGTCGACGACCTTGCGGAGCCGCAGCACGCCGTCCCAGCGCAGCATCGCCTCGTAGCGGCTTCCCTCGTCGTCGGAGTTCTCCCGGTTGAGCACGTACAGGCCCGCGTACCCGCTGGAGCCGCCCGAGGCGAAGGAGACCGACACCTCGTGCAGGGTGCGGCCGTCGGCGACGGCGCGCTCGCCGGGCAGCGGGCAGTACTCCTCGGTGGCGTCGGTGGTCTCGGTGGAGACCTGGAGACTCTGGTCCCGGTACACGCCGCACCCGGTCCCGTCCCAGCCGCCGCGGTCGTTGTCGAAACCGTCCCTGGGGAAGAACGGGGTCCCGGGGGTGGGCGCCTGTGCGGTCGCCGGGGTCTTCCCCTTCGACCGGAAACCGCCGCCCAGCCGCGCCTGGCCCGCCGCTCCGAGCGCCATGCCGAGCGCCAGGAGCGCGGCGCCCCCCGCGACCAGGGGGCGGCGGCCCCGCCGGGGACGCGCCGGAGCGGGCTCGACGGTGGTGCGGCCGGGGTCGACGGCGGTGCGGCCGGGGTCGGCGAGGGCGGGGGCCGCGTGCCCGGTCAGCCGGACCAGCAGATCCTGCGGGGTGGGGCGCTCGGCGGGGTCCTTGGCCAGCGCCGCGCTCACCGGCTCCACCAGCGCCGGGTCCAGGCCCTCCAGGTCGGGCGGCTCGTGCGAGATCCGGTACAGCGCCTCCGACACGGTCGCGCCCGCGAACGGCGCGCGCCCCGTCCCCGCGAACGCCACCACGCAGCCCCACGCGAACACGTCGGTCGCCCGCGTGACCTCCCCGCCGTTCAGGACCTCCGGCGCGGTGTAGGCGGGCGTCCCCACGAACTGGCCGGTGCGGGTGGGGCCGTCGGCGGCGTCCAGGGCGCGGGCGATCCCGAAGTCGATCACGCGTGGGCCGGTGGCCGACAGCAGCACGTTGGCGGGCTTGAGGTCGCGGTGCACGATCCCGGCGCCGTGGATCGCGGTCAGTGCCGTGGCGATGCCCACCGCCAGCGCGTCCAGGTCGCCGCCGCGCAGCGGCCCCCGCTCCGCGACCGCGGCGGCGAGCGTCGGCCCCTCGACGTACTCGGTGACCACGTACGGCGGTTCGCCGTCCCTGCTCATTACGCCGTCCGAACCCACCTCGGCGTCCAGCACCGCCGCCGTGCAGAACCGGCGGACCCGCCGGGCGGCGGTCACCTCGCGCCGGAACCGCGCCTGGAAGCCCTCGTCCCCGGCCAGCTCCCGGTTGATCACCTTGACCGCGACGTGCCGTCCCCCCTCGTCCTCGGCCAGGTACACCGTGCCCATGCCGCCGTGGCCGAGCCGGGCGGTGAGACGGTACGGGCCGACCCGGGCGGGGTCGGTCGGCAGGAGAAGGGCGGGCATGGGCCGGAGATTACCTGATCTTGGCGGGGGCGCCCCCGTACGCTGTGCCCATGGACGTGAGCGTGGACGTGCTGGGCCCGGGGTACGAGGCGATCGAACTGCCGATGGGCGAGGACTCCGAGGGACCCGTCGTGGCCACCCTCGTGCGCCGTCGCGCGACCGACCCGCGGCGGCGGGCGGTGCTGTACGTGCACGGGTTCGTCGACTACTTCTTCCAGAAGCACCTGGCCGACTTCTACGTCGAGCAGGGCTTCGACTTCTACGCCCTGGACCTGCGCAAGTACGGGCGTTCGCTGCGCCCCCACCAGACGCCCAACTTCGTGCGCAGCCTCACCGAGTACTTCCCGGAGATCGACGCGGCGGTGCGGATCGTCCGCGAGGACGACGGCCACGACGTGCTGCTGCTCAACGGCCACTCCACCGGCGGCCTGATCGCCGCGCTGTGGGCCGACGCGCGGGGGAGGGGACTGATCGACGGGGTGTTCCTCAACAGCCCGTTCCTGGACATCAACGAGCCGCCGCCGGTGCGCCGGCTCGGCGCGGGCCTGGCGCGGGCGCTGCACCGCCGGTTCCCGAAGGCGGTGCTGCCCGCCGGGGTGTCGGACGCCTACGCGCGCAGCCTGCACCGCGACCACGGCGGCGAGTGGGACTTCGACCTGGAGTGGAAGCCCCTGCTCGGGTTCCCGGTGCGGGCGGCCTGGCTGGCGGCGGTGCGGCGCGGCCAGCTTCGGCTGCACGCCGGGCTGGACATCGACGTCCCGGTGCTGGTGATGACGTCCCGGCGGTCGGTGCGGCCCCGGCCGGGTGTGATCGACGTCTCCGGCGGCGACGCGGTGCTGGACGTCGAGCACATGGCCCGCTGGGCGCCGCGCCTGGGCCGCAACGTCACCCTGGTGCGGATCGAGAACGGCCTGCACGACCTGGTGCTGTCGGCCAAGCCCGCCCGCGACGAGGTGTTCGGCGAGCTGGCCCGCTGGATGCGCGGCTACCTGCCCGCCTGACGGCCTCGGCGGGGCGGCGGCTCAGCCGATGACCTTGGAGATGTCGAAGTCGTCGAAGTCGACGACCGAGGGCACCGAGGGGTTGCCGCCCCGCCGGACGGTGAGCCCGGCCCAGCCGTTGGCGAGCGGCTGCTGCCCGTCGGTGTGGTCGAGGACCTGCTCGTCGTTGACCCACAGCCGCAGCCGGACCTCCTTGCCCTTGCCGTCGGGGTCCGCGCAGGCGACCTGGAGCCGGTTGGGGCCCTTGGCCCTGTGGCCGGGCACCTCGTCGACGGTCAGCAGGTCCTTGGAGCCGGTCCGGGCCGAGTACTTGGTCAGGGTCGCGCCCTTGCCGTCCTTGCGCACCACGAACGCGTACTGGTCCTTGCCGTCGTTGTTGGAGCGGCAGGCCAGCCCGTACTGGCTGTCGGGGGAGCCCTCCGCCGACGTCACCGTGACGGAGACCAGCGCGTTCTGCGGGATCTCGGGGCCCGGCTTGGGGGACCACTGGTCGCGGGCCGGATAGGCGCTGTTGGTCTCCATCCGGTACACGCCGTTGGCGTAGCCGTAGCCGCTGGTGAACGTGCCGCCGCCCCAGTTGGAGCTGGTGCTGGAGAAGTTGTCGCTGAACACCGTGGCGAGCTGGTCGGGCGGCCCGTCGGAGCCCGCCACCGCGACGATCCCGACGACGGCGGCCAGCGCGGCGGCGACGACGCCCGCGCCGACCAGCAGCGGCTTGCGGGACGGGCCGCTGCGCGACGGCCGGGCCACCGGGCCGGGAGCGGCGTCGCGGCGGGTGGTGTCCGCGCCGAGC
>NZ_BCQR01000287.1 GCF_001552175.1 Actinomadura kijaniata NBRC 14229
CCAGCTCCGGATGCTCGATGGTCGTGGTGCCGGCGCGCAGGGTGCTGGAGCGCCCGGCACGCCAGAGCTCGTCGAACCACTCGCTCCCCGCCCGCAGGTCGGCGATGAACCGGGCCAGGTCGGGGTCGCCGGGGTAGCGGGCCTGGGCGGCGCGCAGGCAGCCGACGCAGCGGGCGGCGGCCTCCTCCTCGTCCTCCGCCGCCGGCCGCATGCGGCCGGGTCCGTCACCGAGGAACCACTGCCAGATGAGGTTGCGCCGGACCGGCGGCAGCTCCGCGAAGTCACCGAGCAGCGCGGCGGCCTGCGGGTTCCAGGCCAGCACGTCGGACCTGGCCGACAGCACCAGCGCCGGCAGGCCGGACATGCGGTCCAGCATCCGCAGCACGGTGGGGCGCACCAGCATCGGCACGCGTCCGGCGCGCGGGGGCTCGGCCCCGGCGAGCCGGAACACCAGGTCGCGGTCGTCGTCGCTGAGCCGCAGCGCCCGCGTCAGCGCACCGAGCACCTGCGGGGAGGGCTTCGGGCCGCGTCCCTGCTCAAGCCGGACGACGTAGTCGACGCTGAGCCCCGCCAGCAGCGCGACCTCCTCCCGGCGAAGCCCGGGAACCTGGCGCCGCGGCCCCGACGGCAGCCCGACATCGGCCGGCCTGACACGCGAACGGGCGGTCCGCAGCACGGTGGCCAACTCGGCTCTGTCCATGATCCCCATCGTGCCGCAGGGACCGGGGTGGTACCGCCGGTCCCAGGGGAGACCGGCCCTGGAGCGCGGACGGCGCGTCCGCGACGCTCGTTCCATGAGCAGCACGACGATCGCCCTGGTGACCGGGGCGAGCAGGGGCCTGGGGCGCGAGACCGTCCGGCGGTTCGCGGGAATGGGCTGGCGGGTGTTCCTGTCCGCCCGGGACGCCGGGCGGGGGACCACGGCCGTGCGGGAGCTGGCGGACGAGGGGCTGGAGGTGGAGTTCGTCCAGCTCGACGTCACCGACGACGCGTCCGTGCGGGCCGCCGCCGACGCCGTGAAGGCGCGTGCCGGGCGGCTGGACGTGCTCGTCAACAACGCCGGGATCGGCGGTCCGCGGGCGGCGCCGGCCGACACCCGTGCCGACGGGCTCCGGGAGGTGTTCGAGACCAACGTCTTCGGCGTGGTCCGCGTGACCAGCGCGTTCCTCCCGCTGCTGCGCGCGGCCGAGAACCCCAGGATCGTGATGGTGTCGAGCGGCATGGGCTCGGTGACCACCCTCTCCGACCCCGCGCTGGCCGGGCTGGTGCCGCCCGCCCTGGGCTACCCGGCGTCGAAGGCGGCCCTCAACATGATCGCCAACCGGTACGCCGCCGCCCTCCCCGACATCCGGGTCAACGCCGTCGACCCCGGCTACACCGCCACCGACCTCAACGGTCACACCGGGCACCAGACCCTCACCGAGGGCACCGACGCCATCGTCCGGCTGTCCGGCATCGGCCTCGACGGGCCGACCGGCGGCTTCTTCGACCGCAATGGCCCCACACCCTGGTGACAGGAAGGAACGAGACGATGGAGATCCTGAACGGATCGAGCACCGTGCTGTCGATCGGGCTGCATCCCGGCGCCATCGACTTCAGCCGGATACCGGGCCTGGACGAGGCCACGCTGACCGCGCGGATCGAGGCGGGCGACCGGGCGGTGCGCGACGCGGGGATCGACCTCGTCACGTGCCTGGTCCCGGCCGACCCCGACGCGGCCGAGACGGTGGTGCGCGACCGCGCCGCGGCGGGGCCGTTCGGCGTCGTGATGATCGGCGCCGGCATCCGCGTCTTTCCCGAGCACACCCTGCTGTTCGAACGCCTCGTCAACGCGGTGGGCGAGATGTCGCCGGGGATCAGGTTCTGCTTCAACACCAGCCCCGAGACCACCATCGACGCGATCCGCCGGTGGATCCGGTAGGACGGCCCCGGTCTACTCGGTCAGCAGCACCAGGCCGTAGGCCGCCAGCGCCTCGCTGACGGGCAGGAAGTAGGAGGCGCAACCGCCGCTCGACGCGGCGACCAGGGTGCCCTGGGCCTGCCCGTTGGCGACGAGCGGGGCGCCCAGGTCGCCGGGCCCGGCGCAGATGTTGGTGCGGATCACCCCGTACAGGATGCCTTCGGGGAAGTTGATGGTGACGTTCCTGGCCAGGATGGTGCCGCACCGCCAGCGGCTGACGGCCCCGGACATGCAGGCGGCCGAGCCGACCGGCGCCGCCTGGGCCCCGCGCACGGCGACGAAGGTCCCGTCGTGGCGGTTGACCAGGCCGCGCGGCCGCCAGCTGCTGTTGGTCTTCACCCAGGCGACGGCGTTGAGGGGGAAGGTCGTGCCCTGCACGGTGCCCTGGGCGACCCCGTTGTAGCCGATGACGCTCTGACCGGCGCGGGCGCACTGGCCGGAGGTGATGTAGCCGCCTTGGACGGAGAAGCCGATCGTGCACCGTCCGGAGTAGGGTGTGGCGCTGAACGCGTCACCGCCGCGAACGTCGTAGGTCACCGCGGCCGCCGCCGAGGCCGGCGCCGCCGACAGGGCGACGAGCGTGCTGCTGAGGACGAGGAGACTCCGGAGCATCGGTTCTCCCAAAGATCGGGGGCGTCCCCGTCATTGAAAACACGAAACCAGACCTCGATCCACCGCCGGATCCGGCCACCCCGGCCGAAGCAGACCACGACCACCGACACCGGCCACGGACCGAACCAGACGAAGGCCCCGCCCGAGCCCGACGTCCCGGCCGCCCCTGCCCCGGCCTCCGCAAGCAAGCGCGACGCAAGGAGCGGAGACTCACCGGCGACGCTGCCGACGATCAGGCACAGCCCGAGTACGGCGGCGACGACCAGGCAGGTGATCGAGATCGCCCGCAACTGGCGGAGCGCTCTCGCCCGGCGAACACGGCGGCTTCCCTGCCGTTGGCCACACGCTGGCGGCCCGTTCAGCCAGAGAAGCCGCCGTGTTCGGCCGTCCATCCGCTTCTCATGCGGCTTGGGGGTTGCGATCGCCAGGACGCCCCGACACGTGCGCGATGGGGCCGGGGCGTCCGGCTGGCGGCGGGGCGGGATTACTTGGGGAGGCGGTCCAGGAGCCATTCGGCCAGCTCAGTGGTGACCCGGGAGTGCTCCTGGTTCTGTGAGGCCCAGGTGAACCCGTCCAGTTCGCTGTTCTCGGGAGGCAGCGAGTTCACCGGGGTGAACAGCTCATCGGGCTGGTCGATGTCGCCGATCGCCACGGCGCTGACGGTGGGGACGAAGTCGACCCACTCGTGGTCGGACTCCACCGCTCCCAGCTGGGCCAGGGCGTTGCGGGCGATCCCGAAGCTGCGCAGCCTGCCACCGGGCGCGGAGTCCAGCTCGGGCAGGCCGTTGGTGCGCTTGTCGACGGGAGGCGGGGGGTCGGTGACCCGCTGGCGCTTCAGGTGCGCGACCAGCCTGGTCTGGGCGTAGAGGGTGGTGGTGCGGTAGGGGTGCAGCAGACCGGTCACCTTCAGCATCTCGGTGCCGGTGGGGATCGGCAGCCTGGTGCCGTCGCCCGACCCGCTGGCCAGCCCCAGCAGCCTCGGCCCGGACGGCCAGGTGCCCATCTGCTCCATCTCCGACAGGAGCTCCCGGCGCAGCGAATCGGGCTCGGTGCCGTGGTCGTCGTCAACGGTCTCGATGTGCCAGCGCAGCATCTGGCGCGCCGCGGGGCTGTTGACGTGGTCCGACATCTGGGCGATGCCGTCCTGGTCCTTGAGGTAGTGCGCCAGCGCCTGGAGGCTGATCGGGATCCAGGCGCCCCGGTGCGGGCTGTCCCAGGAGAAGTAGACCGCGGTCTGGTGCTGCCGGCGTTGTTTCTCCATCTTCAACAGGGCGTACCGGGTGACCAGCCCGCCCATGCTGAACCCGCCGACCGCCAGCGGCGTGTCGCCGATCTTGTTGTGGGTGGCCCGGGCGACGCAGTCGATGGCGACCTGGGCGTTGTCCTGGATGGGCGCGGACCGCTCGTGATAGCCCAGCATGATCAGGTCGTGGCCGCTCGCGCGCAGCACCTCGGCCAGCCTGAAGCCCGGCTGCGCGGTGTCCTCTCCCTCGCCCTGCACGTGCGCCCACATCGCGTCGGGGTCGCTGGGGCCGGCGTCGAAGCCGTCGGCGAAGATCACCGGGCGGGTCGGGCCGAACCTGCTGTTGGTCAGGTAGACCAGCGCGAACCCGCCGTCGAAGTCCCACCGCTGGTCGGGTCCGGGCGCACCTTGGGAGGGCGTCAGGTCGGTTCCCAGGATGTTCCATGCCTGCACGATCGGCTCGGCCTTGCCGGTCCAGGAGCGCCCCGCCATGGGGCGGACGCGATCGTGTTGGTGATTGCGACCGATCGAGCCCGCTGGTATCCGTCAGATCAGCTCACGCGGCTCGCGGTGCCGCCGAGCCGCGAAACTCGGCGGCACCGCTTAGCCCCGACCCTTCCAGTCCGCCAAAAGCCGATCAGGCGGACCCCGAACTCAACGACCCACCCACCCCAGCTCACCAGGCACCCCAGAACGAACCGCCCCCATCGCACACCTCCGATCACTCAACAGCGATACGCCCGACCTCGACCCAGACCCAAGCCGTGTTCCAAAGCCCTGACCCACAGCGCGCGCCTGACGGCCCACGGCGCGCGCCTGACGGCCCACGGCGCTGGCCTGGCGGCTTGCGCCTGACCAGGTCTCGGCGAGCGCGACATCGCTTCGCGATCTGACCTGCGAACCCGCACCTCCAACCTCGGGTCCGCAGGCCAGGTAACGCGCTCGCGTGCGTGTTTGAGGTCGGCTTTGAGACAGGCTCTAGGGGAACGCGCGAGGACCACGGCTCGTGCGTTGGAGAGGGTCCAGCGAGCGCACTGTCCCGTCCGTTGGGCGCGGGCTGCCGGGAGCTCTTGCCCATGCGGGACCCGGATGGTTCGCCTTCCGATGCCGATCTTTGAGGCGACGGCCTTTTGTGCTGGTGCGCGGCTTGTGATGGCGAGAGCCGGTTGCCCGTCGGGATGCGTCTTGCCTCGTCCAGGAGGTCATTGGGGTGCTCCGGTCGGGTGAGGGCCGCACGGGACGTCTGCGGGGACGGTGGCGAGGGCGGGGGAGTCGATCTTGGCGGCTTTGGTGAGGCGCCAGCCGCCGGGGGCGCGTTCCACGAAGCCCGCCGCCGCCAACAACCCGAGCTTGGCGTTGGTGGTGGCGAGATCCACGCCCGCCTTGGTGGCGAGCTGGGCCGTGCCGGTCGTGCCACGTGATGGGAACGCCTCCAGCACCGCTCGGGTCACCGGCTCCAAGTGGTCGCGGGGCAGCACTGGGCTTTCGGGCTCGGGGGCCAGATCGGCGCCGATCCGGCCGACCGCCTCCACGACCTCTTCCCAGCGGGTGACCAGGAGGGCGGGCGGCTGGTCGCGTAGCAGACGATGGCAGCCGACCGAGGCGACCGAGTCCGCCGGGCCCGGGACCGCCATCACCTCGCGGCCCAACTGGCGGGCCCACTTGGCGGTGTTGAGCGCACCGCTGCGGCGGGCGGCCTCCACCACGACGGTGCCGCGCGACAACGCGGCGATCACCCGGTTGCGGACCAGGAACCGCGTTCGCCGCGGATGCGCGCCCAACGGTGACTCGCTGACCAGCAGGGCGCGGCGGGCCATCTCGGCGAACAACCCCTCGTTGGCCGCCGGATAGGGAACGTCCACGCCGTTGGCGAGAACCGCGACGGTGGGGCCGTCGGCGGCCAACGCGCCCCGGTGGGCGGCCGCGTCGATGCCCAGCGCCCCGCCGGAGATCACCGCCCAGCCGCGTTCGGCCAGGTCGGCGCCCAGCTCGGCGGCGAACCGCATCCCGTAGGAGGACGCGGCGCGCGAGCCGACCACCGCGACCGAACGCAGGCAGGTGAACCGCAGATCCTCCGGCCCGCGCAGCCACAGCCCGTAGGGCCGCTCGACCCCGAGATCGTCGAGCGTGGTGGGCCACTCGGGGTCCCCCGGGCACACGAACCGGCAGCCCAGATGCTCAGCCACGGTCATGTCCTCCTCGGGAGAGACGTCGGCCAGCCTGATCCGCCAGCGCTCCAACGTCGCCAGGAATTTCCCGTGCTCCTCCGGCTCCACCCGCACGGCCTCCGGGATCGCGCCGCTCCGCACCGCGTCGATCACTCCCGCCGGCCCGACCGCGTTGATCATCCGGTTGACGTACGGCTCCCCGGGCTCGGCCATGGCGCACAACATCATCCGCGCCACCCGCTCCGGGGACACACCCCCGAAGCCGCCCCTGCCGCCCCCACCGTCGCCAGCACCGTGAACGCCGCCCCGCCCCCCGGCCAGCCCGGGCTCTCCGCCGCCCAACACGCCGCCCCCAGCAACACCGTCCTCTCCAAGAAGAAGCCCACCACCAACGAACTCCCCACCTGCGGCCTCCAGGCGTGCGGCCTCCAGGTGCGCGGGTTCCACGCTTGCGGGTTCCGTGCCTGCGGGACCCAGGTTTGCGGGACCCAGGCGCGTGGAGCCCAGGTGCGCGGGTTCCAGGTCCGCAGGCTCCACGCCTGCAGGCTTCAGATCTGTGGGTTCCAGATCCACGAGGCCCAGGTGCGCGGGCTCCGTGCTTGCGGGTCCAGGGCCTGCGGGCCCGAGGTCTGCGGGTCCGAGGTCTGCGGGTTCCAGATCTGCGGGTCCCGGGTGCGCGGGCTCCGTGCTTGCGGGCCCGAGGTCTGCGGGCCCGAGGTCTGCGGGTCCCAGGTCCGCGGGTCCCGGGCGCGCGGGTCCCGGGTGCGCGGGGCCGGGGGGTACGGGCCCCATGCTTGCGGGGTCCAGGTGTGCGGGACCGGAGTCTGCGGGGTCTAGGTGTGCGGACCCCATGCTCGCGGACCCCATGCTCGCGGACCCCATGCTCGCGGACCCCATGCTCGCGGACCGCATGTTTGCGGGGTCCATGCTCGCGGGGTCCATGCTCGCGGGGTCCATGCTCGCGGGGTCCATGCTCGCGGGGGCCAGGGGTGTGGGGTCCAGGGGTGTGGGCCCCGGGGTGGTGTGGTCGTCGGTTGTGGGGGGCTTCCTGGGGGTGGGGTGGTGGTTTGGGGCGGCTTGATGGGTGAGGGCCTGGCTTGGGATGGAGGTGTCTGGGGGGCCTTCGTGGGGGG
>NZ_BCQR01000288.1 GCF_001552175.1 Actinomadura kijaniata NBRC 14229
CCCGCCGGTGGGCGTGGCTTGCGGGCGCGCTCGGCGTGACCGTCGTGGGCCTCGGCGCGGTGGGCTTCGTGGCGCTGGAGAACATCCGCAGCGGTTACTACGTCGGCGAGGAGAACGGGAAGGTCGTGCTGTACCGGGGCACCACGCAGGAGGTCCCCGTGATCAGCCTGTCCCGCCGGGCCGACGCGAAGCAGCAGCCGAACCCGTCGATCCCGGTGGCGGACCTGCCGCCGGTCCAGCAGGCCGCGGTGAAGGCGAAGTACGAGGTCAAGGGCCCGCAGGCGGTCCAGGACCTGATGAACGTGGTCTGCCGGCACGTGATCACAGCCGAGGGCGACAAGGTCGTCGTCATCAAGGGCCGTGGCCAGAACCAGTGCAAGCCCGAGAAGGTCATGGACGCCCAGCTCACCCTGGGCGAGCTGCCGGAGAACGACCAGAAGGCGATCCGCGACGGCAAGCTCGCCCTCGTCGGCAGGCAGACCGCCGAACAGGAGCTGACGAAGCTGAAGGCGCACCGGGACCAGTGCCGCGACAACCCCTCGACCCAGGGCTGCCCGCAGCCGCGTGAGGGAGGAGGTCGTCCCCGATGAGCTCGCTCGGCAACCAGATCAAGGCCCCCTTCCAGCGACGCGGCGGCGCGTCCCTCGCGTTGCTGGTCTTCGCGATGGTGCTGACGCTGTCGGCGTTCGCCGAGGTCGGCCTGGCACGTGACGGACGCCTGCCGATCGGCCTGCCGCTGTACGGCGGCGGCCTGGCGGTCCTGGCGGTCGCCGCCTACTTCGTACAGGCGAAGTTCGCGCCGTACGCCGACCCGGTGCTGCTGCCGCTGGCGGTGGCGCTGAACGGCCTCGGCCTGGCGATGATCTACCGGCTCGACCTGGACCTGTCCCGGGACAAGCAGACGGCGCTGATGACCGGCAAGGCGGTCAAGGACGCCGCCGACGCGCCGAGCCAGCTGATGTGGACGTTCGTCGGCGTCGCGCTGTTCGTCGCCGCCGTCCTGATCATGCGGGACACCAACCGCTCCGACGCGCCGCTGTCGTTCAGTCCCAAGACCGCGCAGCGCTACACCTACCTCATCGGCCTCGGCGCGATCATCCTGCTGCTGCTGCCGATCGTCCCGGGCATCGGCCAGGAGATCAACGGCGCCAAGGTCTGGATCAACGTCGCCGGGTTCTCGGTGCAGCCGGGCGAGTTCGCCAAGCTGATGCTGGTCGCGTTCTTCGCCGGATACCTGGTCAACAAGCGGCAGGCGCTGTCGCTGGTCGGCAAGAAGGTCGGCCCGATCAACCTGCCGCGCGCCCGCGACCTGGGACCGATCATCGTGATCTGGGTCCTGTGCCTGGGCGTGCTGTTCCTCCAGAAGGACCTGGGCACCGCGCTGCTGTTCTTCGGGCTGTTCGTGTCGATGCTGTACATCGCCACGCAGCGCACCTCGTGGGTGGTCATCGGTGTCGGGCTGCTGGCGGTGGGCGTGTTCATCGCGACGCTGCTGCCGTTCATGGGCCACGTGAACCAGCGCATCGACATCTGGCAGCACCCCGAGCAGTACTTCGACGGCGGCTGCACGGTCGCCGGCAAGGTCGTCCCGGTCAACCCCGAGACCGACATCTTCAAGCGGACCGACGACTTCCTGGAGCAGCGGGCCCAGCAGTACGAGGCGGCCGGGGAGAAGGCCAAGGCCCGCAACACCCGGCTGATCGCCCCCGGCTGGTACGCCTGCACCAACGAGCTGAAGGGCAAGTACGCCGACTCGGCGCAGCTGATGCACGGCATGTTCGCGCTCGGCCAGGGCGGGGTCCTCGGCACCGGCCTCGGCAAGGGCGAGCCGTGGAAGACGCCGCTGTCGTTCAGCGACTTCATCTTCGACTCGCTCGGCGAGGAGCTCGGGCTGACCGGCCTGATGGTGATCCTGCTGATGTACCTGCTGATCGTGCAGCGGGGCATGAAGACCGCCGTCGAGGCCCGCGACCCCTATCTGAAGATGTTCGCGGGAGGGGTGTCGTTCGTGCTGGCCCTCCAGGTCTTCGTGATCGTCGGCGGGGTCACCAAGCTCATCCCGCTGACGGGTCTGACCACACCGTTCCTGTCGCAGGGCGGCTCGTCCCTGATGGCCAACTGGATCCTCATCGCGATCCTGGTGCGGATGAGCCACGACGCCCGCAAGCCCGCGCCCCAGGCCATCCAGGACGAGGGCATGACCCAGATCGTGAGCATGAGGTGATCTCCGCCCGATGAACATGGACAAGCCGGTCAGGCGCGTCGCGATCTTCGGCGGGCTGCTGATGTTCGGACTGATGGCCCAGGTCAACTATGTCCAGGGCACCCAGGCCGAGGCGCTGCGCACCCATCCCAAGAACCCCCGGCAGTACGCGGGGGTGTTCAACTCGCCGCGCGGTAACATCATCGCGGGCGGCCAGGTGCTGGCCAAGTCGATCGAGACCGGCAAGAGCAACCCCAAGTTCGGCCGCACCTACCAGGACGGCGCGATCTTCTCGCCGGTCACCGGATTCTTCAACGGCAACGCCGACAAGGTCGAGCGGGGCTACAACGGGCTGCTGTCGGGCACCGACAAGCGCATCACGCAGCAGCGCTGGTTCGACATGTTCATCGGCAAGAAGCCGCTGGGCGCGAACGTCGAGCTGGCGCTGAACACGGCCGCCCAGAAGGCCGCCTACCAGGCGCTCCAGGGGTCGGTCTCGCCGGGCCGGCGCGGCGGCGTCGTGGTGATGGACGTCAAGACCGGGGCCGTCGTCGTGATGGCGTCCTACCCATCCTTCGACCCCAACGAGATCGCCCCGCAGAAGGGCACGGCGGGCATCAAGCGGTACGAAGAGCTCGACAACGCCAAGGGCGTCGTCAAGCCGCTGATCGACAACGCGATGAGCCAGACGTTCCCGCCGGGCTCGTCGTTCAAGACCGTCGTCGCGGCGCTGGAGATGGAGACCAAGGGCCTGAACACGCGGAGCGTCGTGGAGACCGGTCCGCTGCGGCTCCCCGAGTCGGGCCGCAACCTCCCCAACTCGCACGACAGCGGCGCCTGCGCGGGCAGCGCCCCGCTGCTCCAGGCGTTCGCCGAGTCCTGCAACACCACCTTCGGGCGGCTGGCGCTGGACATGGGCATGCAGCAGCTCGCCGACGGTTCGGCCAAGTTCGGGTTCGGCAAGGACGTGTTCGTCGAGCCGCGGGTGCCGGCCGCCAAGAGCGACGTGCCGGTGCAGTTCTACAACATGACCACCAAGAAGATGGAGACGACCGGGCGGGACGGCACCGCGCGGTCCGGTATCGGCCAGGAGAACGTGCGGGCCACGCCGCTCCAGATGGCGATGGTCGCCGCGGCCGTCGCCAACAACGGCAAGATCATGAAGCCGTACCTGGTGGAGCGGGTCCGCGCCAAGGACCAGAGCGTGCTGTACCAGGCCAACCCGGAGCAGTACGCGCAGCCGATCAAGGCGGGCACCGCCGACCAGCTCGCCGAGATGA
Source organism: Actinomadura kijaniata NBRC 14229 (assembly GCF_001552175.1). Classification (GTDB taxonomy): domain Bacteria; phylum Actinomycetota; class Actinomycetes; order Streptosporangiales; family Streptosporangiaceae; genus Spirillospora; species Spirillospora kijaniata. The sequence goes on from NZ_BCQR01000288.1 coordinate 3,484, forward strand.
TGCGCGCGGTCGTCACCACCGGCACCGCCAAGAACCTGCAGGGCCAGAACATCGCCGGCAAGACCGGCACCGCCGAGCAGGACGAGACGGGCCGCTTCAACGCCCGCTGGTTCGTCGGGTTCTCCCCGATGCAGAACCCGCGGTACGCGTTCGCCGTGGTCACCGAGGGTCCCGGTTCGGCCGCCACGAACGCCGGCCCGATCGCGGGCCGGGTCATGAGCGCGGTGCTGAGGAAGTGAGTGCGAACCTCGTCCTGAACGCCCGTTACCGCCTGCTGGAACGGCTGGCGGCCGGTGGGATGGGCGAGGTCTGGCGTGCCCGCGACGAGGTGCTGGCCCGGGACGTGGCGGTGAAGCTGCTGCGCGCCGACCGGTCGGACGACGACCGCGACACCGTCGCGCGCGAGGCGCTCGGCCGGTTCCGGGCCGAGGCGCGGTTCGCGGCCGGGTTGCAGCATCCCGGGATCGCGCAGGTCTACGACTTCGGCGAGCAGGACGGCCGGGCCTACCTGGTGATGGAGCTGGTGCCGGGCGAGCCGCTGGCGGCGCTGCTGGCCCGCGAGGGCGCGCTGCCGGTGGACCGGGCGCTGGCGATCGTGGCGCGCACGGCGCGGGCGCTGGCCGCCGCGCACGCCGCCGGGATCGTGCACCGCGACGTCAAGCCCGCCAACCTGATGGTCGCCGCCGACGGCACCGTCAAGATCACTGACTTCGGGATCGCGCGGGACCTGCGCGGCGCCTCGGTCACCCGGACCGGGATGGTCGTCGGAACCGCGCAGTACCTGTCGCCGGAGCAGGCGTCGGGGCGGCCGGTCTCCCCGGCGTCGGACCTGTACTCGCTGGGCGTGGTGGCCTACGAGTGCCTGGCGGGACGGCCGCCGTTCGACGCCGACAGCGCGGTGGCGGTGGCGCTCAAGCACGTGCGCGAGGTTCCGCCCCCGCTGCCCGGGCGGGTGCCCGGCCCGGTGCGGGACCTGGTGGCGGAACTGCTGGCCAAGACGCCGGGGGAGCGGCCCGCGAGCGCCGGGGAGGTCGCCCGCCGGGCCGCGGAACTGTCCGGCGCGCGGGCGGCGGGGGTGACGGGCGGCACACCGCGGGCTTTGCCGGGATTTGACGGCGCGGTGGCTCCGGATACCCTCGGCTACGGAGACGCGAGCGGGGAACGGCAGAGGGCCGGGCGACGACGCACGGCGCTGTTGGCCACCTCGATCGTCGCCGGGCTGCTGCTGGCCGGTACCGTGTCAGCCGTCTCGTTGTGGTGGCGCGGGAGCTCGGCCGAGCTCACCCGTGACGAACGGGACCGTGTCCCGGCCGTGGAGTCGGGCGTGGGCGGCGGGAGCACCGTGCGCCCCGGTCTGACCGGCGGGCGCGGCACGTCCCCGGCGCCATCCGCGGTGATCTCCCGTTCCTCCGGAACGACACGTCCGTCCACGACCGCCGGTCCCGGCGAGTCCCCCCCAGCGAAGCCGTCCAGCGAACCGACCGGGGTCAGGCCCAGCGCCCCGCAACCGCCGAAACCCACCCCGACGGGGAGCACCACGACTCCGTCAACTCCGAGCCCGGTTCCCTCGCCGACCCCGAGCGGGGAGCTAGGTTCGGAGGACAAGGTGTAGAGGTACAAGGGAAAGTGCACATATGAGTCAACCTCGGCTGCTCGGCGGCCGCTACGAGCTCGAAACCGTCATCGGGCGCGGTGGCATGGCCGAGGTCTACCGTGCCCGTGACCTGCGCCTCGATCGAGTGGTCGCGATCAAGACGCTCCGCAGCGACCTGGCCCGCGACCCGATCTTCCAGGCCCGGTTCCGCCGCGAGGCCCAGTCGGCCGCGTCGCTGAACCACCCCTCGGTCATCGCCGTGTACGACACCGGCGAGGACACCATCGGCGACACCCAGATCCCGTACATCGTGATGGAGTACGTGGACGGCAGCACGCTGCGCGACCTGCTGCGGGAGAACCGCGCGCTGCTGCCGGAGAAGGCCCTGGAGATCACCGACGGGATCCTGCGGGCCCTGGACTACAGCCACCGCGGCGGCATCGTGCACCGCGACATCAAGCCCGCCAACGTGATGCTGACCCGTGCGCACGAGGTCAAGGTCATGGACTTCGGCATCGCGCGGGCCATGCACGACGCCGCGTCCACGATGACGCAGACCGCCCAGGTGATCGGCACCGCCCAGTACCTGTCGCCCGAGCAGGCCCGCGGCGAACGCGTCGACACCCGCAGCGACATCTACTCCACCGGCTGCGTGCTGTACGAGCTGCTGACGGGGCAGCCGCCGTTCACCGGCGACTCGCCGGTGGCGATCGCTTACCAGCACGTCCGGGAGGAGCCCGTTCCGCCGTCGCAGGTGGACCCGGACATCCCGCAGTGGGCCGACGCGATCGTGCTGAAGGCGATGGCGAAGGACGCGGACCACCGGTACCAGACGGCCAACGAGTTCCGGCAGGACATCCAGCGGGTGATCCAGGGCCAGCAGGTCCACTCCACGGCCGCCTCGACGATGCTGATGGGATCGCAGCCGCAGGGCACCCAGGTGATGGGCCCGGTGCCGGGGGCGCATCCCACGCAGATGCAGCGCCCGGTCGGCGGGCAGACCGGCTACGACCTGCCTCCCGTCCACTACGACGAGAGCCGTCCCGACCGCGACGGCACCGGCAAGAAGGTCGCCCTGTGGGTGGCGCTGGCGGTGCTGTTCGTCGGCGGCGCGGGCTTTCTGGGCCTGAAGCTGGCCGGCGGGGGCGGCGAGGAGCAGCCGAAGGTCCCGGTCCCGGCCTCGCTGGTCAAGATGTCGCTCCAGCAGGCCACCGCCGAGATCCAGAAGGCGGGCCTGGTGCTGGGCGACACCAAGGAGGACTACAGCACGGAGTTCCGCAAGAACACCGTGATGGCCTCCGACCCCTCGCCGGGCACCCCGGTCGACAAGGGCAGCAAGGTGAACCTGACGATCTCCAAGGGCCCGAAGCCGCCGGAGCAGGTCGAGGTCCCCGACGTGGTCGGCAAGACCCTCGCCGAGGCCCAGGAGGAGCTGTCGGACAAGGGCTTCCGGGTGAGCGTCAAGCGGATCACCGACGAGTCCGTCGAGAAGGGCAAGGTCATCCGGACCGACCCGATGGGCGGCAACAAGGAGCCCAAGAACACGGTGGTCACCGTGTACGTGTCGGTGGGCTCCAACCAGGTGAAGGTCCCGAACCTGTTCAACAGCAGCCAGCGCGCCGCCTGCAACACCCTGGCCTCGCTGGGGCTGAGGTGCAAGCCGACGCTGGCTCCCCCGCCGCCGGACAAGCAGCTCCCGCCGGGCCAGGTGTACGACCAGCAGCCGGGCGCGGACGCGACGCTGGCGCGCGGCGAGGTCGTGACGATCTTCGTGGTGCCCAAGCAGACGACGCCGACCAACCCCAGCTCCCCGCCCCCGGGCCAGAACACCCCGCCGGACGGCCAGGACGGCTGACCGTCCCGCTGTGAGCGCGTGAGGGGCCCGGG
>NZ_BCQR01000289.1 GCF_001552175.1 Actinomadura kijaniata NBRC 14229
GGGGAGGCGGCGGGAGGCGCGACGGGACGGCCGGCGCCGGGGTCGCCCGGCCCGCCGGTCACCGCGGCCAGCCCGGACACCAGGCCGCCGCCGCCGCGGCGCATCGTGAGGTCGCCGTCGTCGGACGCCGCGAAGGCGACCGGCCCGCGGTTGGACGCCACCAGCACTTGGCTCATACCGCAAAGGTTCTCAGTCGGGACCGGGCCGTATCAAAGTGACCCTGGTTAAGGGTCGGGCCGAAGTACCGGTCCGGAGGTCGGTGGAGGTCAGCGGGGCCGTGCGGTTAGCGCCGGGAACGCCGGGTACCGGGGCCGCGTGAGCAGGGCAGAGACGACCAAGACCGTCATGATCGCGGGCGCGGCCAATCTGGTCCTGGCGGTCACCAAACTGATCGCGGGCGCGCTGGCCGGATCCAGCGCGATGCTCGCCGAGGGCGCGCACTCGATCGCCGACACCCTCAACCAGGGGTTCCTGCTGGCGTCGCTACGGCGCAGCGAACGGCCCGCCGACCGCCGCCACCCGTTCGGCTACGGCAACGAACGCTACTTCTGGTCGCTGCTGGCCGCGTTCGGGATCTTCGTGCTGGGCGCGGGCTACTCCGTCTTCGAGGGCGTCGAGACGATCGCCCGGGGCGGCCGGTCCGACGACGCCGACGTGCGGCTGGCGTACGCGGTGCTGGCGCTGGCGTTCCTGCTGGAGGGCGGCTCGTGGCTGCGGGCGGTCAGCCAGGCCCGCCGGGAGACCCGCGAGATGGACCGGGACCTGGTCGAGCACGTGCGCACGACGCCGGACGTGACGTTCAAGGCCGCGCTGTTCGAGGACAGCGCCGCGATGGTCGGGCTGGCGCTGGCAGCGGCCGGGCTGACGCTGCGCGAGATCACCGGGTCGGTGGTGTGGGACGGGATCGCGTCGATCCTGATCGGGCTGCTGCTGGGCGTGGTCGCGATCGCGCTCGGCCGCGACAGCAAGGAGCTGCTCATCGGCCGCGCCGCCGACACCTCGACCCAGTGCCGCATCCGCGCCATGATCGCCTCGGCGCCCGGCGTGGACGGCGTGGACGAGCTGTTCACCATGCACTTCGGACCCGACGCCCTGCTGGTCGCCGCCAAGGTCCACTTCTCCGACGCCATCAGCGCCGACGAGGCCGAGGACATCGCCGAGGACATCGACCGGGCGCTGCGCGAGGAGGAGCCCCTCGTCCGGCACGTCTTCCTCGACCCCACCCAGGCGCCGCGCGTCCCCGACCAGCCTCTGACCAGCCCGAACGGGCGGCGACGGCGGCGCGCGGCCGATCCGACGGCGTGAGGGAGGCCACAGCCGGGTAGCGTCTCAGACAGTGGACACCGCCTGTCGTCGAAACGGTCAGGTCGTGTAATCTCTGCGCAGACAGCGTGATATCGCTTGTCACATAACTTCATGTCGCCCATTCAGAGGGGTGCAGGGAGCACAGTGGCCTCGGGCCGGTCTTCCAGCTCAGCCCTCACACAACTTCATATCGCTCATCCAGAGGGGTGCAGGGAGCACAGTGGCCTCGGGCCGGTCTTCCAGCTCAGCCCTCACACAACTTCATATCGCTCATCCAGAGGGGTGGAGGGACCGGCCCTACGAAGCCCCGGCAACCGCCCGGTAAGCGCGCTCTCGCGATCCTGCGAGGCCGACCGGGAAGTGGTGCCAACTCCGGCCTGCGACCAAGGTGGCGCAGGAAAGATGGGGGAAAGGCCTCGCTCCATGGCATTCTCGCCTGCCACGAATCTCGGACCCGCGACCGGTCTCAGCTGCCGCGAATGCGGTCACGTCCGCGAACTCGGCCCGTTCTACGCCTGTGAGGAGTGTTTCGGGCCGCTGGAGATCTCCTACGACTTCGGCGCGATCACCCGGGCGGACATCGAGGCGGGACCGCGCAACATCTGGCGCTACCGCGGCCTGCTGCCGGTTCCGGAGAACGTCGCCGAGACGCCCAACACCGAACCCGGTCTCACCCGGCTGGTCCGCGCCGACCAGCTCGCCGAGGAGCTCGGCCTCCAGCGGCTGTGGGTGAAGGACGACTCGGGCAACCCGACGCACTCGTTCAAGGACCGCGTCGTCGCCGTCGCGCTGGCCGCCGCCCGCGAGCTGGGCTTCAAGGTGCTGGCCTGCCCGTCCACCGGCAACCTGGCCAACGCCGTCGCCGCCGCCGCGGCCCGCGCCGGGATCCGCAGCGCCGTGTTCGTGCCGTCGAACCTGGAGTCCCAGAAGATCATCACGACGGCCGTGTACGGCGGCACGTTCGTGACCGTGGACGGCAACTACGACGACGTCAACCGGCTCGCCTCCGAGATCGCGGGCGAGCAGGAGGACTGGGCGTTCGTGAACGTCAACGTCCGCCCCTACTACGCCGAGGGCTCCAAGACCCTGGGCTACGAGATCGCCGAGCAGCTCGGCTGGCGGCTGCCGGACCAGATCGTGGTCCCGGTGGCGTCCGGCTCCCAGCTCACCAAGATCGACAAGGCGTTCCAGGAGCTCATCAAGCTGGGCCTGGTCGAGGACAAGCCCTACAAGGTGTACGGCGCGCAGGCCGCCGGATGCGACCCGGTGGCGACGGCGTTCAAGAACGGCTGGGACGTCTTCCGGCCGGTCAAGCCCGACACCATCGCCAAGTCCCTGGCCATCGGCAACCCGGCCGACGGCACCTACGTGCTCGACGTCGTCCGCCGCACCGGCGGCGCGGTCGAGGACGTCACCGACGAGCAGGTCGTCGAGGGCATCCGGCTGCTGGCCCGCACCGAGGGGATCTTCGGCGAGACCGCGGGCGGCGTCACCGTCGGCGTGCTGCGCAAGCTGGTGGAGAGCGGGCGGCTGGACCCGGGCGCCGAGACCGTGATCATCAACTCCGGCGACGGCCTGAAGACCCTCGACGCCGTCGCGCCGGTCGTGGCCCCCACCGCCAACATCGCCCCGTCGCTTGAGGCGTTCCGCGCCGCGGGCATCGCCTGAGAAAGGACCGAACATGAGCACCGTGTCTGTGCGGATCCCGACGATCCTGCGGACCTACACCGGCGGCGAGGCGGAGGTGAAGGCCGAGGGCGACACCCTGCGCGCGGTCGTGGCCGACCTGGAGGCCAACTACTCCGGGATCTCCGCCCGGATCCTGGACGACAACGGCAAGATCCGGCGGTTCGTGAACGTGTACGTGGGCGACGAGGACGTGCGGTTCGCCGACGGCCTGGACACCCCGACCCCGGCCGGGACCCAGGTGTCGATCATTCCGGCGGTCGCCGGCGGCTGATCCGCCCGGCTGATCCCGTCCCGGCCGCCCGCCGCGGCCGGCCGTGGCCGGACCAGGCCCCTTTTCCCTTGTCAATTGCTGGGAAAAGGGGCTTTTGTCCTGATGGGCGGGGGTAGGGGCCCTGGCATGGGAACAGCGGAGGAGATCGCGGCGGCGGTGGCGGACCACCCGCTGGTGCGCGCCGTCGAACCGATCGGATCGCGGGCGCCCGACGGCTTCCGCGCCGCCACCGAACTGTCGGACTGGGACTTCGCCGTCAGCGTCGAGGACTTCGGCGAGGTCGCCGGCGACCTGCCCCGGCTGGTCGCGCCGTACGACCCGGTGGCCGTCCAGTGGGACCCGCTCGGCGACCACGCCTGCTACCTGGTCGTCCTGCCCGGCCCGGTGAAGGTGGACCTGGTCTTCCCGGAGGTGGCGCGCCGCCCCAACCCGCCGTGGCGGGTCGGGCCCGACACCCTCCCGGCGATCGACGTGCACTTCTGGTGCTGGACGCTCGGCCTGGTCGCCAAGCGGCGGCACGGCATGAACGACCGGGTGCGCGGCGAACTGCTGCGGATGAGCGGGCACCTGCTCGCGCCGCTCGGCGTCCGGGAGGTGCCGTCGTCGCTGGAGGAGGCGGCGACGCGCTACCTGCGGGCCCGCGACCGGCTGGAGACCCGGTACGGGCAGCCGGTGCCGCGCCGTCTCGAAGGGGAGATCCTTCCCCTGGTCGGGACGGCCCATGATGACCGTTACCGGCCGTCAGGTCTGTCCTTCTAGGGCCTGTCGCCCCCACCGCACCGCCTATATGGTCGAGCCCGATCACGCCTGGTCCGCCCCGCCACGGCCCGCACCCCGGGGCCGAGGGGACCACGGACGGTGGTCGGCGGGCCCCGCGTTAGCAGGGGCGGGCCCGCGAAGCACCAGCCGTGGCTCCTCCCGGCCACGGACGAGCGGCAGGTTCGATATGGCGCAAGGCACTGTCAAGTGGTTCAACGCGGAGAAGGGCTACGGCTTCATCGCGGTGGACGGCGGCCGGGACGTGTTCGTCCACTACTCGGCCATCCAGACGGACGGGTACCGCAGTCTCGAACAGGGGCAGCGCGTCGAGTTCGAGATCACCCAGAGCGACCGGGGCCCGCAGGCCGACATGGTCCGTCCCGCCTGACGGCCCGCCGGGTCAGTCGCCGCGCCGGGCGTCCGGACCGATCATCGCCTGGTTCCGCGCGTCGGCCTGCCGCAGCCGGGCGGCCAGATGGCGCGCCATCGCCCAGTGCAGCGCCTCCACGACCTGCGGGTGGGTGTCCTCCAGGCGTTTCACGGCCGCGGCCGTGAGCACCCGCGCGACCGTGGGCTCGTCCGCGACGACCCGGTAGGCGATCCGGTCGTCGCCGAGGACCAGCTTCGTGACGGCCGTTCCCGGCCCCATCGACGCGATCCGCACCGGCTCGGGCGGGTCGCCCGCCATCACCTGCGCGACCAGGCCGCCCGACACCACGAAGTACAGCGTCTCGTCCGAGGTCGCGCCCTCGTCCGGCACCGCGCCCGGGTCGAACAGCACCTGTCCCCTGGCCAGGCGGCGCTCCTCCAGCAGCGGCGTCAGCGCGTCCAGCATCTCGGCGGGCAGGTCGCGCAGGATGTCCTGCTCCTCCGCCGGGACCGCCGCGTCCGGGTCCAGCCGCGCGGACCGTCCCGCCGCGACCAGCGCGTCCTCGCAGTGCTCCAGCGCCTCGTCCAGCGACGCGAACGACGCCTCGGCCGCCGCCAGCGGGCCGCTCCCGGCGTCGACGGCCACCACCGTCGCGACGCCGCGCCCGCGCAGCCGGGCGGCGAAGCCGTCCAGCAGGTTCACCGCGACGGGCTCCATGCGGTTGACGCGGTGCAGGTCCAGCACCAGCCAGCGCACCCCGTCCAGCTCGTCGGTGATCGCGCGGATGGCGGTGTCCGCGCCGGTGAACCCCAGGTCGCCCTGGAGCTCGCAGGCCAGGATCGCCCGGCCGTCGCGGCGCAGCGCCTCGCGCTCCAGATGCCGCCGGGTGCGGTGCGAGGAGACCGTGTCGCCGCGCAGCAGCCGGTGCAGCACCGGCGTGGTGCGCTGCGCGGGCCGCATCAGGTGCAGCCCGAACCGCGCCGACAGCTCCTGGCACGCGGCGATGGCGCGGACGCTGGTGCCGCGCCGGTCCAGCGGCGGGCTGTAGACGCCGATGCCCAGCTGCGACGGCAGCGCCGCCACCAGTCCGCCCGACACCCCGCTCTTGGCGGGCAGGCCGGTGCGCAGCAGCCACTCGCCCGCGAAGTCGTAGGTGCCCGACGTCGCCATGACGGCCAGGACGTGCTCGCAGGTGTCGGCGCCGACCACCCGCCGCCCGGTGACCGGGTTGACGCCCCCGGCCGCCAGGGTGACCGCCATGACGGCCAGGTCGCGGGCGGTCACGACGATCGAGCACTGCCGGAAGTAGACGCCGACGGCCTCGTTGACGTCGCCCCGCAGCGCCCCGGCGTTGCGCAGCAGGTACCCGAGGGCGCGGTTGTGGTCGCCGGTGCGCTCCTCGGAGGCCAGCACCTCGTGGTCCAGCCGCAGTTCGCGGCCCGCGAACGCGGACAGCCCGTCGATGATCCGCTGGAACCGCTGGCCGTGGTCGTCGCCGTCCACCAGCGACGCGGTGACGATCGCCCCGGCGTTGACCATGGGGTTGAGCGGCCGTCCGGTTCCGGCCTCCAGCCGCAGCGCGTCGAAGCCCTCGCCGGTCGGCTCGACCCCGACCCGCCGCAGGACGGCGTTCAGGCCCCGGTCGTGCAGGGCGAGCGCGTACACGAACGGCTTGGACACCGACTGGATCGTGAACCCGGTGTCCGCGTCCCCGGCGGTGTAGACGTGCCCGTCCTGGGTCGCCAGCGCCAGCCCGAACAGCGCCGGATCGGCCTTGCCGAGCGCCGGGATGTACGTCGCGACCTCACCGGCGTCGACGCCCCGCACCCGCGTGTGCAGCTCGTCCAGCATCTCCTGGACCGGGCTCGGCACGCCCCCCGCATCGCTCAACAGTCCCTCCGCGCTTGGTCCCAGGGCATGCTACCCGCGCGGTCCTGTCCCGCCGCCCCGCTGACCAGCGGAGGAACCACGATTGCCGATCACCCCGGCCGGGCATGACCCCCTCCGGCCGCCCGGGCGCGGACGGGGAGACCACCGCGGCGGGACACCGACCTCTGACCTCGGACGAGAGGTCATCAGCTTGCACTCGACCGGGTAGAGTGCTAAACAAACCATTGGCACTCTGCTGTGGAGAGTGACAAGTCCACAGTCTGGGTCGGGACGATGAGGTCTCCAGCCGTCGGCGGAATGGATGCCGCCGGAGGGGGACCGTCCGTCGCGGGCGTCGGCTCGATCCGTTCAAGGCCACCTGTTCCGGAAGGACTGGAGCCCCTATGGCTGCAAAGATGATCGCGTTTGACGAGGAGGCCCGGCGCGGTCTCGAGCGCGGCATGAACCAGCTCGCT
>NZ_BCQR01000290.1 GCF_001552175.1 Actinomadura kijaniata NBRC 14229
CGGCGCCGCCCAGCAGGATCGGCGGCTCGGGCCGCTGCACCGGCCCGGGCTCCATCCGCACCGGCGGGAAGTCGTAGAACTCGCCGTGGTGCTCGGCCACCTCGCCGGTCCACAGCGCGCGCAGCGCCGTCAGGTACTCCTCGCCGCGCGCGCCCCGCCGGTCCATGGGCACGCCCACCGCCGCGAACTCCTCGGGCATCCACCCCAGCCCGAGCCCCAGGTCCAGCCGCCCGCCGGAGACCAGGTCGAGGGTGGCGGCCTGCTTGGCCAGCACCGGCGGCGCCACGAACGGCATGTTGACGATCGCCACGCCCAGCCGCACCCGCTCGGTGCGGGCCGCCAGGTAGGCCAGGGTGATGAGCGGGTCGGCCACGTTGCGGTAGGGCAGGTCGGGGGAGCCGGCCGGGTTGAGCAGCCGTTGCAGCGTCCACACCGAGCGGTAGCCGAGCGCCTCGGCGCGCTGGGCGATCGTCACCTGGTTGGCGGGCGTGGCCCAGGCGCCCGACACCGGAACGGCGAACCCGATCTGCACGCGGCACTCCTCGTCCTCGACGCACGTAAGGATCAGTCCGAACCTTACATCGTCAAGGCCGGTGCCCGCCGCGGTGGCCAGGGTGCGCCGAATCACCGGGGCACCGGGTCGGAGCCGGGTTACGCTGATCGCACCGACGAGAACATCAGGAGGTGTCGATGCGACGTCCGGTCGAGATCGCCCAGGCGGTGAAACCCCGACTGCGCGGCTGGCTCCATCTGGGGACCTTCCCGGTCGCCCTGGTCGCGGGGGTGCTGCTGACGGCGCTCGGCCCGACACTGGCGGCCCGGTTGTGCGCGGCGGTGTACGCGCTGACGTCGGCGCTGCTGTTCGGGGTGTCGGCGGCCTACCACCGGGGCCGCTGGTCGCCGCGCGTCGCCGAGGTGCTGCGGCGCTTCGACCACGCCAACATCTACCTCATCATCGCCGGGACCTACACGCCGTTCGCGTACCTGATCCTGGAGGGGACGGTCCGCACGCTGGTGCTGGCGGTGGTGTGGGGCGGCGCGGTGGCGGGCGTGCTGTTCCGGATCCTGTGGACCAACGCGCCGCGCTGGCTCTACACCGCGCTGTACATCGGGCTGGGCTGGGTGGCGGCGTTCTTCGTGCCGCAGTTCATCGAGGGCACCGGGATCGTCGTGGCGGTGCTGGTCGCGCTCGGCGGCGTGCTCTACAGCCTCGGCGGCCTGGTCTACGGGCTGCGCCGTCCCGACCCGTCGCCCCGCTGGTTCGGCTTCCACGAGGTGTTCCACGCCTTCACGGTCGCCGCCTACGTCCTGCAGTACATCGCGGTCTCGGTCGTGGTCTACCGCGCCGGGGCGGTGTGATGCGGGAGCTGGTGGAGTTCCTGCGGGCGCGGGTCGCCCGGGACGAGCAGGTCGCGCGGGCGGCCGCGGCGGCCCCGTGGCGGACCGAGGGGCCGGGGAACGTCACCGTCGACACCGCGTCGGCGAAGGGCGGGGAGCCGTGGGGCCGCCTGGGGTTCGTGGCGTCGGTGGAGAACGAGTCCTACGCCGAGCACATCGCCCGCCACGACCCGGCCCGCGCGTTGCGGGGGGCCGAGGCGGTGCGCGGCGTCCTGGACGAGTACGAGAAGGCCGCCTGGGTGCTGGAGCGCAGGGGCCGGACGGCGGAGGCCGAGGGCGCGCAGTCGGCGCGGGAACGGGTGCTGCGGCTGCTCGCCCAGACCTACGCCGACCATCCCGGGTACCGGCCCGAGTGGCGTCCCTGACCCGTTCCCGGCCGCCGGTTCAGAGGACCTCGTCCATGAGCGACAGGTAGCGGCCGGCCCAGTCGCGGAAGGTCCAGGTCTCCGGCCACCAGCGCAGGGCCCGGCGCTGGAAGAACTCCCACAGCAGGGCCCGGTCCAGCAGCAGGTAGGCCCCGGCCCGTTCGGCGAAGCCCGGACGGGGCGGGGCCGCGGCGCGGTGGGCGTCCAGGAACGCGGCCGCCGTCGGCGGATGCTCGTCCAGGTAGGCGCACAGCGTCCGGGCGACGTCGGTCTCGCCGTCGCCGAAATAGGACTGGGCCAGGTCGAAGACGCCGTTGACCCGCCAGCGCCCGTCCCGGTGGACGACCACCAGGTTGCCCTCCTTGAAGTCCTCCATGACCAGGCAGGGCCGGAACGGCCGGGACAGCGCCGGGGCGCTCCGGGACAGCAGGTCCCCGGCCCAGGCCAGGTCGTCGGGGGTCGTCGCGGAGGGGCGGTGGCGGCGCGCGGTCCTGAGCCTGGCCAGCGTCCGGGACGTCACCCAGGAGGCGTAGGGTTCCCCCGCGTCCGGTCCGGGGGCGGGGTCGGGGAGCGCCCAGACCGAGGCGTCCGGCGGCTCCAGGGGGACGACCTGCCGCACGACGGGGTGGTAGCGGCCGGGACGGTCCCGCGTGAGGGTGTGCATCTCGGCCAGGGTCTCGCCGAGGGCCCGCGCCACGCCGGCGCGCTGGGCGGGGTCCAGCGCGGAGCGGGTGTCCCCGTCGGACAGGTGGAGACCCTCCAGCCGGGGCATGAGCACGTACGGCCAGCCGAAGACGTCGGCGCGTTCGTCCACCAGGTACGGCCAGGGGACGGGCACGCGCGTGTGCCGCCGCAGGGCCTCGGCGTAGAAGCGTTCGGCCTCGAACTGGCCCCGGTAGTGCGGCCTGCCGCGCAGGACGTAGTCGCCCCGCCCCGTGGTGAGGAACAGGTTCTGGCCGAAGCCGCCGTGCGGGGCCTTCTCGGCGGAGACCAGGCGTCCCAGGCCGAAGCGGTCCAGGGCCCGCTGGACCTGGGCTTCGGTGAGGGGGCCGAGGTGGTCCGTGGTGGGGAGCATGCCGGTTCGCCTCTCAGGTTCGCCTCTCAGGTTTCCTGAACGCCCACGCGCACCGGGTCCGCCGCCGGGCGTTCGGGGCGGCGGACGCCGAACCAGCTGAGCCGGATGAAGGACAGCAGCAGGACGCCGTAGTTCAGCACCCAGAAGATCGAGCCCAGGTCGAGGCCGTCGAGCGTGCCCCGGCCGTACTGCCGGGCCAGGTGGACGGTCAGCGCCGTCCCCAGCAGCAGGAGCAGGGCGATCTGCGGCGCGACCTGCCGCAGGTAGATCCCCGCGCGGTGCTCCTTGCGGGTCACGCGGTAGACGGGTTTGCGGTGCGGGCCGTAGCGGAGGGCCTGCACGCAGGCGTTGACGTAGACGAACGTCAGCCCCACCCAGATCTGCTTGGCCCGGAACACGTCCTGCCAGGACACCCCGTTGCCCAGCACGAACGTGTGCAGCCCGATGAGCGCGACGTACAGCATCGAGTAGGTGAAGTGCGCGACCGCGTCCGACTGGAACATCCGCACGCCCGAGAGCAGGCACAGCGCCGGGGTGAGCATCAGCACCAGCGACGGGAGGCTCGACAGGTAGAACAGGCCCATCTCCAGGAACTGGAGGCGTTGCCGCGCGGTCAGGCCGGGCGCGCGGACCGGCGACCGCCAGAAGAAGATCCGCAGCGTGTCCAGCGCCCAGGTGCCGAGCTGCTTGTAGACGTTCGGGACGTCCTCGGGCGCGATCTGCCCGACGGCCCCGGCGACCGGCAGGTACTCGCCGCGCAGCCCGTGCTGGAGGGCGACGTACCCGGAGTACAGGTCCTCCACCAGGTTCCAGGTGGGGAAGCCGCCGATGCGTTCCAGCGCCGAGCGCCGCCACACCAGGCCGCTGCCGCACGGGAACACCGAGCCGGCGCGGTCCCGCGACAGCATGATGCCCCGGTAGAAGAAGCGCCGCCGGTTGCCGAACGGGTCGCCCGGGCTGACCGTGGCGTCCTTGACCGTCTGCACGAACGCCACGTCCGGCCGGTGCGCGAGCCGCCCGACCGTCAGGTGCAGGAACCCCGGGTCGCCCACCAGGTCGTCGGCGTCGCGCGTCTCGACGAACTCCGCGGCGGGGTGCTCGCGCTCGACGAGGGCGAGCATGGAGTTGAGGTTGCCGTCCTTGGCGGAGCCGCGCCGGTCGGGATCTCCCTTGCGCGGCGGCAGGTGGTAGCGGACGACGGCCGCCGGGTGGCGGCGGGCGAGGTCCTCGACCATCGCGCGGATCGCGGGCCGGTGCCCGTCGTCGCCGACCACGAGGACGAGGCGGTCGTGCGGCCACCGCTGGTCCAGGACGCTCTCCAGGGTGCGGCGCAGCATGGCGGGCGGCTCGTTGTAGGTGGGCACGAGGACCGCGACGTGCGGGGCGGCGTAGGGGGCGGGCTCGGGCACGTCCGGCGGGCGGCGCTGCCAGTTGTTGACGACCGTGATGCCCAGCAGCGTGACGAGGAAGGCGTTGGCCAGCAGGAACGGCACGAACAGCCAGGGCGCGTCGGGCACGTCCGCCACGGCCCAGCCGAGGTACCCCAGCGACGCCGCCAGCACGGCGACGCCGACGCCCCGCCGCACCAGGTCGACACGGCACAGCTCCTCGACCCTGCGGCGCGCCGGGTCGGCGCGGCGCGGCACCTCGGCACGATGGTGGCCGGGGGAGAGGGCTTCCTCGGCTGCCACCATCGCGACCCCCTCCTGGAGTACGGAACCCGGGCGCGGTCGCGCGCCTGGCGGCGGGTCCGTGGTCCGGCTCGTTGGCTGGGACGTCACCGGGGCGCGTGGGGTTCCCGTTCCGGCTGGCGTCGCCGGCCGGTCACTCCCAGGGGCCGCCGTCGAGGAGGCGGTCGATCCGTTCGGCGAACGGCGCGGGGTCGAGGTCCTTGTCCCGCGCCCACTCGTCGCTGTGCACGGTGCGCAGGGGGCGGTCGCCCGCGTCGCAGACCAGCGAGACGACCGTTCCGCGCTCGCCGCGTTCCCGCATCGCCGCGGCCAGGTGCAGCGCGCCCCACAGGTTGGTGCCGGTGGAGCCGCCGACCGGGCGTCCGGTGGCGGCCCGGAACGCGCGGGCGGCGGCGACGCTGGCGGCGTCGGGCACGGTCACCATCAGATCGACCAGCGACGGCAGGAAGCCCGGCTCCATGCGGGGCCGCCCGATGCCCTCGATGCGCGACGGCATGCCGGTCGCGTAGTCGCGCGCCCCCGTAGCCCAACCTGGGAAATACGCGGAGTTCTCCGGGTCGACGACCGCCAGCCGCGTGGGCAGCCCGTGGGAACGGATGTGCCGTCCGAGGGAGGCGGAGGTCGCGCCGGTGCCCGCGCCGACGATCAGCCAGGCGGGCGGACCCGGAAGCTGCCCGAACAGCTCCCCGGCCAGGTCGTCACCGCGCCAGTCCAGCGTCCGTTCGGCCCAGGTGAACTGGTCCAGGTAGCAGGCGCCGGTGTCGTCGGCCAGCCGCCGCGCCTCCTCGTAGACGGCCAGGGGCGGGGTGACGAAGCAGCAGTCGCCGCCCAGCTCCTTGACGGGCGCGGCGCGGGCGGGGTCGGGCGCGCCGGGCATCACGGCGGTGTAGGGCAGGTCGAGCATCCGCGCGAAGTACGCCTGGGACAGCGCGGCGCCGCCGCCGGTCGCCTCCACCACCGAGGCGCCCTCGGTGACGCGGCCGGAGGCGACGGCGTGCCGGAACAGCGCGCGCGCCGCCCGGTGCTTGAGGTTGCCGGTCGGGTGCGCCGACTCGTCCTTGAACCAGAGCGTGACGTCCCAGCCGTCGGGCAGGGGGAAGCGGACCAGCGGCGTCGGCGGGGCGTGCTCGCGTTCGGCGTCCAGGCGGCGGATCGCCTCCGCCGCCCAGCGCGCCGCGTGTTCGTGGTCGGCCATGGCGGCATGCAACCAGAACACGCCGCTTTTGTCAGGATCGGGACCGGTGGAGGTCAGGCGGGCAGCAACGCCGCGAACTCGGGTTTGAGCAGCTCGCGGACCTTGCCGTAGGGGGCGGCGAACCGGCCCCGGTGGCACCCGTCGCTGCCGGAGGTGAACCACGCCAGCTCGAACCTGGTGGGGGTGAGGAACGCGCTGAGGCTCGGCGGGTTGTCACCGGACACGGACGTGTTGCCGGGCACGACGGTGGGGGACAGGTGGGCGCGGGTGAACCCCTCGCCGCTCAGGCACCGCTCATGCCAGGACATGTCGCCCGGGTTGGGGTTCCGCTCCGGGACCAGGCGCTTCAGGCGCGCCAGTCCCGCCTTGGTGAGGGTCTCGGCCCGGAACACGTCGGTGGCGGTGAGGCGCTTGCCGGTGGTGAGGTCGACCGTGACGACCTCACCGGGCGGCTGCCCGTCGGCCGACTGGCACCAGTCGGAGAACAGGTCGTAGCGCGCCGACAGCAGGCGGGGACCGCTCAGCCCGGTCTCGACGGTGGTGCGGACCTTCTCCGGCTTGCCCGCGCACGCCCGGCGGGCGGCCGGGTCGGAGGCGAACTGGCGGCCGATCCGCAGCGCGCGGTCGACGGGCGCGCGCAGGGCGGTGTTGACGCGCTGCTGGAGCGCGGTGTCGCGCAGGCCGCTGACCGTGACGTACTGCGCGTTGTCGAGCTGGATCGGAAGGGACGCGACCGTCTGGGTCTGGGACTGGGACGCGACCCGCACCACGGCGGTGGGCGCGGCGGTGGCGGCCGGACGCGTCGGCCGGTCGTCGCCGGTCGCCTGGACCGCGACGAACGCGCCGGACGCGACGACGGCCGTTCCGGCGACGGCGAGCGCGGCCTTGCCGGTGGCGGTGGCCAGCACGCCCTTGCCCGCCGTGGCCCCGGCGGCGGTGCCGGTGCCGGTCGCGCCCACGCCTCCGGC
>NZ_BCQR01000291.1 GCF_001552175.1 Actinomadura kijaniata NBRC 14229
CCCGCGCGCTCCCGGCGATCCACGCGTCGGTGGGGGTGCGGGCGTCCACGGCGCGCGGGGTCCCCGCGAAGGCGGCGGGCGTCCAGCGGCCGTCCGCCCAGCGGGCCAGGCGGGCGGTGCCGCCGGACGCGCCCACGGCCCAGGCGTCGCGGGCGGTGGCGGCGGAGACGCCCTCCAGCGTGGTCCCGGCGGGGACGGGCAGGGCCGTCTCGGTCCAGCGGGCCCCGTTCCAGGCCAGGGCGAACGGCGCGCCGCCCTTCTGCCCGACGGCCCAGGCGGCCCGTTCGGCCGGGGTGGTGATCTCGGTCAGGACGGCGTCCGGCGGGCGCCCCTCCGGGCGGACGAAGCGCCAGCAGCGGCACTCGGCGTGCGCCGGGACGGCGGCGAACGCGGCAGTGAGCACGGTGGCGAACGCGGCGGTGAACGCGGCCGGCGCGGCGAGCGTGGTGGGTGCGGCGAGCGCGGTGGTCGTGGTGAGCCCGGCGAGCCCGGTGGACGTCGTCGCGTCCCGTGTTGGCGCGTCCCGTCTCGTCTTGCGTGGCGGGGCGGCGTGGTTTCGGCGGAGAAGTGGCATGGTCGATCCCCCGCGTCTGATTCTCCGGGAGATGTGTCAACGGGCCGCCGGGTGGGCGCGTTCCGTGAGCAAAGGAACGGGTATGGGTGACGGCCGGATGTGGCCTTGGTCACCCTGGAGTGTGTCGTGGGAAGGCCGTTCCCTCGCCGGAGCGGCCGTCCGCGTCCGGTCGACCCCAGCCCAGGACATGACCGTTCGCGCCCCGAGGGGCACTGGCACGGCCGCCCGGCGAGGGAGCCTTCCCATCGGTCCCCGCCCGGCCCCTGAATTCCGGGCGGTTCTGGTGTGACCTGGCGGTCCGCCGTACCCCCTACGTCGGCGGGACCGCCGTGCCGGTCACGATGAAGACATTACGCGGCCGCCGGGCCCCGGGGCGTCCCCCTGAAGGAGGGACCGAAGGTCGTCCTCCAGAGGGATTCCGCCTGTCCGCATAACTCCGCATGGTGAGGTGAAACGGGGGTCCGAGCGGTCACCATGGGAACGTGACCAGCGACGACCGCATCGACCGGACCACCGACCGACGCGCCCCGACCGGATTCGGCCCCGCCCTCGCCCACCACGCGTGGAGACTGTCGGGCCGCATCGTCGCGGGCGTCGGGCAACTGCTGCTGTGGATGCTGACCGGGATCGGAACGCTGCTGCGCCCGCTCGGCCGCCGGATCGGCGCGAAGCTCACCGGGCGCGGCCCGCGGGCGGGCGGCCCCGGCGGGGGCCCGGCGCCGTCGAGCACGGTCACCGCGCCGCTGCCCCGGTGGATCAACATCTGGGCGGAGGCCCACCGGTCCTGGTGGTTCGCGCCGCTGACCGGCCTGGCCCTCGCCCTGGCGGCGGTCGCCGAGCTGACGCCGCAGGTCCGGACGCCGGTGAGCGTGGCGGGCGGGTTCGCGCTCGCGGCGACGCTGCCGCTGGTGTGGCGGCGCGAGTACCTGCGGCCGGTGGCGGCGGTGGTGCTGGGGGCGTTCGCGGCGAGCCTGCTGACCGGGCAGACCCTGCTGGTGACCACCACGTTCGCGGCCCTGTACACGCTGTACTGCCTGGGACGGCAGCTGCCGCGCCAGTCGGCGGGGGTGCTGGCGGTCGGCAGCGCCGCGACCGTCGCGGTGGTGTACCTGGCGACCTCCAGCCTGGACCGGGTGCCCTGGCCCGCCGCCGTGGTGGCGGTGCTGGCCGCGATCGGCCTGGGCGACGCGCGCCGCACCGTGGAGGCCGCCGACCACGCCGAGGCCGTCGCGCAGGAGCGCAACAACGAGACCCTCACCCGGCTGACCGCCGTGCAGCGCGAGCAGGCCGTGATGCGCGAACGCGCCCGCATCGCCCGCGAGCTGCACGACGTCGTCGCCCACTCCGTCTCCATGATCGCCGTGCAGGCGGAGACCGCGCCCTACACCATGGACGGCCTGTCGCCGCAGGCCCGCGAGGGCTACGCGGAGATCGCGAAGACGGCCCGGGAGGCGCTGGTGGAGATGCGGCGGCTGCTGAGCGTGCTGCGCGCCGACGCCCGGCCCGAGCCGGACTCGGCCCCGCAGCCGCGGCTGGACCGGCTGCCGGAGCTGATCGACCAGCACCGGGGCGCGGGCGGCCGGGTGGACCTGGAGGTGCGCGGCGACCCGCGCGCGCTGTCCACGACGGTGGAGCTGTCGGCGTACCGGATCGTCCAGGAGGCGCTGACGAACGCCCGGCGGCACGCGCCCGGCTCGGAGGTCCACGTCGAGCTGACGTACCTGCCCGACCGGCTGGCGGTGCGGGTCCTCGACGACGGGGCGCACGCTCCCACGATGGTGTTGAACCGGGAGGCGTTCGGCTCCCGTACCGCCGTACTGGACCCGCAGGCCACCGTCCCCGATCCGGACCGGACCCGCGTGCAGCCCGCCGTTCCCCCGGGGGAGGGGGCCGGGCCGGACGGGGCCGGACCCGGCGGGCACGGTCTCGTGGGGATGCGGGAACGTGCGACCATGCTGGGCGGGCGCTTCTCCGCCGGACCGGTCACCGAGGGCGGGTTCGTGGTGGAGGCCGAGCTTCCGCTGACCCCGCAGTCGAGGGAGGAACCGGCTCGTAATGATCAAGGTGCTGATCGTCGATGACCAGACCATCGTGCGGGCCGGGTTCGCGGCGCTGCTGAACGCCCAGCCCGACATCACCGTCGTCGGCGAGGGCGCCGACGGCCGCGACGCCGTCCGGCTGGCCGAGGCGCACCGCCCCGACGTGGTCGTCATGGACATCCGGATGCCGGGGATGGACGGCATCGAGGCGACCCGGCGGATCCTGGCGCAGCCGTGGGCGTCCTCGGTGGACGGCGGGGCGCGGGTGCTGGTGCTGACGACGTTCGACGTGGACGAGTACGTCTACGAGGCGCTGGCGGTCGGGGCGAGCGGCTTCCTGCTGAAGGACGCCACCGCCGAGGAGCTGGTGTCGGCGGTGCGGGTGGTGGCGCGCGGGGACTCGCTGCTGGCCCCGCAGGTGACGGGCCGCCTGATCCGCGAGTTCACCCGGCAGCGGCGGCGGCGCCCGCAGGCCCCGGCGGAGCTGTCGACGCTGACGGCCCGGGAGACCGAGGTGCTGACGCTGATCGCGGGCGGCCTGTCCAACGGCGAGATCGCCCGGAAGCTGGTGGTCAGTGAGCACACGGTGAAGACGCACGTGGCGCGCGTGTTCACGAAGCTGGGGCTGCGGGACCGCGCGCAGGCGGTGATGCTGGCCTACGAGTCCGGTGTGGTGGTGCCGGGCGGCGGCCACGAGCCCGCCGACCAGTAGCCGCCCTCCCGGAACGCCGCCGCGAACGCCGCCGCGCCGAGGACCCGGGTCGCCGCCGCCGTGATCCGGTCGACGTCGAGGCGTTCGCCGGGCGGCAGCGGGGCGCCCACCGACCGGCGCGCCGCGTCGGCCGCGCCCAGCAGCAGCGCGGCGCGCTCGGGCTCCCCGGCGAGGACCGCCGCGCCCGCCAGGCCCTCCAGGGACAGGGCGACGGCGCGGGGCTCGGCGACCGACCGGGCGATCTTCAGACCGCGCCGGTGGTGCTCGGCGGCCTCGGCGGCGTTCCCGCGCATCTCGGCGAGGAACCCGAACTCGGCCGCCAGCAGGTGCTCGCCGATCTCCGAGGACGTGTGCTCGTCGCGGATGCGGGTCAGGTGCCGTTCGGCGGCGGCCAGGTCGCCGGAGCGGCGCGCGCCCAGCGCCAGGCCCATCAGCGCGTGCAGCTCGCCGTAGACGTACCCCTGCTCGGCGGCCTGGCGCAGGGCGCGTTCGTGCAGGTCGCGGGCGCGGTCCCAGTCGTGGGCGAGCAGCGCCAGCCGTCCCAGCCCGGAGGTGCGGGCCGAGACCTCGGCGGCCAGGTCCAGCTCGCGGGCGATGCTCAGGCCCTCGCGCTGGAGGCGCTCGGCCTCGGCGTAGTCGCCCCGGATCTCGGCGAGGGAGGCCAGCGGGGTGACGGACTGGAGCTCGCCCCACCGGTCGCCGAGCGCGCGGAACATCCCGGCGCTGCGGCGGCCGTCGCGTTCGACGGCGCCGAGGTCGCCCCGGACCAGCGCGTGCATGGCGCGCAGGCCGAGCGCGGCGGCGGTGGTCCACTCGTCGTCGCAGGCGTCCAGGACGCGGGCGACCAGGTCCTCGCTGGCGGCGAGCGCGCCGGCGTGGAACAGCCCGAACGCGTGCAGCCACGCCGCCCTCGCGGACTCCGCGCCGGCGGACGCGGGCATGGCCGTCGCGTCCTCGTCCGCGGCCGGCGGGTCGCCGGTCAGCAGCCGGAACGCCCGGTACAGCTCCCGGACCTCCGGGTCCGGGGGACAGTCCCGTAGCGCCGACGCCAGGTGGGCGCGGCCCTCGGCGAGGCGGCCCCGCAGCAGCCACCACCAGCACAGGGCCTTCACCAGGCGGGGGGCCTCGGGACCCCGCCGCGCGATCGCCTCGCCCAGCGCGGCCCGCAGGTTGGCGGCCTCGGCGTCCAGGCGGCCGAGCCATTCGCGCTGCCCGGCGCCCCGGAGCCGGGGTTCGGCGCGTTCGGCGAGGTCCAGGTGGTACCGCAGGTGACGGTGGCGGGCGGCGTGGTGGTCCTCCATCTCCCGCAGGCGCTCGCCCGCGTACGCCGCCACCGACTCCAGCAGCCGGTAGCGCGGCCCCGCCGCGCCGTCCACCATGACGACCAGGGACCGGTCCACCAGCCGGGTCACCAGGTCGAGGACCTCCTCGGGGGCCACGCCGTCCCCGGCGCACACCGCCTCGGCGGCCTCCAGAGTGCAGCCGTCGCGGTGCACCGACAGGCGGCGCAGCACGATCCGCTCGGGCGCGCTCAGCAGCTCCCAACTCCAGTCGATCACCGCGCGCAGGGTCTGCTGGCGTTCCGGCGCGCCGCGCCGCCCCGAGGTCAGCACCCGGAACCGGTTCTCCAGCCGCGCCGCCAGCTCCCGCACGCCCAGCCCGCGCACCCGCGTCGCGGCCAGTTCCAGCGCCAGCGGGATGCCGTCGAGGCGCTCGCAGATCTCGGTGACCGCGTCGGCGTCGAGGGCGACGCCGGGGGCCGAGGCGCGGGCGCGTTCGGTGAACAGCCGCACCGCGTCGGCGGTCGGCAGCGGCTCCACCGGCAGGACGGTCTCGCCCGCCACGTCGAGGGGCTCGCGGCCGGTGGCGAGGATCCGCAGCCCCGGAACGGCGCGCAGCAGCCGGTCGGCCAGCGCGGCGGCCGACCGGACGACGTGCTCGCAGTTGTCCAGCACCAGCAGCGGGCGGCGGTCGCGCAGGGCGGCGGCGAGCCGTTCGGCGAGCGGGGCGGCGTCCGGCGCGTCGTCGCGGACGCCGAGGACGGCGGCGACGGCCCGCGCGACGTCGTCGCCGACGCCCAGCCCGGCCAGCTCGACCAGCCACACGCCGTCGGGGGAGCCGGGGGAGAGCCGGTGGGCGGCCTCGACCGCCAGCCGCGTCTTGCCGACCCCGCCCGGCCCGGTCAGCGTGACCAGCCGGGCGCCGTCCAGGAGCCGTTCCACCTCCGCCAGGGTGAGGTCCCGGCCGATCAGCGGGGTGAGCGGCGCGGGCAGCGGCGGGGCCTGGGGGCCGGTGGCGGGCGGCGCGAGCGAGGGGTCCTGCCGCAGGATCGCCTGGTGCAGGGCGGCCAGCTCCGGGCCGGGATCGACGCCCAGCTCCTCGGCCAGCCGGGCGCGCAGCCCGGCGTAGGAGTCCAGCGCCTCGCTCTGGCGGCCCGCCAGGTACAGGGCGCGCATGTGGGCGGCGCGCAGGCGCTCGCGCAGCGGGTGCCGGGCCACCAGGTCGGTCAGCTCCCCGACGAGCAGCACGTGGTCGCCCGCCGCGAGCCGGGCCTCGGCGCGCTCCTCCAGCACGGCCAGGCGCTGCTCGTCCAGCCGGTCGGCCGCCGCCCGCGCGAACCCCGCGTCGGCGAAGTCCGCGAACGCCGGGCCCCGCCACAGCTCCAGGGCCTCGGTCAGCAGCGCCGCCCGCGCCGCCGGGTCGGGGACGTCCCGCGCCCGCTCGACGAGGGCGCGGAACCGTTCGGCGTCCACGTCCGCCGGGGCGTCGAGCCGCAGCCGGTACCCGGCGGCCTCGTGCGCCACCCGGTCGCGGCCGAGCGCGCGGCGCAGCTGGGACACCTTGGCCTGGAGGGCGTTGGCGGGGTTGCCGGGCGGGGCGTCGCCCCACAGGTCGTCGATCAGCCGGTCCGCAGGGACCGGCCGTCCCTCGTGGACGAGCAGGTCGGCCAGCAGCGCCCGGACCTTGGCCTCGGGGACGTGGACCGGCTCGTTCCGGTCGTCCCACACCGCGAGCTGACCCAGCACCCCGAACCGCATGGTCTGCACCGTACACAGCGCCGGGGAACGGCCGTCAGCCGACCGTCAGCCGGCCCGAAGCGCCCGGCGGCACAGTCCTTGCCATGACGAAGTACGCGGGGCTGCGGGCCCTGGTCATCGGCGGCGCGACCGGCGCCGGGCTGGCCGTCGCCAAGCTCCTGGTGGAGGGCGGCGCGCGGGTCCTGCTGACCGGCGGCACGCCCGGCGAGCTGGCGGACGCGGCCGCCGAGGTCGGCTCCGCCGTGTGCCGGGCCCCGGACGCCGCGCCCGCGACCGTCGCGGCCGCGCTCGGCGGCGTG
>NZ_BCQR01000292.1 GCF_001552175.1 Actinomadura kijaniata NBRC 14229
CGGGCACCCCGAGGGCGCCGTCCGCGACTTCGTGCAGGCGCTGGCCGCCGAGGGCACCTCGGTCCCGCCGGAACGGCCCGCCGAGCCGCGGCCCGTCCCGGCCGGACCCGACGCGTCCGGCCCGCAGGTCGCGCTCCCGGCCGACTACGAGGCCGAGGTCCCGCTGCCCGAGCCCGCCGCGGCCCCCGCCGCCCCGGTCCCCGCGGCCCCGGCTCCCGCCGCGCACGCCGAGCCGGACCTCGGGACCGACACCGTCGCGGTCGCGGCCCGGACCCCGGACCGCAGGCAGCCCTACGTCGAGCTCGGCATGAACGACGAGGAGTACCGGCGGGTCCGGGACATCCTGGGCCGCCGCCCCACCTCCGCCGAGCTGGCGATCTACTCGGTGATGTGGAGCGAGCACTGCTCCTACAAGTCGTCCAAGGTGCACCTGCGCCAGTTCGGCAGCAAGGCCCCCAGGACCGACGCGCTGCTGGTCGGCATGGGCGAGAACGCCGGTGTCGTCGACATCGGCAACGGCTGGGCCGTCACGTTCAAGGTCGAGTCGCACAACCACCCGTCCTACGTCGAGCCCTACCAGGGCGCGGCGACCGGCGTCGGCGGCATCGTCCGCGACATCATGTCGATGGGCGCGCGCCCGGTCGCCGTGATGGACTCGCTGCGGTTCGGCCCCGCCGACGCGCCCGACACCCAGCGCGTGCTGCCGGGCGTCGTGGCGGGCATCGGCGGCTACGGCAACTCCCTGGGCCTGCCCAACATCGGCGGCGAGACCGTCTTCGACGCCTGCTACGCCCAGAACCCGCTGGTGAACGCCCTGTGCGTGGGCGTGATGAAGCACGAGGACATCAAGCGCGCCACGGCCCCCGGCCCCGGCAACAAGGTGATCCTGTTCGGCGCGCTGACCGGCCCCGACGGCATCGGCGGCGCGTCGGTGCTGGCCTCGGCGAGCTTCGACGACGAGTCGCACGCCAAGCGGCCCAGCGTGCAGGTCGGTGACCCGTTCACCGAGAAGCTGCTGATCGAGTGCTGCCTGGAGCTGTTCGGCGAGGACCTGGTCGTCGGCATCCAGGACCTCGGCGCGGCCGGGGTGTCCTGCGCCACCACCGAGCTGGCGGCGGCCGGGACCGGCGGCATGCACGTGGACCTGGACGCCGTTCCGCTGCGCGACTCGACCCTGCGCCCTGAGGAGATCCTCATGAGCGAGTCGCAGGAGCGCATGATGGCGGTCGTCGAGCCCGCCAAGGTCGAGCGGTTCATGGAGATCTGCGGCCGGTGGGAGATCCCCGCCACCGTCATCGGCGAGGTGACCGACACCGGCCGCCTGGTGATGACCTGGCGCGGCGAGACCATCGTGGACATCCCGCCGGGCACCGCCGCCGACGAGGGCCCGGTGTACGAGCGGCCGTTCGCGCCGCCCGCCGACCTGGGCGCGCTCCAGGCCGACACGCCCGGCCGCCTCACCCGCCCGACCTCGGGCGACGAGCTGCGCCGCACGGTGCTGTGGCTGGCCGGCTCGCCGAACCTGGCCAGCAAGACCTGGGTGACGTCGCAGTACGACCGGTACGTGCTGGGCAACACCGTCCTCGCGATGCCGGAGGACGCCGGCGTCGTCCGCATCGACGACGAGACGGGCCTCGGCATCGCGCTGTCGCTGGACGGCAACGGCCGGTACACCCGCCTCGACCCGTACGCGGGCGCGCAGCTGGCGCTGTCGGAGGCGTACCGCAACGTCGCCGCCACCGGCGCCCGCCCGCTGGCCGTCACCAACTGCCTGAACTTCGGCTCGCCGGAGGACCCGGGCGTGATGTGGCAGTTCGCCAGGGCCGTCGAGGGTCTGGCCGACGCGTGCCAGTACCTGGGCGTCCCGGTGACCGGCGGCAACGTGTCGTTCTACAACCAGACCGGCGACCAGCCGATCAACCCGACGCCGGTCATCGGCGTGCTGGGCGTCCACGACGACGTCCGCCGCCGCGTGAACATGTCGCTGACCTCCGAGGGCGCGACGATCGCGCTGCTGGGCGAGACCCGTGAGGAGTTCGGCGGCTCCGAATGGGCGCACGTCGTCTACGGCCACCTGGGCGGCCTGC
The DNA here is from genome assembly GCF_001552175.1 of Actinomadura kijaniata NBRC 14229. GTDB lineage: Bacteria > Actinomycetota > Actinomycetes > Streptosporangiales > Streptosporangiaceae > Spirillospora > Spirillospora kijaniata. The sequence continues at coordinate 2,088 of NZ_BCQR01000292.1, forward strand.
CGCCGAAGGTGGACCTGGCCGCCGAGGCCGCGCTGGCCTCGGTGCTGATCGCCGCGATGCGGGAGGGCCTGCTGACCGCCGCGCACGACCTGTCCGACGGCGGCCTGTCGCAGACGCTGGTCGAGTCCTGCCTGCGCGGCGGGCTCGGCGCGCGGATCACGCTGGCCGGGGACCCGTTCGTGGCGCTGTTCAGCGAGTCGGTGGCCCGTGCCATGGTCGCGGTCCGCCCCGGCGGCGAGGCCCGCCTGGCGGCCCTGTGCGAGCAGGCCGGGGTCCCGGTCACCCAGATCGGCGTGGCGGGCGGCGACGCCCTGACGGTCAACGGCTACGGCGCGGAGGGCGAGCACGAGCTGTTCTCGGTCCCGCTGCTGGAGCTGCGCGAGGCCCACGAGCACACGCTCCCGAGCTACGCGAGCTGACGCCCGGGCGCGAAGGCGCCCGTCCTCCTCGTCGGAGGCCGGGCGCCTTCGTGTTCTCCCGCATCGCTCCCCCGCGGAGCGGTCGGACGGCGCGACCGACCGCTCACGGCCCTCGCGCCGGCCTCGGTGGAGGAACGCGTCCCATCCTGGGCGCAACGGGACCGGGTCGATAGAAGCCGGGGCACCCAACGGCGGGCCCGGCGCTAGTGCCCCGGAACCAGTCTCAGGGCCGTTCGCGGGCGGCGGCGAGCAGTTCCGGCAGCGTTCCCCCGAAGTCCGGCAGCAGGTCCAGCAGCGCCGTCCAGAAGCCCGGCGGCGCCTCGCGCGCGGCCTCCTCCACGAGCCGGACGAGGCCGCCGAGGAACCGGTCCTCGGCCGGGGTGGTCCGGTGGGACAGGGAGTAGGCGAACACGAGGACGTCCCGGGCGGGACGGCCGATCGCCAGGACCTCCTCGTCCGGCAGGACGCCGGTGGCGTGGATCCGGTTCAGCACGCCCTCGGCGTTGTGGATCCTGTGCAGCGCGGTCACGGCGGCGCGGGCCGCCTCCGGACTCTGGGACGCCACCAGCTCGCGCAGGCCGGTCGAGCCGCGGGTGGGCAGGGCCCGGGCGAGCCGCGCGGGGAAGCCCGCGCGGGCGGCCAGGGCGCCCAGGACGTGGTCCGGCAGCGATCTCCGCCGCTGGGCCCGGACCAGCGCGCGCCAGTCGGGTGAGCCCTGCTCGCCGCACGCCGCCGTCAGCAGCGCCTCGGCCCTGATCGCGTCGGGGCAGGACCGCAGCGCCGCGATCAGGTCCGTGGGCCGCCGCGCCGGGAAACGGGCCGCCAGCATGCGGCGCAGGGGCACGTCGTAGACGGCCGCGCTCCGGTTGGTCGAGTCCAGCGACGGGTACAGCCCGTGCGCCCACACCCGCGTCGCGGGCTCGCACCGGGAGCCGTAGGTCCAGCGCGCGAACAGCTCGCGGGGCGGCACCCCGGACTCGGCGAGCCGGTCCACGATCATGGCCGTCAACACGCCCCGCGCCCGCAGGCTCCGGGCGGGATCCGCCATCGCGCCCAGCGTCCGGTCGGGCAGCCCGGCGGCCACCCCGGTCAGCACCGCGTCGGGGGCCTGGGCCAGGACGCGCAGGTCGGCGCGTTCGGCGGGCACGGCCGGGCGCCGCCGCGCCACGCGCACGAGGTGGTCGAACGTCCAGGGGTGCCCGGGGAGCGACGCGGAGGCCGCCAGCCAGGCGGACCGGTCGTCCCCGAGGCGGCTCCACAGCAGCACGCCCGCGCACTCCCAGAACGCGCGCACCTGCCGGTGGTGGTTGTGGTCGTAGCCGTCGACCGCGCGCACCAGCAGGTTCAGGTGCGGCGTGCCGAGGATCATCTCCTCCACGTTCCTCTGGGACAGCTCGGCCCGCAGGAACGACGGGCGCATCTCCCCGATCCGTTCCGCCGCGGCCCGGATCGCCCACCGGGGCGCCGGCGCCCGGCGCATGACGAGCCGGTTGGCGACCCCGCTGTCCCAGGGCGTCAGCAGCTCCGTGACGAACGCCTCGGGGCAGTCGGTCCGCGCGACCAGGACCCGGCGCTGCACCCGGCCGAACGGCGCGCGCCGGTGCTCGGCCGCCAGCCCCGCCCAGTCCAGCGGCCCCGACGTGTCCAGGACGGCGTCGCCGTCCAGCACCGAGGAGACCGCGCGCAGCCGTTCGGCGACCTCGGCGACCGGCCGCGCCGGGGGCCGGGGGGACGGGTGGGGCAGCTCCGCCCGGGCCGCGTCCCGCAGGTCCGGGGAGAGCAGCGAGGCCGCCTGCCACAGCAGCCTGCGATCCCACCCCGTCGGGTTCAGCGCTTCCCGCCGAGGCCGTGACCGACGGCGACGCCGAACAGCAGCCCGAGGGGCAGCCCGAGGGCGAGGTCGCCCAGCGCGAGGCCCAGGGCCGCGCCGAGCGCGAGCCCGACGCCGAGCCCCGACGCCCGCCGCGCGCCCGCCCTCTCGTCCCTGCCGTCCTCCATGCCCACCCCTTGGTCGTGGTCACCGCGAACGGGGATGGGACGCACGTCGCCGTGTCATGGTTTCCTCGCCCGGACGGTCATCGTTTGGCGTGGGAGGAGCCCAGGGCGACGCCCAGCGTGAGGCCGATGGCCATGCCGAACGCCGTGTTCTCCATCACGGCCGCGAGCGCCGCCCCGATGAGGACCCCGAGGACCAGGCCCAGACCGAGGCCCGACACCGCCTTCTTGTTCATCCGATCCCCCCTCGCCACACATGATCGATTCTGGCAGAGGGGGGAACCGGGTCAGGCGCCGATGTCACGCCCCCGCGCGTGCCAGACCGACACCACCGACGGGCGCGGCTGGTCGCCGTCGGGCCAGCGGCTGGCGGGCTTGTCGGGGCTGGCGCCGGTGATCTCGCCGGGGTGCTGGACCGCGACGAACACCGTCTTCTGGTCCTTGGTGATCAGCGGTCCGCAGGTCTCCGCGCCGTAGGGGACGGTGAGGAACTGCCGGACGTGGCCGCGCTCCCGGCCCTGCACCGGCATCGCGAACAGGCCGTCGTTGGAGCCCAGCGCGTTGCCGTCGGTGGAGATCCACAGGTTGCCGTCGGAGTCGAACGTCAGGTTGTCCGGGCAGGAGATCGGGCTGACCTTCGACTTGTCGTACCCGGCGAAGTAGGTCGCGGGGTCCTTGGGGTCCCCGGCGACCAGCGGGACGCTCCACCGGAACGTCGTCGCGCCCGCGTCGTTCCCCCGCTCCACGATCTCCAGGATGTGGCCGTGCTTGTTGGCCGGGCGCGGGTTGGCCTCGTCGACCTGCGCGGGGGTGCGGCGGGTGTTGTTGGTGAGCGCGACGTAGATCGCGCCGGTCCTCGGGTTGCGCTCGATGTCCTCGGGGCGGTCCATCTTGGTCGCGCCGACCTTGTCGGCGGCCAGCCGGGTGTGGACGAGCACCTCGGCGGCCGTCATGCCCGGCACGAAGCTCCGGTCGCCGCGCACCAGCGGGATCCACTCGCCGGACCCGTCGAAGGCGCCGTCGGAGGGGAGCTTCCCGGAGCCGTCGATCTCCGCCTGGGGGCTGTCGCCGGTGAACTTCGCCACATAGAGGGTGCCGTGGTCCAGCAGCTTCATGTTGTGGCGGCGCGAGCCCGGCACGTACCGGCCCGACGACACGAACTTGTAGATGTAGTCGAAGCGCTCGTCGTCGCCCATGTAGATGACGGCGCGCTTGTCCCGCGACAGGGTGCTGTTGGCGGCCTCGTGCTTGAAGCGGCCGAGGTGGGTGCGCTTGCGCGGGGCCGAGTGCGGGTCGAACGGGTCGATCTCGACGATCCAGCCGAAGCGGTTGGCCTCGTTGGGGTGCTTGGACAGGTCGAAGCGCTCCTCGACGCGGTCCCAGCGGCGGCTGTCCCCGGGGACGTTCGTGGGGATGCCGTACCGGTCGAACGCGGGCTTGACCTCGGCGGAGACGCCGTTGGTGGCCACGAAGTACTGGTTGAAGTTCTCCTCGGCGGTGAGGATCGTGCCCCACGGGGAGACGCCGCCGGCGCAGTTGTTCAGCATGCCGTACACCTCGCGGCCGCGCGGGTCGGCGGCGGTGCGCAGCAGCGGGTGCCCGGCGGCCGGGCCGGTGAGGACCATCCTCGTGTGGGCGGTGACGCGCCGGTTGAAGCGGCGGCGGCCCCGGGTGACCAGCTTCCACCGGCCGGTGCGTCCGACGCGCTCGATCTCCACGACCGAGCCGCCGTGCGCGGCCATCGCGATCCGGATCTGCTGCTCGGTCGCGGCCGCCCCGCCCTGGTAGCCGCGGAACATCAGCTCCTCGTCGGTGTACTCGTGGTTCACCCACAGCAGCGCGCGGTCGCGGCCCAGCGGGAAGAACGTGACGAAGTCGCAGTTGTAGCCGAACTGCCTGGCCTGCGCCTCGGGCGTCTGCCGGTCGAAGTCGAACTTCGGCGCGCCCGGCAGCACCGGGTCGCCCCAGCGCACCACGACCGACGCCTCGTACCCGTCGGGCACGGTGACCTTGTCGTCCTTGTTGGGCGCGACCGGCGTGAAGCGCAGCCGGTGCCCGCCGCCGCCCGGCCGGGCCGGGGCCGCCGGGGCGGCGGGCGCGGCGTACGCGGGGG
>NZ_BCQR01000293.1 GCF_001552175.1 Actinomadura kijaniata NBRC 14229
CGGGCGCGGCGGCTCGGGGCTGGGAGCCGGAGCCGGGACGGTCGCGGCCGGAACCGGGGCCGGGGCGGGGGCCGGAGCCGGGGCGGGCGGCTGAGCGGGAGCGGCCGCCGGGGCCGGGGCGGAGGCGAACCCGCCGCTCTGGGCCTGCCGTTCCAGCCGGTCCAGGCGCGCGAACAGCGACGCCTCGTCCTCGTACGCGGCGGGCAGCAGGATGCGGGCCGCGATCAGCTCCAGCAGCAGCCGGGGCGAGGTCGCGCCCCGCATCTCGGTCAGGCCGGAGTGCAGCAGGTCGGCGGCGCGGGTCAGCTCGCCCGGGCCCATCGCGGCGGCCTGCCGCTTCATGCGTTCGAGCTCGTCGGAGGGGACGTTGAGCAGGCCGCTGCCCCCGGCCTCGGGGACGTTCGCGAGGATGACCAGGTCGCGCAGGCGCTCCAGCAGATCGGTGGCGAACCGGCGCGGGTCCTGCCCGCTCTCCACGACCCGGTCGACGGCCGCGAACACCTTCGCGCCGTCCCGCGCCGCGAACGCCTCGACGACCTCGTCCAGCAGCGCCGAGTCGGTGTAGCCCAGCAGCGACACGGCCCGCGCGTAGGTGATGCCCTTCTCGTCCGACCCGGCCAGCAGCTGGTCCAGGATCGACAGGGTGTCCCGCGCCGACCCGGCGCCCGCCCGCACCGCCAGCGGCAGCGCGGCCTCCTCGTAGGGGACGTTCTCGGACCGGAGGATCTCCTCGACGAGCTGCGTGAGCACGCCGGGCGGGATCAGCCGGAACGGGTAGTGGTGGGTCCGCGACCGGATGGTCCCGATGACCTTCTCGGGCTCGGTCGTCGCGAACACGAACTTCAGGTGCGGCGGGGGTTCCTCGACGAGCTTGAGCAGCGCGTTGAAACCCTCGCGGGTGACCATGTGCGCCTCGTCGATGATGTACACCTTGAAGCGCGCGGCGACGGGGGCGAAGAAGGCCCGTTCCCGCAGGTCACGGGCGTCGTCGACACCACCGTGCGAAGCGGCGTCGATCTCGATGACGTCGATGTGGCCGTTCCCCGTCGGCCCCAGCGCGACGCACGAGTCGCACTTGCCGCACGGTTCGGGGGTGGGCCCCTGCTCGCAGTTGAGGGACCTCGCCAGGATCCGGGCGCTGGAGGTCTTGCCGCAGCCGCGCGGCCCGCTGAACAGGTAGGCGTGGTTGATGCGCCCGTTGCGCAGGGCCTGCTGCAACGGCTCGGCGACGTGCTCCTGCCCCTTGAGCTCGGCGAACGTCGCTGGCCGGTACTTGCGGTACAGAGCCAGACTCATGGGGCCCGCCCTCCTGGAAGAAGCAGAGCGTCAGAAGCGAAAAGGACCCCCCGCACACCCGACAGAGCCTGCTTATCCTTGCTGCCTTCCGGCCCTGGGGAGGTTCACAGGATGACGCCGTGCGAGGGGTCTGCCCAGAGTCTATGACATCCGCGGTCCACCTGAGCACCCTCCCGCCGTAGGCTCGCTCACGATGTCCGAAACTCTCCTGCACATAGCCGAGATCGCCCGCTGGGAAGAGGCCCGCGCCACGGGTGTGTCGTACACCATGTCCACGTTGGGCCGCACCCTGGACGAGGAGGGCTTCATCCACTGCTCCGCCGACCTGGACCAGGCGCGGGGCGTCCTGTCGCGCTTCTACGCCGACACCGACCCGGCGACCCTGGCCCTGCTGGTCATCGACGTGTCCGCACTCGACGCCCCGGTCCGCTACGAACCCGCCGACGGCGACCTGTTCCCCCACGTCTACGGCCCCATCCCCACCTCGGCCGTAATTGAGGTCAGACCAGTGCCCGAGACCCGGTAGGCTAGCCCACGGAGGATTCGCCTAGTGGCCTAGGGCGCACGCTTGGAAAGCGTGTTGGGGGCAACCCCTCACGAGTTCGAATCTCGTATCCTCCGCACTTCACGAGGGCGGCATCCCAGGATGCCGCCCTCGATGTTTTTCCCGTTCATTGGGTGTGGCGCCAGTAGCCGCAGAACATGATGCGTTCCTTGGGCGCTCCCGCCTTCACCCAGTGGCGGCGCACGGCCACGGGCAGGGACTGCTCCCCCACCGTCCACCCGAAGAACGGCTCGTCGGGCAGGTCGAGCGCGGTGGCGGCGGCCAGCGCGGCGCGTCCGGGAACGGCGTGCGGGTCGTCGCGGGTGATCCAGTCGATCTCGACCCCGGGTGGGGCGTCGAGGTCCTGCTTGTCCTCGGGCGAGGGGATTTCCAGCAGCGCCCTGCCCCGGTGGTCGCGCGGCAGCGAGGCGAGGATCCCGGCCGCGGCGGGAAGGCCGCTCTCGTCGGCCACCAGCAGCGTGTGGCGCACGTCCGGCGGAGGGTTGAACGAGATCCCCTCGTCCAGGACGGCCACCGGATCGCCGGCCTCGCAGGTCCGCGCCCACGACGCGGCGGGGCCCGCGGTCCCGTCGTCCGGGCCGTGCAGCACGAAGTCCACGTCCATCTCCTGGACGTCCTCGCGGAAGGCGCGCACGGAGTAGTTGCGCAGGATCGGCCGGGAGGTCTTGGAGATGGCGAGGTACCGGGCGTAGGCGAGGGCGTTGAGTTTCCTGGGCAGCCGCGAAAGCGAGTCGTCGGAGACGGGGATGAACAGCCGGAACCACTGGTCGTAACCCATGGACGCGAAGCGCCCGATGTCTCCCCCCGCCGAGCGTGACCCGCATGAAGTGGGGAGAGAGGCGCTCCCTGCGCACGACCCGCAACGACAGCAGCTCACTGTCCTCGGGCTTCACGCGGATCGCGTTCATGTTGGTCCGGACCACCACGACTCCTCGGCTTAGGTAAGGCAAACCTAATTAAACGAGAATCGCCTTTCGCCCGCCCACGGTCAACCGTCCGGATGTCGGGATTGGGGGATGAAGGGACGTTGCATCGCCGGATCTCGGGGAAGGTCCGGGGCGAGATCGAGGGCTGGTCGGAGGCGCCGGATGGACTTCAGGGATGACGCTCAGCTGGATTCCTCGCAGGTCGAGGATGCCCGGGGACGGAGTGGGCCCGGGGGGATGGTCGTGGGCGGGGGTGTCCTCGGGCTGGTGGCGACGGTCGTGGCGCTGGTCTTCGGGCTCGACCTGACCGGGGGCGACGGGTCGCCGCAGCGGGAGGCCGGGCGGGTCGGGGGCGGGACCAACCTCTCCGAGCGGTGCCGGACCGGGGCCGACGCCGACCAGTCGGAGGACTGCCGCATCGTCGGGACGGTCAACAGCATCCAGAAGTACTGGGACGAGGAGTTCCGGCGGAACGGGCAGACCTACCGGCCCGCCAGGACCCAGCTGTTCAGCCAGGCCACGCAGACCGCCTGCGGGCACGCCACGGCCGCCGTGGGGCCGTTCTACTGCCCGGGGGACCGGAAGGTCTATCTCGATCTGACCTTCTTCGGGGAGTTGCAGCGGCAGTTCGGGGCCGAGGGCGGGCCGTTCGCCCAGGCGTACGTGGTGGGGCACGAGTACGGGCACCACGTGCAGAACCTGCTGGGCGCCATGGGACGGGTGAGGGGCAACGCCAAGGGCGCCGAGAGCGGGTCCGTGCGGCTGGAGCTCCAGGCCGACTGCTATGCGGGGGTCTGGGCCAAACACGCCGTCGGCACCGGCTTCCTCACCCAATTGACCGAGACGGACATCCGGCAGGCGCTGAGCGCGGCCGAGGCCGTCGGGGACGACAGCATCCAGCGGCGCACCCAGGGGTCCGTGGATCCCGACGGATTCACGCACGGGACCTCTGAGCAGCGGCGGCGCTGGTTCACCACGGGCTTCCAGACAGGTGATCCGGACAGGTGCGACACCTTCTCCGGGTCCATCTGAGAACGTACACTCGCAAGGGTGATCTTCAAGGCGGTGGGAGACGGACGGCCCTATCCCGACCACGGGCTGTCGTCCCGGGACTGGGCCAAGATCCCCCCGCGCCAGGTGCGGCTCGACCAGCTGATCAGCACCAAGCGGGAGCTGGACCTGCAGTCGCTGCTGGCCAAGGACTCCACGTTCTACGGGGACCTGTTCCCGCACGTGGTGCTCTGGAAGGGCGAGATGTACCTGGAGGACGGCCTGCACCGGGCGCTGCGGGCCGCGCTGCACCAGCGGCTCGTGCTGCACGCCCGGGTGCTCGACCTGGACGCCGTCAGCGGGACGTGACCGCGACGGCCTCCTCGGGCTCCAGCAGCTTCTCCAGCGGGCCCTCCTCGTGGTCGCCGCTGGGACGGACGTGGCCGGGTCGGGCCGCCAGCAGCCCGAACACGATCTCCGGGACCACCAGGACGAGCAGCAGCCACAGGGAGACGTCCCAGCCGCCGGTGAGGCTGTGCAGGGTGCCGACGGCGAGGGGGCCGAAGCCCGCCAGCAGGTAGCCCGCGGTCTGCGCCATGCCCGACAGGCGGGCCGCGACGGCCGGGGTCAGCGAACGCAGGTTCAGCAGCGTGTAGGCCAGCGGGAACGCGCTGCCGGTCGCGAGGCCGAGCACCGACACCCAGACCCAGCCGAGGGCGGGCGCGAACAGCATGCCGCCGATGCCGGCCACCATGCTCACGCCGACCGCGCCGACCATGAGCCGCTGGTCGCGCAGGCGGGCGGCGAACACCGGGACCAGGTAGCCCAGCGGGATGCCGATCAGCATCATCACCGAGACCATCATCCCGGCCTCGGCCGGCGCGAACCCGGAGTCCTGCATGATCTCCGGCAGCCACGACATCAGCACGTAGAACATCAGCGACGCCATGCCCATGAACGTCGCCACGTACCAGGCCAGCGGGGAGCGCAGGAGCGTCCCCTGCGGCCCGCCCGCCGGGGCCTCGGCCCGCTCGGGCCGCGCCGAACGGCGGCCGCGCAGCGCCAGCGGGCCCCAGACCAGGACGGCGACCAGCGACGGGACGGCCCACACCGCCAGCGCCACGCGCCACCCGGCGGAGTCGTCCAGCGGAACGGCCAGCCCGGCGGCGATCGCGCCGCTGGCCGCCATCAGCATCATCGACAGGCCGGTCAGCGAGCCGACCCGGCCGGGGAAGACCCGCTTGATGACGGCGGGCGTGAGGACGTTGCCCATCGCGATGCCCGCGCCGGCCAGGACCGTCCCGGCGAACAGCGCGAGCGGGGACGGCACGATGCGCAGCACGATGCCCACGGTGATCATGGTGAGGGCGGCGGTGATCGCGGTCTCGGTGCCCAGCCGGCGGCCCAGGACCGGGGCCACCGAGGCGAAGATCCCCAGGCACAGCACGGGCAGCGTGGTGAGCACGCTGACCTCGAAGCCCGTCAGCGCGAACTGCCGCTTCAGTTCGCCCAGGATCGGCGAGACGCCGGTGATCGCGGCGCGCAGGTTGACGGTCAGCAGGATGAGTCCGGCGAGCGTCCACAGCGCGGTGGCGCGGGACACGGCCGGGGTGCGGCGGGCGGAAGAGGTCATGGTCGTCATGCGATACGTCCTGCGGGGTGCGGAAGTCGGGTGGGAGCGCCGGTGCTGGAGCGCTCCAAGAAGGGTTCGGGACGGGCCCGGGCGGCGGCGTCAGACGGGCGCGGCGTCGCGTTTCTCGGTGGAGCGCAGGATCTGGTCCAGACACGAGTGCGTGGCCAGCGCGGCGGCGGGCGCGTCGCCGGCCTCGATCGCCGACGCGATCGGCCCGTGCGGGACGTCGGCGTGCTCCAGCATGTTCCCCGCGGCCCCGATGCTGGCGCGCAGCGTGGCGGCGAAGTCGCGGTACAGGTCGGTGAGGACCTGGTTGTGGGTCGCCTCCACGACGGCGGTGTGGAACGCCAGGTCGGCCTCGACGAACCGGGCGTGCTCCCCGGCGGTCCAGGCGGCGTCGCGCTCGGCCAGGGCCGCGCCGATGGCGGCGATGTCGGCCTCGGTGCGGCGGGCGGCGGCCAGCCGGGCGGCCTCCACCTCCAGCCCGCGCCGCACCTCCAGGATCTCGATGAGCTCGGCGGTCTCCAGGCGGCGGCGGACCGCCCCCGACATCTCGCTGGTGGCGAGCACGTAGGTGCCGTCGCCCTGGCGGGATTCCAGCAGGCCCGCGTGGGTGAGGGCGCGCACCGCCTCGCGCACGGTGTTGCGGCCGACGCCGAGCGTCTCCGACAGCACCGGCTCCGGCGGGATCTTGCCGCCGACCGGCCAGGCACCCGCGGCGATCTCGCCCCTGAGCTGATCGATCACCTGGTCCACCAGGGACGAACGGCGGGCGGTGCGCAGCGTCACGGTGCTCCTTCGAGGTCGGTCACGGCGGGGAGGGCCGGGCGGATCACCCAGTCATCCCATGTCTCCATGTTAGGACCACGAATCGCCTGATTTTGTTCCGTCCGTTACGTGATGGTGCTCACCCTGGGCATCGCGCCGCCGCCCGCCGGGTGGCGGGCGGCGGCGCGGTGTCCGTCAGACGCGGCCCAGGTCGCGGCTCGTGGCCATGGGGCGCGCGGGGCGCAGGCCCGCCGCCTCCAGTGCCCGCCGGTAGGCGTCGGCGGCCTCGGCGACCTCTCCCGCCTGTTCCAGCAGTTCGCCCAGCTCCCGCAGGATGTGGGCGGCCGGGCGGCCCGGCGGGAGGTCGGCCAGCCGTCCCCGCGCGGCGCGCAGGAC
>NZ_BCQR01000294.1 GCF_001552175.1 Actinomadura kijaniata NBRC 14229
GCGCACCAGGGGGTCGGCGTCGCCGACCAGCGCCGCCAGGGTGCCGGCGGCGGCCGGGTCGCCCACCGCGCCGAGGCCGTGGGCCACGGCCACACGCACCTCGCGGGACGGGTCCGCGGCGGCGCGGGCTATCCGGGCGGCGGCGTCGTGGGCCACCAGGCCCCGCACGGCCTGGATGCGGACGCGGTGGTCGTCGTCGCCGAGCGCCGCCGCGAACGTCTCCGGATCACCCAGCCGAAGGGCCCGCAGCACGTCCAGGACGGCGCCCCGGACCTGCCCGTCGCCGCCGGCCAGGGCGGGAGCGAGCGCGGCGCGCAGGGCGGGTGTCGCGGGCAGCACCTCGACCAGTTCGCGCAGCGCGGTCGCGGCGGCCCGGCGGACCGAGCCGTGGTCGTCGCCGAGGGCCCCGGCCAGCGCCTCGCCCGCGCCGTCGGGGACCACCTCGGTCAGGGTGGTGACGGCGGCGCGGCGCACCTTGGGGTCCGGGTCGGCCAGATAGGGGGCGATCCGGTCGAGGGCGGGGCCGGTCTCGGCCAGTTCCAGCAGTTCCAGCAGGCGCGGGGAGCGGCCGACCGGCGCGGAGACGGCGCGGCGGCCGGTGGCCGGGGCCGCCGCGGCGGCCGTGCCCACGGGGCCGAGGACCACCGGGTCGCCCCGGTCGGGGACGGTGAAGCCCTCCACCGGCACCAGGTACGGCGCCACCGGCCGTTTGAGGAACTCCATCTCCCCGTCGTCGCGGCGGCGCAGGTTCAGGTGGAAGAACCACTCGGCGTCGTCGCGTTCGGGCAGGTCGGCGCGGTCGTGGTAGAGGCCCCAGCGGCTCTCGGTCCGCGCCAGCGAGGCGCGGGCCGCCATCTCGGCGCAGTCGCGGATGAACGTCACCTCCGCGCAGCGCATCAGCTCGTGCGGGGTCCGCGCGCCCATCCGGGCGATCTCGTGCTCCATGCGGGCGAACGTCTCGATCGCCAGCTCCAGCTTCGCGCCGGTCTTGGGCGGCGCGACGTAGTCGTTGACGAAGCGCCGCAGCTTGTACTCCACCTGCGGCTGCGGCGGGCCGTCGGGGTTGCGCAACGGCCGGTAGACCAGCTCGTGCGCGGCGCGGACCTGGTCCTCCGGCAGCGTCCCGGGGGCGGGCCTCCCCCGCCCGGCGGCGTCCGCCCCGGCCAGGTCCCCGAAGACGAACGCCCCGATCATGTAGTTGTGCGGCACGCAGGCCAGGTCCCCGGCGGCGTACAGGCCGGGAACGGTCGTGCGCGCGTGCTCGTCCACCCACACCCCCGACGCCGAGTGCCCGCCGCACAGCCCGATCTCGGAGACGTGCATCTCCACGTCGCGGGTGCGGTAGTCGTGGCCGCGCCCGGCGTGGAAGGTGCCCCGGGTGGGCCGCTCGGTGGTGTGCAGGATGCCCTCCAGCGCGGTGATCGTCTCGTCGGGCAGATGGCTGAGCTTGAGGTAGATCGGGCCGCGCGCCGAGTCGATCTCCCGTTTGACCTCGGCCATCATCTGCCCGGACCAGTAGTCGCAGTCCACGAACCGCTCGCCGCGCGCGTTGACCTGGTAGCCGCCGAACGGGTTGGCCACGTACGCGCAGGCGGGCCCGTTGTAGTCCTTGATCAGCGGGTTGACCTGGAAGCACTCGATGCCGCTCAGCTCCGCCCCGGCGTGGTAGGCCATGGCGTAGCCGTCCCCGGCGTTGGTGGGGTTCTCGTAGGTGCCGTACAGGTAGCCGCTGGCGGGCAGGCCGAGCCGCCCGCAGGGCCCGGTGGCCAGGATGACCGCGCCCGCCGCGACCGTGACGAACTCCCCGGTGCGGGTGTCGAAGCCGGCCGCGCCCACGGCCCGGCCGCCGTCGGTGAGGACGCGCACGGGCATGACCCGGTTCTCGATGCGGACCCGCTCGCGGACCGAGCGCCGCCGCAGCACCCGGTACAGGACCTTCTTGACGTCCTTGCCCTCGGGCATCGGCAGCACGTAGGAGCCGGAGCGGTGCACGCGCCGCACCGCGTACTCCCCGTGCTCGTCCTTCTCGAACTTCACGCCGTAGCCCTCCAGCCGCTTCACCATCGCGAAGCCGCGGGTGGCGGTCTGGTGGACGGTCCGCTGGTCCACGATGCCGTCGTTGGCGCGGGTGATCTCGGCGACGTAGTCCTCGGGAGCGGCCCGGCCGGGGATGACGGCGTTGTTGACGCCGTCCATGCCCATCGCCAGCGCGCCGGAGTGCCGCACGTGCGCCTTCTCCAGCAGCAGCACCGACGCGCCGCGTTCGGCGGCGGTGATCGCGGCCATGGTGCCGGCGGTGCCGCCGCCGACGACGAGCACGTCGCAGCGCAGTTCGCGGCGGTCGGCGGGGTCGGGGATCCGCATCAGACGGGCTCCTTCACTGCGGGCCTCGGTCCGGGGCGGGCACCGAGCGCGGCCAGGATCTCCGCGCGCTGGGCCCCGGCCGGGGCGGCGGGATCGGGGAGGACCTCGGCGGCGACGCCGGACGGCCCGAGCACCACGACGCGGTCGCCGACCAGCAGCGCCTCGTCCACGTCGTGGGTGACGAACACGACGGTCGCGGGCGCGTCGGCGAGCACCTCGACCAGCAGGTGCTGCATGGCGCGGCGGGTCTGGGCGTCCAGGGCGCCGAACGGCTCGTCCATCAGGACGGCGCGCGGCTCCCCGGCGAGGGCGCGGGCGAGCTGGACGCGCTGGCGCATGCCGCCCGACAGCTCGCGCGGCAGGCGCCCGGCGGCGTCGGCGAGGCCGACGCGGGCGAGCCAGCGTTCGGCGCGTTCGCGGCGCCGGGCGCGCGGGACGCCGCGGATGGCCAGCGGCAGCTCGACGTTGCGGCGGGCGGTGCGCCACGGCAGCAGCGCGTCGTCCTGGAAGACCAGGGCGCGGTCGGCGGACGGCCCGGTGATCGGCGCGCCGTCGGCGGTGATCCGTCCCGCCCGGACCGGCAGCAGGCCCGCGAGCGCCCGCAGCAGCGTGGACTTGCCGCATCCGGACGGCCCGGCGACCGCCAGCACCTCCCCCGCCCGGACCGTCAGGTCCAGGCCGGTGACGACGGGGGCCGCGCCGTCGTGCCCCAGGGTCACGCCCTCGGCCCGCAGGGACACCGCGCCCGCGGTACCGGTCACGGTGCCGTTCGCGGCGTCGCTCATGAGGTCCTCCACCGGGTGAGGCGGCGGCCGACGAGCTCGACGGCGCCGGAGGTGAGCCAGCCGAGCAGCCCGATGGTGATCATCCCGACCAGGACGCCCGGGTAGTCGACGATCGTGTACGCCTGCCAGGTGCGGTACCCGGCGCCGAAGTCCCCCGAGATCATCTCGGCGGAGATCACGCAGATCCAGGCGACGCCCATCCCGACCGACAGGCCGCCGAACACGCCGGGCAGCACGCCCGGCAGCACGACCTGGGCCAGCACGCGCGCCCGTCCGCCGCCGAGGGTGCGCACCGCGTCCTCCCACACGCCGGGCAGGGCCCGCACCGCGTGCCGGGTGCTGACCAGGACGGGGAAGAACGCCGCGACGAACGTGATGAACACGATCCCCTGCTCGTTGGCGGGGAACAGCAGGATCGCGACCGGCACCAGCGCGATGGCGGGGATCGGCCGGGCCACCTCGAACAGCGGCTGGAGCACGTTCCCGGCCCACCGCGACCGGGCGACGGCGACGCCGAGGGCGATCCCGAGGACGGCGGCCAGCGCGAACCCGGTGAGGATGCGCACCACGCTCTGGGCGACGTCGGCGTAGAACTGGCCGGCCTGGAGCTGGCGGCCGAACTCGCGGGCCACCTCCAGCGGGCCGGGGAACCGGTCGAACCGCACCCACAGCCGCACGTTCGCGCTGGTCAGCAGGTGCCAGCCGAGCAGCGCGCCGAGCAGGGAGGCGGCCCGGACGGCGACGGCGGGGACCCTCATGCGCGCCGCACCGCCTCGGCGTAGGAGACGATCCTCGCCCCGTCGTGCCCGGCGACGTACCGGCGGGCCGCCTCGTCGGTGGTGAACGGCTTGAACGTCCCGTCGTCCTCCACCCACACGTCCCGGTCGGCGAACCAGCGGGTGCCGTTGGCGGTGTCGGGGACGTAGGCGGCGCGGATCGGCCTGCCCTCCAGGGAGCGGACGGTGCGCAGCAGGCACGTCGGGTCGGCGACCGGGCGCGGCCGGGCCTCCCCCCGCACCCACACCTCGCCCGCCTTCGCCGGGTCGGTGACCGGCTTGCCGCAGACCTCGTCGGTCCCGGTGATCCGCGCGGGCCGGATCGGCGCGGTCCGGGCCCGCGCCCGCGTGATGTGGGTGTCGTCGACGAACGCGGCCAGGTCGACGGGCTTCTGCAGCACGCCGATCGACTTCAGGAACGGCACGTCGTGCGCGAGCGCGTCCCGCAGCTCCCTGCGGATCTCGGTGTCGAACGTGGCGACCCCGGCGGGCCCGTTGTACAGGTACACGGTCTCGACCGGCAGTCCCGTCGCCGCCGCGACCGACTCGGCCGCCCGCAGCGGCTCGGCGTTCAGGTGGCGGGTCGCGTCGAGCTGGGCGTCCAGGAACGCCTGGAGCACCCGGGGCCTCCGGTCGGCGAACGCCTCGCGCACGACCACGCCGTGGAAGGTGGGGACGCCGAGGTCTCCCCCGTCGTACAGCACCCGCGCCTGCCCCTTGCCGACCAGCAGGCCCGGCCACGCCACGAACTGCGCCAGCCCGTCGGCGCCGCCCGACTGGAGCTTGGACGCCCCGATCGACGGCTGCTGGTTCTCGATCCGGACGTCCCTGGTCGCGTCCAGCCCGTACTTGCGGAACGCCTGCACGAACGTGCCGTGCCCGGCCGACCCGACGCTGGTGGAGACCGTCCTCCCCTTCAGGTCGCGCAGCGTGCGGGCGGGCGAGCCGGGGGCGACGACGACGCTGTTGAGCGCGCCGCGCAGGTTGTAGCCGGTGACCGACACCAGCCGGGTCGCCGCGTCGCCGCCCTGCGCCTGCGCCCGCGACCCGTTGATCAGCAGCGGGTAGTCGCCCATCGAGCCGATGTCGATCTTCCCGGCGAGCATCTGCGCGGTGATCGGGGCGCCGGTGTCGTGGTCCTGCCACACGACCGCGTACCGGCGGCCCTCGGCGCGGCCCAGCCCGGCCAGGCGCCGCTCGAAGGCGCCGAGGGAGCGCAGCAGCGTCCCGGCGGTCACGGTGTTGATCGTCTTGGACTGGTAGCCGACGACGATCCGGACGGTGTCGCCGTCGCCGGCCGCCGCGTTGCCCGCCACCGTGCACCCGGCGGCCGCGAGGGGCAGCAGGGCCGTGAGGAGTGCGCGCGTTCGTCTCATCTGGGTCTTCCTTCGGCTTCTCAGCGCAGCAGGTAGGGCATGTCCACGGTCACGGCCCCGGTGGGGCACCGGTCGGCGCACGGTCCGCAGTACCAGCACTCGTCGACGTGCATGTACGCCTTGCCGGTCTCGGGGTGGATGGCCAGCGCGTCCAGCGGGCAGACGTCGACGCACAGCGTGCAGCCGTCGATGCAGAGGGCCTCGTCCACGGTCACGGGGACGTCGGCGCGGTGGTCGACCAGGGGCATGGCGGTCTCCGGGAGTGAGGGCAGCCCGAACGGGCCGCGGGGCGGGACGGTGGAGGCTGTGGACGCTGTGGAGGCGGGGGCGGCGGTCAGGAGCGGTGCAGGGTGCCGCTCATCGTGATGCGGTCGCCCCGGAACCGGATGAACTCCAGGTCGACGGGGCGGCCGTCGGCCAGGTGGGTGAGGCGTTCGACCATCATCAGCGCCGCGCCGCGCGGGGCCTGGAGCGTCGCGGCCGAGTGCGCGTCGGCGTTGACCGCCTCCAGGGTCAGCTCGGCCCGCCCCAGCGGGGCGCCGGCGATCCGTTCGAGCAGGACGAACACGTCGTTGCGGGCCAGGTCCTCGGCCAGCAGCGGCTCGCCCAGGTCGCGGACCAGGTAGGTCAGGTCCAGCGACAGCGGCACGCCGTCGAGGCGGCGCAGCCGCTCGACGTAGACGACCGGCTCCCCGGCGGGCAGCCGCAGCCGGGCGGAGATCTCGCGCGGCGGCGCGATCAGGCCGGTGGTGCGGACCTCGTTGGTGACCTCGCCGTGCTCGCGCAGCGTCTCGCCCAGCCCGAGCAGCCGTTCCAGGCCGTGCGGGTACTTCTCGGTGGCGACGGTGGTGCCGACGCCGGGACAGCGTTCGATCAGGCCCTCGGCGCGCAGCAGGTCCAGGGCGTCGCGGACGGTGTTGCGGGAGGCGGCGAACTCGCGCACCAGCTCGGCCTCGGAGGGCAGCGCGCCGGAGCGGAACCCCCCGTACAGCACCTGCCGCCGCAGCACGTCGGCCACCTGCCGGGCCCGGTCGGCCCGCAGCCGGCGCGCGTCGGTCAGCGACAGCGCGGTCGCGGCGTTGTCTGTCCTGGTCACACCAATAACCTACTAAACGAGTCGGAATAGCTGAATAGGGGCGGGGACACGCCACCCGCGGATCCGGGAAATCGGCTCCGACCAGCGCCGACGCGCCGCCCGGCCGCCGTTCCGCCACCCCCGGGCCCGTGCGGCGGCCGCCGGGCGCCCGGGCCGCCGCC
>NZ_BCQR01000295.1 GCF_001552175.1 Actinomadura kijaniata NBRC 14229
GACGCGCCCGTCCCGCTCGCCCCGCCGCCCGGGCTGGCGGACGTCGCCGACCTGGCCGGGGCCGCCCGCGCCGCCGGGCTGGCGGTCGACCTCGCCGACCGCCTCACCGGGCGGGCCGGTCCGCAGCCGGCGCCGGAGGTCGGCGTCGTCGCCTACCGGATCGTCCAGGAGGCACTCACCAACGTGATCAAGCACGCCGGGGCGCGCGGGGTCCGGATCGGCCTGGCCCGCGACGGCGACGCGCTGACGGTCACGGTGGCCGATGACGGTCGCGGCCCCGGACCGGGAACGACCGAGGGGTACGGGCTCGTTGGGATGGCCGAACGCGCCCGCAGCGTCGGCGGCGCCGTGCGCACCGGACCCGGTCCGAACGGCGGTTTCACCGTCACCGCCGTGCTCCCCCTGGAGCCCGGAACCGCCGACGGCGGGGCCCCGGCCGTGACCCGGACACGGCCGGGGGCTTCCCGATCCTTGACGGTAGGGTCAGGATCATTGGGGGACAGGGGAGGCGAACACGTCGGTGAGTGCTGAGGTCAACGGGACACGCGAGCCGGGCGGCGGTTCCGACACCGCGCCGGACACCGTGGCGGGCCGCGTGTCAGGGGCCGCGGGGGGCCCCGTCCCGGACCCGGTGTCGGACCTGGTTCCGGACGCGGCGTCCGGCCGGATCTGGACAGTGCCCAACCTGCTGAGCTTCGCGCGCCTGCTGGGCGTGCCGCTGTTCCTGTGGCTGGTGCTGGTCGAGGCCGACGGGTGGGCGCTGGGCGTGCTGGTGCTGGCCGGGCTCACCGACTGGCTGGACGGCAAGCTGGCGCGCGCCCTCAACCAGACCAGCAAGCTCGGCGTCGTGCTGGACCCGGCCGCCGACCGGCTCTACATCCTGGTCACGCTGATCGGGCTGGCGGTCCGGGACATCATCCCGGCGTGGCTGGTGGTGCTGCTGGTCGCCCGCGAGTTCGCGATCCTGCCGATCGGGCCGATCACCCGGCGCCTCGGCTACCGGGGCGCGCTGCCGGTCCACTTCATCGGCAAGGCCGCCACGATGTGCCTGCTGTACGCCTTCCCGCTGCTGCTGCTCGGCGACCACACCGGGGCGATCGCGACCGGGGCCAGGATCGCCGGCTGGTCGTTCGCCGTCTGGGGCACCGGCCTGTACTGGTGGGCGGCGGCGCTCTACTGGTGGCAGACCCGGCAGCTGGTGCTGGCCGACCGTGCCGGGCGCGCGGCCGCCGGCGGTCCCCCCGGCCCCGATTCCGACCCGGACCCCGCCGGCGCGGCGGATCCGGAGCCCGGACGCGACCGCGGCCCGGGCGACCAGAAGGGAGCGGAGACCACCCGATGAAGGCCGTCGTGATGGCGGGCGGCGAGGGGACGCGGCTGCGTCCGATGACCGCCAACCAGCCCAAGCCCCTGCTCCCGCTCATCAACCGGCCGATCATGGAACACGTGCTGCGCCTGCTGCGCCGGCACGGGTTCGACGAGACCGTGGTCACGGTGCAGTTCCTGGCCGCGCTCATCCGCAACTACTTCGGCGACGGCGAGGAGCTGGGCATGTCGCTCAGCTACGCCACCGAGGAGATCCCCCTCGGCACCGCCGGCAGCGTCAAGAACGCCGAGGAGGCGCTGCGCGACGACCGCTTCCTGGTGATCTCCGGGGACGCGCTCACCGACATCGACCTGACCGACATGGTGCGCTTCCACGAGCGCAACGGCGCGCTGGTCACCATCGGCCTCAAACGGGTCCCCAACCCGCTGGAGTTCGGCATCATCATCGCCGACGAGCAGGGCCGCATCCAGCGCTTCCTGGAGAAGCCGACCTGGGGCCAGGTGTTCTCCGACACCGTCAACACCGGCATCTACGTCATGGAGCCGGAGGTCCTGGACCACGTCGCCAAGGACGAGCAGGTCGACTGGTCCGCCGACGTGTTCCCCAAGCTGCTGGCCGAGGGCGCGCCGCTGTACGGGTACGTCGCCGACTGCTACTGGGAGGACGTCGGCACCCACGAGTCCTACCTGAAGGCCCAGGCCGACATGCTGTCGGGCAAGGTCGGCATCGCCCTGGACGGCTTCGAGATGTCGCCGGGCGTGTGGGTCGCCGAGGGCGCCGAGGTCGACGCCGAGGCCGTCCTGAAGGGCCCGCTCTACATCGGCGACTACGCCAAGGTCGAGGCCGGCGTGGAGCTGCGCGAGTACACCGTGCTCGGCAGCAACGTCGTGGTGAAGGAGGGCGCGTTCCTGCACCGCGCCGTCGTCCACGACAACGTGTTCATCGCCCCCTCCACCAACCTGCGCGGCTGCGTGGTCGGCAAGAACACCGACATCATGTCCGGCGCCCGCGTCGAGGAGGGCGCGGTCATCGGCGACGAGTGCGTCATCGAGGCCGAGGCGTACGTGTCCAGCGGCGTGAAGGTCTACCCGTTCAAGACGATCGAGGCCGGGGCCGTCGTCAACACCAGCGTCATCTGGGAGTCGCGCGGCCAGCGCAACCTGTTCGGCCCGCGCGGCGTGTCCGGGCTGATCAACGTCGAGATCACCCCCGAGCTCGCGGTCCGGCTGGCCAGCGCCTACGCCACCACCCTCAAGAAGGGCTCCACGGTCGTCACCGGCCGCGACGCCTCCCGCGCCGCCCGCACCCTCAAACGCGCCGTGATCAGCGCCCTGACCGCCTCGGCGATCAACGTCCGGGACCTGGAGGCGTGCTCGCTGCCGGTCGCCCGGTTCCAGGTCGGCCAGGAGGACTGCGCGGGCGGCATCTACATCCGCACCACCCTCGGCGACCCGCAGGGCGTGGACATCCTGTTCCTGGACTCCTCCGGCGCGGACCTGTCGCTGACCGCCCAGCGCAAGCTGGAGCGCGTCTTCGGCCGCCAGGAGTACCGGCGCGCGTTCCCCGGTGAGATCGCCGAGCTCGCCTACCCGGCCCGCATCGTCGAGACCTACACCCGCGACCTGCTGCGCCGCGTCGACACCGGCGGGGTCCGCGAGGCCGGACTGAAGATCGTCCTGGACTGCGCGGGCGGCACCGCCTCCCTGGTGCTGCCGTCGCTGCTCGGCCTGATGGGCGTGGAGGTCCTCACCCGCAACAACGCCCTCGACGAGGCCAACCCCACCGAGACCCTCGCCGAGCGCATGCGCGACCTGCAACGGCTCGGCGAGCTGGTGTCGTCGTCGCGGGCGGCGTTCGGCGTCCGCTTCGACCCGGTCGGCGAGCGCATCTCCCTGGTCAACGAGAACGGCGAGCTGATCAGCGACGACCGGGCCCTGCTGGTCATGCTGGACCTGGTCGCCGCCGAGCGCCGCGGCGGCCGGGTCGCGCTGCCGGTCACCACCACCCGCGTCGCCGAGCAGGTCTGCCGCTTCCACGGGGTGCAGGTCGAGTGGACCTCCACCTCCCAGGACGTGCTCACCAAGGCCGCCGCCCAGCCCGACGTGATCTTCGCGGGGGACGGGCGGGGCGGGTTCCTGCTGCCGGAGTTCACCGCCACCATCGACGGGATCGCCGCGTTCGTCCGGCTGGTCGGGCTGGTCGCCCGCACCCGCCTGACCCTGTCCCAGATCGACCGCCGCATCCCCGAGGCGCACCTGCTGCGCCGCTCGGTCCCCACCCCGTGGGCGGCCAAGGGCGGCGTCATGCGCACGGTGGTGGAGGCCGCGGCGGGCCGCCGCATCGACACCACCGACGGCGTCCGCGTCGTGGAGCAGGACGGGCGCTGGGCCCTGGTGCTGCCCGACCCGTCCGAGCCCGTCACCCACCTGTGGGCCGAGGGCCCCGACACCGACTCCGCCCAGGCCCTGCTGGAGGAGTGGGCGGTCGTGGTGGAGCGCGCCGGGTCCTGACCGGTCGTGCCCACCGGCCGGCATGGCGGGCCGGACCGTCAGTCGGCGAGCACGTCCTCGGGCGCCGCGCACGCGATCTCGGCGAGCGCGCCCAGCGCGCGCCCGAGGACGTCCGGCGGCGGAGAGGCCAGCCCGATCCGCACCGCCGAGGGGGCCGCCCCCGGCCCCACCGTGAACGCCGCGCCCGGCGTGACCGCGATCCCGCGCCGGGCCGCGGCCGCCACGAACGTCTCGGCCCGCCACGGCTCGGGCAGGTCCCACCAGCAGAAGTAGGAGCGGGCGTCGGCCGTGATCGCCGCGCCCGCCAGCCGCTCGGCGACGATCCGCTGCCGGGCGGCCGCGTCGGCGCGCTTGGCGCGGACCACCTCCGCCACCGTCCCGTCGCCGATCCAGCCGGCGGCCGCCTCCAGCGCGTAGCCGGTGGGCAGCCACGCCCCCGACCGCAGCGCGGCGGCGATCCGCGCGGCCAGCGGGCGGGGGGCCACCGCGAAACCGAGCGTCAGGCCCGGGGCCAGGCGCTTGGACAGGCTGTCGACCAGCACGACCCGCCCGGGGGCCAGCGCGGCCAGGGGCGCCGGGGCGTCCTCGCGCAGGAACGCCCAGACCGCGTCCTCGACCGCCGTCAGCGCCAGCCGCTCCAGCGTCTCGGCCAGCGCGGCGCGCCGCGGCGGCGGCATCGTCGCGCCGGTCGGGTTGTGCAGCGTCGGCTGGAGGTACACCCCGGCCAGCGGGGCGCGGCGGTGGGCCTCGGCGAGCGCGCCCGGGAGCATCCCGTCCCCGTCGCCCTCGACCGGGACGAGGACGACGCCCAGCCGCGACGCCACCCCCTTGATCACCGGGTAGGTGCGCGCCTCCACGCCGAGGCGGTCCCCGGCCGCCGCCAGCGCCGCGACCGCCCCGGCGATCGCCTGCCGCCCGTTGCCGGTGAACAGCACGTCCCCGGGGTCGGGCGCCCAGCCGGGCCGCGCCAGCAGCGACGCCACCGCCGCCCGCGCCCCCGGCGTCCCGGCGGCCGGAACCGGCCGCAGCGCCGCCTCCAGCACGTCGGGGCGCAGCAGCCGCGCCAGGCCGCCCGCCAGCCGCTCGGCCTGCCCGGCCACGACCGGGTAGTTCAGTTCGAGGTCGACGCGCGCCCCGGCGGGCTCGACCAGCGGGGGACCGGCCGCCGGGACGGCCGCCCGCACGAACGTGCCGCGCCCCACCTCCCCGGTCACCAGCCCGCGCCGGGTCAGCTCCCGGTAGACGCGGGCGGCCGTGGAGGCCGCCAGGCCGTGCCGCCGGGCGAAGGCGCGCTGCGGCGGCAGCCGGTCCCCGGGCCGCAGCCGCCCGGCCGCGATGTCCGCCGCGACCGCGTCGGCGACCTGCCGATAGTGCTCCACCAGCACCTCCCGATTGCACCGAGTGCAAAGTCATTATTGCACCCCGAAAAGCCGGGGCATAGCATCGAGCAATGATCTCCCTCGGTGCAGTGGCCGGACTCGCCGTCGTGGCGTTCGGCATGGTCACGTCCCCCGGCCCCAACATGATCTACCTGGTGTCCCGCTCCCTCACCCAGGGCCGCCGCGCCGGGTTCATCTCCCTGGGCGGGGTGGCGACCGCGTTCCTGGTCTACGTCGTGGCGACCGTGGCCGGGCTGTCGGCGCTGTTCGCCCTGGTCCCGGCCCTGTACGTGGCGCTGAAGCTGGCGGGCGCGGGCTACCTGCTGTGGCTGGCCTGGCAGGCGGTCCGCCCCGGCGGGCGCAGCGCGTTCACCCCCACCGAGCTCCCGCACGACCCGCCCCGCAAGCTGTTCGCGATGGGCCTGGTGACCAGCCTGCTCAACCCCAAGATCGCGATCCTGTACCTGTCGCTGCTGCCGCAGTTCATCGAGCCCGAACGCGGCCACGTCGCGCTCCAGGGCCTGCTGCTCGGCCTCACCCAGATCGTCGTCGCCGTCACCGGCAACGCCCTGTGGGTGCTCGCCGCCGGGGGCGTCGCGGCGTTCCTGGCCCGCCGTCCCGGCTGGCGGCGCTTCCAGCGCTACGCGATGGGCACCGTGCTCGGCGGGCTCGCCGTCCACCTTGGACTGGACCGCTCCAAGATCGTGGCGGCCGCCCCCTGACCTGCGGGATTTTGCGAATCTTGCCATGATGGTCCGGTGACGGGACGACAGCGCGGCAAGACGGGAGAGCCGAGGACCGGGGCCCGGCCGCCGGGATGGCGGCCCGACGCGTCGATGTCCCTGCTGTCGGACATGTTCACGGGCAGGCTCCTGGACCCCGGCTACGCCGAGGCCGCCGCCCGCCGCGCCCGCACCGGCGAGACCGCCGGGCGGGGCCTGCGCGGCACCGGGGTGCTGCTGGTGCTCGTCCTGGCGGGCCTGCTGGTCACCGTCGCGGGCGCCGAGGCGCGCCGCAGCGAGCCGGTCGCCGCCGCCCAGCGGTCCCGCCTGGTCGAGCAGATCCGCGCCCGCACCGGCGAGACCGACGCGCTGCAGCGGCGGCTGGAGCGGCTGGGCGCCGAGACCGAACGGCTGCGCGCCGCCGCCCTGGCCCGCAGCAACGAGGGCGACG
>NZ_BCQR01000296.1 GCF_001552175.1 Actinomadura kijaniata NBRC 14229
GGCGCGACGAGGCGCAGCAGGAGTTCGGCGTGGCGCGCGGCGCGGTCGCGCGGGCCGAGCGCGCCCTCGCCGAGGCCGAGGCCGGGGAGAGCAGCGCGCCCACCCAGCTGCGCGCCCTGGCCAAGGCGGGGGTCGCGGCGGTCGGGCTGCTGGACGCGGTCGAGCTGGCCGAGGGCGTCCGGGACCGGTGGGAGACGGCGCTGTGGCCCTACCGGGAGGCCGTGGTGGTCGCCCGCGCCGACCTGGACGCCGCGACCGCCGCGCTGGCCGGGCTGCCCGGCTCGATGGTCGTCCCGGCCGACGGCGCGCTGGACCCCGAGGGCCCGCCGCGGGAGGGGCTGCCCGAGGGCGTGCGCTGCGCGCTGCCGCTCACGAACTTCTTCGCGGTGCTGGAGGAGGACCGCGCCGGCGTGGTGATCGTCGGCGGGTTCCCCGAGGCGACCACCGGGCGGGACGCGCGGGTGCGGGCGGCGCGGGCCGCGCTGGAGGAGACGCGGGAGACCCTGGAGGACGCGCGGCGGCGCACCTCCGACGCCGCCGCCGACGTCGCGCTGGCGGGCCGCCGCCTGGCCGGGGCCCAGGCCGCCGACGAGCTGGCCGACGTCCGCGAGCGGATGACCGGGATCCGCGAGGAGCTGGCGGAGCTCGCGGCGGGCGAGGCGAAGCTCGGTCCGCGTCTCGGCGCGGCCGAGCAGGCGCTGCGACGGCTCCAGGCCAAGGCCGACACCCGCGCGCTGGAGATCGACCGGCTGCGGGGCCGCCGCGAGGCGTCCGAGCGCGAGCGCGCCCGCATCCGCGCCAAGGCCGACGAGCTGGCCGGGCTGCGCGCCGGGCTCGGCATCGAGGAGCTGGAGCGGGAGTGGGGCGGCTCCCGCGAGGCCGCCGCCGAGTGGCTGGACGCCCTGACCGCCGACGAGCGCACCTGGACGCCCGACGAGTGGTGGCACAGCGCCGACCGGCATCTGTCGGAGGCGCTGCGCCGCGTGTTCCCCGGCGGCGTCGACGACGAGGACATGCCCGAGGAGATGCGTTTCCTGCTGCGCGAGCGGACCGACGGCGAGGGCCGCCGCAGCGAGCGCGAGCAGTCCACCTTCCCCGGCCTGGTGAAGTCGTTGCAGAGCTACCTGCGGCAGCAGGAGGACTACGAACGCCACCAGCGCCGCCAGATCGAGGTGCAGGTGTCGGGCCGCCGCGCCGACCTGGACAAGGCGCAGAGGGGCGCCGAGGAGGCGGCGGGCGCGGCCGAGGCGCACCGCAGCGCGCTGACCGCCGCGATCCGCGCGCGGTTGCAGCGGGTGGCCGAGGAGTTCGAGAAGCTGGACCTGGAGTACGGCGGGTACGGCGCGACGCTGGAGTTCCCGACGCCCGAGCCGCCCGGCGACCCCGAGCAGGAGTGGCGCTGGCGCGTCACCCCCAAGTGGCGGCGCAGCGACGGGCAGCGGTACGTCCCCTACAACCGCCGCGCCAACACCGCGCTCATGGACGAGAAGGCGGTCAAGCTGGTGTGCGCCGCCGCCCTGGCGTCCTCCGGCGGCGGGCGGCTGGTGCTGGTCCTGGACGAGCTGGGCCGCAACCTGGGCAAGGAGCACCGCAAGGAGGCCGTGGCGCTGTTCCGTAAGATCGGGGAGACGCACGGGATCACCGTGATCGGCGCGTTGCAGGACGACATGGAGCCCTACGCCATCGACGCCTGCGGCCAGTACGTCAAGCTGCGCCGCTCCTCCGACACGATGCCCTACAACGAGCCCCCGGTCGTGGTCGGCTACGACGAGCACGAGCCCCGCGTCCGCGCGCTGGCCGCGCAGGTCACCGCCGCGCGCCCGGGGCCCGGGGCCGAGTGACCCTTATTTTTGAGTTTTCAATCATCACGGATTCCGAGGCTTCATGACGCGTTCGCGGGGTGACGAGCTGCCCGCCGAGACGACCAGTCTCATCGGCCGGAACCGGGAGGTCCGCGAGGTCGAGGCGGTGCTGGCGCGCGCACGCCTGGTCACGCTGACCGGCATCGGCGGGGTCGGCAAGACGCGGCTGGCCCTGCGGGTGGCACGCCGGGCTGAGCAGCAGACCGGGTACGGCGGCGCGTTCCCCGACGGGGTGCGGCTGGTGGAGCTGTCGCCGCTGCGCAACCCCCACCTGCTGGCGCACACCGTCAGCGCCGCGCTCGGGGTGCCCGAGCAGGCCGCGTTCCCCCAGGAGGACGTGCTGGCCGCGTTCCTGGCCGACAAGCGGCTGCTGCTGGTGCTGGACACCTGCGAGCACCTGGTGCGGCCGTGCGCGGACCTGGCCGCGCGGCTGCTGACCGCCGCGCCCGGCCTGCGGATCCTGGCGACCAGCCGGATCCCGCTGGGGGCGCCCGCCGAGCGCCGCTACGCGGTGGAGCCGCTCGCCGACGACCGGCACGCGGTCGCGCTGTTCCTGGACCGCGCGGCCGCGGCCCGGCCGGGCGTCGAGGCGCCGCTCGGCGAGGAGGCGGTGCGGCGGCTGTGCCGCAGGCTCGACGGCATCCCCCTGGCGATCGAGCTGGCGGCGGGCCGGATGCGGTCCCTGACGGTCGACCAGCTCAACGAGCGCCTGGACGACCGGTTCGGCGTGCTGGCCGGGGCGCGGGTCTCGGCGCCGCGCCACCAGACGATGCTGACCACGATCGGCTGGAGCCACGAGCTGTGCCGCCCGCCCGAACGGCTGCTGTGGGCGCGCCTCAGCGTGTTCGCCGGGCCGTTCGACGAGGCGGACGCGCGGGCGGTGTGCGCCGGTCACGGGCTGCCCGCCGAACGCGTCGGCCGCGTGCTGGCCAACCTGGTGGACAAGTCGATCGTGCTGCGCTCCGGCGGCCGGTACCGGCTGCTGGACACCCTGCGCGAGTACGGCGCCGACTGGCTGGTGAAACTGGGCGAGGACGACGACCTGCGGCACCGCCACCGCGACCACTACCTGGACAAGGCCCGCCGGTTCGACGAGGCCTGGTGCGGGCCCGACCAGATCGCGCGGCTGCGCCGGGTCCGCGCCGACCACGCCGACTTCCGGGCGGCGCTGGAGTTCTGCTTCGGCCGGACCGGCGCGCACGCGTCCGGGCTGGAGCTGGCCGGGCGGCTGACCCACTTCTGGACCGCCACCGGCCTGCTCACCGAGGGGCGCCGCCACCTGGACCGGGCCCTGGCGCTGTGCCCCGAGCCGTCCCGGGCCAACGCCCGCGCGCTGTGGGCGGCGGCGCTGCTGGCCGTGACGCAGGGCGACCCCGACACCGCCGACCGCCGGCTGGCCGAGTGCCGCGCCGTGCTCGCCCTGGTCGACGACCCGCACGCCGACGCCTGGGCGACCACCATCGAGTCGGTCGTGGCGGTCGCCCGCGGACGCCCCACGCGGGCCGTCGCGCCGGCGGTGGCGGCGCAGCGCGCGTTCGCCCGGATCGGCCGTCCCGACGTCGGCGCCCTGCACGCCCGGACGGTGCACGGCATCGCCCTGATCGACGACCGGCGGCTGGTCGAGGCGCGGGACGTGCTGGACGACGCCCGGGAGCAGGCCCTGGAGCTCGGCGAGGACTGGCTGCGCAGCCACGCCGAGCTGTTCGCGGGCATGACCCGGCTGACGCTCGGCGACACCGCGGCGGCGCGGCGGTCGGCGGTCGCCGCGCTGGAGGTCAAGCAGGCGTTCGGGGACCGGTTCGGGTGCGCGGTCGCCGTGGACCTGACGGCCCAGGTCGCCGCCGTCCAGGGCGAGGCGCGGCGGGCGGCGTTCCTGGTGGGCGTGGCCGACGCGCTGTGGCGTTCGCTGCGCACCGACCGGGTGGGCGCGCCGCTGCTGATCGAACGCCACGGCGAGTGCGTCTCGTCGGTGCGCCGCCAGATCGGCGACCGGGCGTTCACCCTGCTGCGCGACCAGGGCCGCGCCCTGGATCCCGACGAGGGCGTCGCCCGCGTGCTGCGCGGCGAGACGCCCGCCTGACCGGCCCCCGCGCACGGCGGGCGAGTGTGGCTTGTGCCGCTTTACACCGCCGTGCGCATGCGCATACTGGACGCCGGAGACGACGGGCGGAGGAGCCGACGGGATGCGGGTGCTCTCGGGCAGGTACGAGTTGCTGGGCCCGCTGGGACGCGGCGGCATGGGAACGATCTACCGGGCCCGGGACCGCGAGCTGGCGCGGCTGGTCGCGGTGAAGATGCTCCCCGACGACCTCGTGGACCGGCCCGAGTCCCGCAAGCGGTTCCAGCGCGAGGCGCGCACCGCCGCCGGGCTCAACCACCCCAACATCACGATGGTGTTCGACATGGGGCGGGACGGCGACGGCGAGCAGGGGCAGCCCTACCTGGTGATGGAGTTCGTGGACGGGCACAACCTGTCGCGGGTGCTGGCGGGCGGCCCGGTCGCGCCCGCCTGGGCCGCCGCCATCGTCGCGCAGGTGCTGGAGGCGCTGGAGCACAGCCACGGGCGCGGCGTCGTCCACCGCGACGTCAAGCCCTCCAACATCATGGTCACCGGGCGGGGCCCGAACCCGCGGGTGAAGGTCCTGGACTTCGGGATCGCCAAGATGATGGGGCAGAGCTCGACCCGGCTCACCGCGACCGGCGTCGCCGTCGGGACCCCCAGCTACCTGGCCCCCGAGCAGGCCGAGGCGCGGGAGGTCGACGCGCGCACCGACCTGTACTCCACCGGCTGCGTGCTGTACGAGATGCTCACCGGCCGCCCGCCGTTCGTCGCCGACCACCCGTCGGCGGTGCTGATCCAGCACCTCACCCGGCCGCCGGCGCCGCCCTCGGAGCTGGTGCCGGGCCTGCCGCCGGGCTGGGACGCGGTCGTGCTGCGGGCGCTGGCGAAGAAGCCGTCGGACCGGTTCGCGGACGCGCCGGCGATGCGGGAGGAGATCCTCGCCCTCGCCGCGCGGCGGCCCGCCGCCCCGCCCGCGACCCGGCACGACATCGCCGCGCCGCAGGACGGGCGCACCGCCCGCCTGCCCCGGGAGCACCCCCTGTAGATCAACTTTCCGGACGCCCGGCGCGTCCCAGTACGTGGCGGAGTGCCGGAGAAGGGAGCGGGTGTGTCCGAGTGGCGGGTGTCGGGCTTCGACGAGGTGCGCGAGCTGGGCCGGGGCGCGCAGGGCCGGGTGGTGCTGGCCCGGCACGCCGAACGCGGCACCCCGGTCGCGATCAAGTACCTGGCGCCGGGCGCGGACCCGGCCGCCCGCGACCGCTTCCGCCGCGAGGCGGCCCTCCTCGGCCAGGTCCGCGACCCGCACGTCGCGCGGCTGTACCGGCTGGTCGAGCACGGCGAGCACATGGCGATCGTCATGGAGGCCGTCGACGGGGTGTCCTACCGGGAGATCCTGGGACGGTACGGCGCGCTCGACCCGCTCGCCGCGCTGGCCGCGCTCAAGGGGTCGCTCCGCGGGCTGGCCGCCGCGCACGCCGCCGGGGTGGTGCACCGCGACTACAAGCCCGCCAACGTGATCGTCCCCGCCGACGGCGGCAGCAAGCTCATCGACTTCGGCGTCGCGACCGTGCGGGGCGAGGCGTCCGGGGCCGGGACGCCGCTGTACATGGCCCCCGAGCAGTGGCGCGGCGAGCCCGCCTCCCCCGCGACCGACGTGTACGCCGCGACCTGCGTGTTCTACGAGTCGGTGACCGGCCGCCGCCCCTACGGGCCCGACCGCGCCGCCGTGCGCGCCGGGCACCTGACGCGGCCGGTGCCGGTGGAGGACGTGCCCGGGCCGCTGCGGCCCCTCGTCGAGCGCGGCATGGCCAAGGACCCGCGCGACCGGCCGGCGGGCGCGGCGGCGTTCGTCGGCGAGCTGGAGGACGTCGCCCGGTCGGCCTACGGCGCGGACTGGGAGGCGCGCGGGCTGCGGACGCTGGCCGGCGCGGCGGTCGCGTTCGCGGCGGTGTTCCCGCTGGTCGCGGCGGGTCTGGTGTCCGGCGCGGCGGCGAGCGGCGCGGCGG
>NZ_BCQR01000297.1 GCF_001552175.1 Actinomadura kijaniata NBRC 14229
GGGCCCGTCCGGGGGAGCCGCGGCGCGCGGCTGGCGGTGCCGGGCGCGACGCCCGCCACCCGGGCGCTGGGGCGGGCCGCGATGGCGATGGACGCCGTCGAGATCCAGCGGATCGTCACCGGCGCGCTGCGCGAGCACGGCGTGGAGCGCGCCTGGCAGGAGCTGCTGGCCCCGGTGCTGATCGGCATCGGTGAACGGCACGCCGCCACCGGCGCGATCATCGAGGTCGAGCATCTGCTGTCGGGCTGCGTGCTGGGGGCGCTGGCCGGGGAGATCGCGCTCGCGCCGCCGCCGGTCACCCACCGTCCGGTGCTGCTGGCCTGCGCGCCCGAGGAGCAGCACTCGCTGCCGGTCCACGCGCTCGGGGCCGCGCTCGCCCGGGAGGGCGCGGCGGTGCGGGTGCTGGGCGCGCGGGTGCCCTACCCGTCGCTGGCCGAGGCGGTGCGCGGCCTCGGCCCGGCGGCGGTGTTCGTGTGGTCGTCGATGCCGGAGACCGGCGACGCCGCGCCGCTGGGCGACCTGCCGCGCACCCGCCCGGCGGCCCGCCTCCTGCTGGGCGGTCCCGGCTGGATCGGGGACCCGCCCGAGGGCGCGGTGCGCGTCCACAGCCTTCCCCGGGCGCTGGCCGAGATCCGCGCCGTCCTGGCGCTCTGACGCCCCTTCCTCGACCCCCTCGCCGGACATCCGCCCGGAACCGGAGCCGAAATTTGCCGGGAACGGGTTGTCCGCTGACCCGATTCTGGATATGAACAAGTTTTGAAGAAGTTTTCGCTTGGAGGGGCGCTCATGGAACAAGCGACGACGGACCAGGGCTCGCCGGGTCGGAGGGGGCCCGGCGAGCCCGCCGACCTGGACCTGGCCGGACGGCTGGCCGCGGGCGACGAGACGGCGCTGGCGGGCTGCCACGCGGCGCTCGGCCCGGCGCTGCGCCGCTACCTGGGCGGCCGGGTGCCCGCCGACCTGGTGGACGACGTGCTCCAGTCGGTGCTGATGGAGCTGTGGCGCTGCCGCGACCGGCTCGACCCCGCCCGCGGGCTGGAGGCGTGGGCGTTCACCATCGCCCGCCGCCGCGCGGTCGACCACCTGCGCGCCTGCCCGCCGCCGACCGTTCCGCTCGCCCACGCCGAACGCGCCTGCCACGGCGAGGACACCGCCGAACGCGTCGCCCGCGAGCAGGACGTCCGCCGCGCCCTGGCCGCCCTGCCCGCCCCGCAACGCGAGGCGATCGGGCTGGCCTACTTCGGCGACCTGACGCAACGCGAGATCGCCGGCCGCCTGGGCGCGCCGCTCGGCACCGTCAAGGCCCGCACCGCCCGGGGCCTGCACCGGCTGAGCACCCTGCTCGACGCCTGAGACCAGCGGGAGGAGAGCCGTGACCGGACACCGCCGCACCAAGGACAAGCCCGCGCCCATCCCGCGTCCCGCCCAGGTCCGGCCCCGGGTCGCGGTGTCGGGCTGCCTGCTCGGCGAGCCCGTCCGCTACAACGGCGGCCACAGCCGCAGCCGCTTCCTGGCGGACGTGCTGGACGCGTACGTGGACTGGGTGTCGGTGTGCCCGGAGATGGAGATCGGGCTCGGCGCGCCCCGGCCGACGCTGCGGCTGGTCGAGCGCGACGGGGAGGTCCGGCTCACCACCGGGGACGGATCGGCCGACCACACCGACGCCATGGTCGCGCTGGCCGAGCGCCGCGCCGCCGAGCTCACCGGCCTGGACGGCTGGGTGCTCAAGTCGCGTTCGCCGAGCTGCGGCCCGCGCGGCGTCACCCGCTACAAGGGCGGGATGCCCGTCGACCGGCGCAGCCAGGGGATCTTCGCTGAGCGTCTGACGCGGCTGCGGCCGACGCTGGCCGTCGAGGAGGACGGCCGCCTCAACGACGCGGTGCTGCGCGCCCACTTCGTCGAACGGATCTTCGCGCACGCCCGGCTGCGCGCCCTGCTGGACGGCGACTGGACGCCCCGCGACCTGGTCGCCTTCCACTCGGCGCACAAACTCCAGTACCTGGCCCACGACCCGGACCGCTACCGCCACGCGGGACGGCTGGTCGCGCGGGCGGGCACCGGGGACCGCGACGGGCTGGCGGCCGAGTACGCCGCCCTGTTCGCCGAGGCGTTCGCGATCCGGCCGGGCCGGGGCCGCCACGTCAACGCGCTGCTGCACCTCTACAGCCCGATGAGCCGCCGCCTGGACGACGCGCGCCGCCGCGACCTCACCGGCGTGATCGACGCCTACGGGCGCGGCGAGGTCCCGCTGGACGTCCCGATGACGCTGCTGCGCCACCACGCGCGCGGCGAGGACATCGCCTACCTGGACGCCCAGACCTACTTCGAGCCCTACCCGGCCGAGCTGGTCCCGCACCTGCGGTGACCGGTCACACCGGCTCGGGCTCGGGCTCCCCGTCGAACGCGGACGGCGCGGCCGTGCCGGGCTCGGCGACGCGGCCCGTCCAGTCCAGGCACACGATCACCGCGTCGTCCGACAGCCGGGCCTCCGGGGTGTGGGAGAGCAGCTCCCGGACCAGGGTGCGGACGACCTCCGGCGGGTTCTGCATGCGGGTGCGGGCCAGCGCGCGCGGCAGGCTGAACGTGCCGTACGGCTCGCCGCTCGACGACAGCGAGTCGTGCATCCCGTCGCTGACGATCACCAGCCGGTCGCCCCGGAGCAGCGAGAACTCCTGCTCGACGTACTCGGTGTCGTTGAACATCCCCAGCGGAAGCTGCTGGTCCAGCGTGATCGGCGCGACCGCCCCGCCGCGCAGCCGGTAGATCCGCGGCGACCCGGCGTCGATCGCGCGGACCTGGCCGCTCTCCAGGTCGAACCGCAGCAGCAACGTGCCGACGTGCTTGTTCCCGCCGTGCTGGGCGCAGATCGCCTCGTTGGCGAGCGCGGCCTGCTCGGGCAGGTCGGCGCCGGAACGGCGGGCGTTGCGCAGCGCCCCGATCGTCAGATGGGTCAGCAGCGCCGCCTCGATGCCCTGCCCCATGCCGTTGGTGACGCTGACGACGAGGTGGTCGGAGGACGCCGACCAGTCGAAGTTGTCCCCCCACACCGTGTAGGCGGGCTCCAGCTGGCCCGCCAGCTCGAACTCGTCGGCCACGCAGGCGCGGCCGGGCAGCAGCTCCCACTGGATCTCGGCGGCCAGCGTCAGGCGGCTGCTCCGCCGCATGCGGCGGAACACGTCGGTGCGGGTGTCGGCGACCGCCAGCGCGCGCGCCAGGACCGTGGCGGCCGCCGTCAGCTCGCCGACCTCGTCCGGGCCCGGGGGCTCCTCGAACGTGACCGTCAGCACCCCCAGCCGGTCCCCGTAGATGCTGAGGGGCAGGTGCAGGTCGTGACCGCCGGGGCGCTCGTCGTGCACGGTCTGCTGGGACGCGAACGCCCGGCCGGGCAGGGTGTTCTCGATGGGGAACGGCTCGGCCTCCGGCGCGGCCGGGACCAGGTGGGAGACCTGGTAGTCGACCAGGGAGACCGTGACGCCGCGGGCGTCGAAGGCGGTGATGAGGGCCGCGCGGGCGGCGTCGGCGACCGCGTGCGGCCGGGCCTGCCACAACGCCAGGTCAAGGGTGGAGAGCCGGTCGGTCATCATGGGCGTCGCCTCAGGGGTCGGGCCGCCTGGGTCGGGCCGGGTGGCGGGCCGAGGCGAGCGTTGTGAAATCGAGTGTCTCGCGGAAGACGGAGATGTGTAACAGTGGGGCCATGGCCGCATCGCGACGAGTTCGCTCTCCCTCGGATGACCTTGAACGGTTGGCGGCCGTTCTGGACGGGCCGGCGGGAACGTTGGCGTCGGTGTGGTCG
Organism: Actinomadura kijaniata NBRC 14229; assembly: GCF_001552175.1. Taxonomy (GTDB): domain Bacteria; phylum Actinomycetota; class Actinomycetes; order Streptosporangiales; family Streptosporangiaceae; genus Spirillospora; species Spirillospora kijaniata. The sequence continues at coordinate 3,794 of NZ_BCQR01000297.1, forward strand.
GGAGGCCATCTCAACGCGCCGGTTCCGGCCACCCAGCTGCGGGTTCTCTTCGTCGTGGAGCGCTACGGCAGTATCAACGTTACCGGGGTCGCCACCGAGCTGGGGGCGCTGCTGTCGTCGGCCAGCAGGCTGTGCGGGCGGCTGGAGGCCACCGGGCTGCTGGAGCGCGTCCCCGGCCCCGACCGGCGCGCCATCACGCTGCGGCTCACCCCGCGCGGTGCCGATCTGCTGGCGGACCTGCGACGCGTGCGCCGCGGAGCCCTGGTCGAGGTGCTGGCCGGGATGGACACCGACGACCGCGCCGCGCTGCGGCTGGGCCTGGAACGTTTCCACGAGGCCGTCGTCCGGCAGCGGGGGGAGGCACCCCTCGGGTTCTCCATGCCCGCCTGAGCGGCGATGACCCGCGCCGGGTGCCCTCACGCCGGGTCCGAGGCCAGGCGGAGGCCGTCGTCGTGCCCGTCGTCGCGCCCCTCGCACCGCGCCGGGACCGCCCCGCACAGTAGCAGGCAGGTGTCGTCCTCCCGGATGCCGTCGCCCAGCATCTCCGCCAGCACCGCGTCGGCGACCTCCTCCAGCCCGCCGGTGGCGGCGGCGAACACCTGGGACAGCCGCCGCAGCCCCACCTCCAGGGTGCGCTCGCGGCGTTCGATCAGCCCGTCGGTGTACAGCAGCACGGTCGAGCCCGGTACCAGCTCGGCGGTCCGGGTCCGGTAGGCGAACGGGTCCACCGGCGCGCCCAGCAGCGGTTCGCTGCCGCGCAGGACCCGCACGCGCCCGTCGGGGCCGCGCAGCAGCGGCGGCGGGTGGCCCGCGTTGGCCCAGCGCAGCCGCCCTCCGGGGGCGACCTGCAACAGCAGCGCGGTGGCCAGGTCGTCGGGCTGGAACTGGACGAGCATCCGGTGCATCCGCGTCAGCACCTCGTCGGGGGCGGCGGCCTCCAGCGCGTAGGCGCGCAGCGCGGTCCGCAGCTGGCCCATCAGGGTGGCGGCGCGCAGCCCGTGCCCGGTGACGTCGCCGATCGCGGCGACCGCGTGCCCGTCGGACCGGTCGAACGCGTCGTACCAGTCGCCGCCGACGTTCAGCCCGGCCTCGGCGGGCAGGTAGCGGGCCGCGAACCGCAGCCGCCCCGCCGCCGGGAGATCGGTCAGCATCGCCTCCTGGAGGCGCTGCGCCACGCCGTGTTCGTACTCGTAGCGCATGGCGTTGTCGAGGGCGGCGGCGCTCACCCGTGTCAGCTCCCCGTAGACGGCCACGTCGTCGGCGGTGAACGGGGCCGCCACCGGGGCGTAGGCCGCCACGCCGAACACCCGGCCCCGCGAGATCAACGGGAACGCCAGCAGCTCGGTGTCGGCGGTGACGCCCGTCAGCTCCGGCACCTCCAGCGGCGGATGCGGGGTGGCGTGGTGCGCGCGGCCGGTCAGGTACGCCCGGTGCGCGGCCTCGGGGGGCCGCCGCGGCGGGGCGGGCACGCCGTCGGCGGCGAAGGGCACCAGGGGGCGGTCGCCGTCGTCCAGCCACACGGTCGGCCGGGCGACCTGCTGTGCCTCCAGCAGCGCGTGCAGGCGGCCGAGGATCTGGGCGTGGTCCAGCGACGCCGACAGGGTGGCCCCGGCGTGGGCCAGGAACGACAGGCGCGCGCGGGCGCTCTCGGCGGTGGCGCGGGCGTGCCGCTCGGCCTCCAGCAGGTGCGCCTGGACCTCGCCCGCCTGGTGGAGCCGTTCGGAGGCCTGGACCAGCTCGGCGTGCAGCTCCAGGGTGCCCCGGTCGGTGCGGTCGAGCTCCTGGTGGTACCAGTCCAGCCGGGAGCGCTGCTCGGCGAGCAGGTCCAGCAGCCCGCGCGCGTCGGCGAGCGGGCCGTCCTCCCCGGGATCCGCCGCCGCCCCCTCGGGGGCGGCGGCCGCGCACACCGCCACGGGCGCGGCGTCGCCGGACCCGTCGTGGAACTCGGCGCGAAGCCGGCGGCCGGGGCCCTTGCCGGTCAGGGCGACCAGGAGCGTCGCGGTGGGATGCCGTCCGGCCGCCTCCCGGACCGCCGGGACCAGGACCGCCTGCTCGGCGACCGGCACGCCGGCCCGCC
>NZ_BCQR01000298.1 GCF_001552175.1 Actinomadura kijaniata NBRC 14229
AGGGCGCGGCCGCGGGGACCGGCGGGACGCGCCGGGGCGGCGGGACGGCCGCCGGACGGCGGGACGGAGGGGGCCTCAGCCGGTGCCGGTTCCGAGGCCGCCGCGCGCGGTGGAGAGGAGGAGGCCACAACCATTCCCAACGAGAGTCGTCTTGGGCGGGTTATCTGCGCTTTGCACCCGTTTCACCCAGGTAACGTGATCAAGCTCTGTCGTCAACAGGTCGAATAGTAGGCCGGGAGCCGGTGGCCTCCCGGGGTCGGGGGGAACCGAACGTGTCCAGTCCGTACCGGGATCTGCTGTCGGTCCGCGGGGCCCGGTCGTTCGTGGCGGCCGGGTTCGTCGGGCGCATGTCGATGTCCATGACCGGCATCGGGATCGTCCTGCTCGTGTCGGCGGTGACCGGATCGTACGGCATCGCCGGGGCCGTCGCCGCGACCCTGTCGGTCGCGTACGCGGTCGGTGCGCCGCTGAGCGCGCGGCTGGCGGACCGGTACGGGCAGCGGCGCGTGCTGGTGCCGCTGGTGCTGGTCAACTCGGCGGCGTTCGCCCTGCTGATCGCCTCGGACCTGGTCGGGCTGGCGGTGTGGACGCTGTTCCCGCTCGCCGCGCTGGCCGGGGCCACGCAGGTGTCGCTGGGCGCGTGGGTGCGGGCGCGCTGGTCGCACGCGCTGCGGGACCGGCCCGAGCGGCTCCAGACGGCGTTCTCGTTCGAGTCGGTCGTGGACGAGAGCATCTTCGTCGCCGGTCCCATGATCGTGACGGCGCTGTCCACCGGCGTGCACCCGGCGGCGGGCCTGGCCGTGGCGTCGGCGCTGACCCTGGCCGGCTCGCTGGCGCTGGCCGCGCAGCGCGGCACCGAGCCGCCGCCCAGGCCCCGGCAGGAGGGCCACCACGGCGGCGTGCTGGCCAACCCGGCGGTGCGGGTGCTGGTCCCGGTGTTCCTGATGCTGGGCGTGGTGTTCGGCGCGATCGACATCTCGGGGGTCGCGTTCGCCGAGGAGCAGGGCCACAAGGCGATGGCCGGGCTGGTGCTGGGCTGCTACGCGCTGGGCAGCGCGGCGGCGGCGCTCTGGTACGGGGCGCGGGCCTGGGCCAGCCCCCTGGACCGGCGCTTCAAGACCGGCCTGCTGGTGCTGGCGGTGATGATGATCCCGCCGGTGCTGGTGACGGACCTGTGGACGATGATGATCGTGGTGTTCTTCTCCGGCCTGGCGATCTCCCCCTCGGTGATCCCCGGGTACGGGCTGATCGAGCAGCGCGTCCCGCCGCACCAGCTCACCGAGGGCCTGGCGCTGGTGTCCACGATGGTGGGGCTCGGCGTGGCGGCGGGCGCGTCGGCGTCGGGGCGGCTGGTGGACGCCTACGGCTCGTCGGCGTCGTTCCTGGTGCCGCTGGGCGCGGCGGTGCTGGCGGCCGTGGTGGGCGTCGCGGGGGTGCGCGGCAGCGGCCCGTCCATCACGAAAGTGACTCAGCAGTAAATGTGAACTTTCCTCACGATCGCCGGGTCGGTAGAGTCAGCCCATGTCCCCCGTGAGCACCGAGAAGTGGCAGAACTGGGCCGGAAACCAGCAGGTCACGCCCCAGCGCGTCGAGACTCCCCGCAGCACCGAACAGGTCGCCGAGGCGGTGCGCCGGGCCGCCGCCGACGGCCGCACGGTCCGGATGACCGGGACCGGCCACTCGTTCACCGGCGCGGCCGTCGCCGAGGGCGTGCTGCTGCGGCCCACCGGGATGGCCGCCGTGCGGTCCGTGGACACCGCCACCGGCCTGGTGACCGTCGAGGCGGGGCTGACGCTGCGCGCGCTCAACCGGCTGCTCGACGAGCACGGCCTCGCGCTGGCCAACATGGGCGACATCCAGGAGCAGACCGTCGCCGGGGCGCTCCAGACCGCCACCCACGGCACCGGCCGCGACGCCGCGGGCCTGGCCTCCCAGGTCCACGCCCTGGAGATGGTGCTGGCCGACGGGAGCACCGTCACCTGCTCGCGGGAGGAGAACCCCGAGCTGTTCGACGCGGCGCGGGCGGGCGTCGGCGCGCTCGGCGTCATCACCGCGATCACGTGGCGGACCGTCCCGGCGTTCCTGCTGCGCGCCCAGGAGCAGCCGATGCGGTGGGGCGAGGTGCTCGGCCGGGTCGACGAGTTCGACGACGCCAACGAGCACTTCGAGTTCTACTGGTTCCCGCACACCGACGGCTGCCTGACCAAGCGCAACAACCGCACGCAGGGCCCGGCCAGGCCGCTGCCGGGCGTCAAGGCGTGGCTGGACGACCGGTTCCTGTCCAACACGCTGTTCGAGGGCCTGAACCGGATCACCCACCGCGCGCCGGGCGTCACGCCGTTCGTCAACGGCGTCTCCGCCAGGGCCCTGGGCGCGCGCACCTTCAGCGACACCTCCTACAAGGTCTTCACCAGCCCCCGCACCGTGCGGTTCAAGGAGCAGGAGTACGCGATCGCGCGCGAGGAGCTGGTGCCGGCGCTGCGGGAGCTGCGCGCCCTGTTCGAGCGGCGCGACTGGAAGATCAGCTTCCCGATCGAGGTGCGGATGCTGCCCGAGGAGGACGCCTGGCTGTCGATGGCCTACGGGCGGCGGTCGGCGTTCATCGCGGTGCACGTCTACCACCGCGACGCCCACGAGGACTACTTCGGGGGCGTGGAGGAGCTGATGACCTCCCTCGGCGGACGCCCGCACTGGGGCAAGCTGCACACCCGCGACGCCTCCTACCTGGAGACGGTGTACCCGAGGTTCGGCGACTTCCAGGCGCTGCGTAACAAGCTGGACCCCGAGCGCCGCTTCGCCAACCCCTACACCCGCCAGGTGTTCGGCGACTGAGAGCGCGCGTCAGCCGCCGTCACCGGCGGGCTGGTCGCCGCGCACGGACCGGTCCCGGTCGGTGCCGTCCTGACCGCCCTCGGGGGTCTGGCCGCCCCGCGACCCGCTCGGGGACGGGGTCGGCGACGGCGAGGTGGTCGGCTTCCCGGTCGGCTGCTCGGTGGGCCGGGTCGTCGGCCGCCCGGTGGACGGGGACCGCGTCCCGTCGTCCCCGCCGGTGCTCGGATGCGTGGTGGGGGCGTCGGTCGGCGCGGTGGACGGCTGCCCGGACCGCCCGGTCCGCTCGTGGGTCGGCACCGGATCGGGCGTCCGCCGCTCCCCGGAACCGCCGCCGAACACGTTGGACAGCGTGTTGCCCTGGTCCCTGTTGTTGCCGATCGGCGTGCCGGTGAACGACTCGTAGACCGTGATCCCGCCGATCACCAGGGCGAACACCGCCGCCGACGACAGCACCAGCACCTTCCAGCGCTCCCTGGCCCAGTCCAGGGTCGCCCCGGCCGCCGCACTCCAGGACGCCCTGCGGACCGCCTCCTCGGCGACGCCGGACGCCACCTGCCCCGCCACGGCCGTCTCGGGCGGGACGCCGTCCAGCCGGGTGGCGTTCGGATCGCCCCCGGCGGGCGGGTCCAAGCGGGTCGCGCCGGGGTCGAGGCGGGTGGCGTTGGGGTCGCCGGCCAGGTCCGCGGGCCAGACCAGGGTCCGCGTCGGGTCCGGGTCGGTCGCCCGCTCCCCCGCGGCCCGCGCCGCCTCCTCCCGCTCGGCGGCCGCACCCAGGTGCGCGCGCTCCCTGATCTGCTCCCTGCCCTGGTCCAGATAGTGCTTGGCGACGGCCGTGCCCGCCGTCGAGACGACGCTCATGAACGCCGCGCCGATGATCGTCCCGTACACCCCCAGATAGGACGCCCCCACGGCGGCCGCGGCCGTGGCCGCACCACTGGCGATCAGTTGTGTCGTGCTCAACTCGGGCAGCTTGCGCTGCATGAAGGAATCCCCCTGTCCGATCGGCCGTCACTTCCCCCACAACCGGAACTAACGGGACGACGAGCCTTGTTCCGTCTCGCCAACGTGACGATGACAACGCGAAAACACTGGAGCCGTGCCGTCCCGTCAGGCACAGTGTGGAAAAGGATCCACAAGAGTCGGCCAGACCGTCCCCACGCGGTCCGCGGCACGGGCAAGCTTGGTCGGGCACCCTCTTCGAGCACGTGAAGAGGGCTTCGAGAGCGGCGATGTTCGGACATGCCGGGTACGGTGCTGGCAGCAGGTGTGTCCGAAAGACAGACTCGGTAACCCGGGGGAAGGGCACGCATGCGCCCTCGGTGGGCACCGAGGCGGACGGAACGGCGCGGGCGGGCCCGCGACCGGGCCGACGGCCCCGGTGACCTCCGTGCCGTCAGGACAGGGCAGGAAGGACACGCATGCAGGAGCTGCGCCTCGTCGCGGTCAGTGAGGACGGTACGTACCTCGTCCTGGCCACCGCGGGCCGAGGCACCCGGTTCACCCTGCCCGTAGACGACCGGCTGCGCGCCGCGGTCCGTGGGCACTTCTCCCGCCTCGGCCAGTTCGAGATCGAAGTGGAGAGTCCCTTGCGCCCCAAGGAGATCCAGGCCCGCATCCGGTCCGGGGAGACGGCGGAGGAGATCGCCGAGTCCGCCGGCATCCCGGTCGAGCGCGTCCGCTGGTTCGAGGGCCCGGTTCTCCAGGAGCGCGAGTACATGGCCCAGCAGGCGCAGCGCGTCGCCGTCCGGCGGCCCGGCGAGTCCACCCCCGGTCCGCCGCTCGGCGAGACCGTCGAGGAGCGCCTGGGCCGGGGCGGCATCGACCTGGAGGAGGTCGAGTGGGACTCGTGGAAGTGCGAGAACTCGACCTGGCGGGTGCGGCTGTCGTTCTTCGAGGGCGGCCGCCCGCACGCCGCCGAGTGGGTCTTCGACCCGCGCCGCCGCCTGGTGTCGCCGCTGGACGAGGTCGCCGCGCGGCTGACCGCCGTCGAGTGGGAGGACGACACGCTCTCCGACACCGTGACGCCGCTCGTGCCGCGCCGCCCGGCGATGAAGGTCGTCTCCGACAACCGGCCCGACCAGCGTCCGGAGCAGCGTCCGGAGCAGCGGCCCGCGGCCGCGCGCGGCATCCCGGCCGAGGCCGAGCACCCGGGCGAGCCGCGCGAGGTCCAGCGGGAGGTCCAGCGCGAGGCGTCGGTGCACGACTTCGACTCGCGGGAGTACATCGTGGAGCGGGGCCGGATGGTGGACCCGCGCCCGTTCCCCGCCCGCGACCTGTCCGGCGAGCCGCCGATGGCCACCCCGCGCTTCGGCGGGTACGAGCCGGAGCGGGAGGAGCGTCCCGAGCCCGCCGCTGAGGCCGCTGAGGCCGTCGAGGCCCCGCGCCCCGCGCCGGTGCCCAAGCCCAAGCCCGCGCCCGCTCCCGAACCCGCTCCCGAGCCCGCCGCCGAGGAGCCCGCGCCCGCCGTCGCGGAACCGGCCGGGAACGCCGCCGAGACGCCCGCCGAGCCCGCCGAGACCGCTGAGACCGCCGAGGTCACGGAGCCGGAGGAGGCCCCGGCCGCCGCCGAGGCCGAGGAGGGGGCCCCGGCCGAGGAGAGTGCGGAGGCCGCGTCCGAGGCGGAGGCCGCACCGGAGGAGAAGGCCGCCGAGCCCGCGCCGGAGGAGGCCCCGGAGGCCGCCTCCGCGCCGGAGGAGAAGGCCGAGCCCGCCGCCGCCGAGACGGCCGCCGAGGAGCCCGCGCCCGAGGAGCGGCCCGCGTCCCCGGAGGCGCGACCCGCCGCGGAGGCGCCGGCGCCCGCTCCCCCGCCGCGTCCC
>NZ_BCQR01000299.1 GCF_001552175.1 Actinomadura kijaniata NBRC 14229
GGCCCACCCGCGCCGCCGCGGCCCCCGCGTCGCCGCGCGGCGGGCGGGTCGCCGCCGGACACGACCTGGCCGCCTGAGACCCGCGCGCCGGTCGCGGCACCCCGCGACCGGCTATGCTCCGGCCGATCCCCGGACGGAATGGAACCCATGAACACGTTTGTCGCGCTGGACGTCGGCGGAACGTCGATGAAGGGCGGGCTGGTCGCCGCCGACGGGACCGTGCTGCTCGCCGAGTCCCGCTCCACCGGACGCGAGCGCGGGCCGGACGCCGTCGTCACCGCCGTCGGGGACTTCGCCGCCGAGCTGGCCGAACGGGCCGGGAACGCGCCGGTCGCCGCCGGGGTCGCCGTTCCCGGCATCGTGGACGAGGCGGCCGGAACCGCCGTCTACTCGGCCAACCTCGGCTGGCGCGACACTCCCCTGCGCGCCCTGCTGGAGGCCCGCCTCGGAATGCCGGTCGGGCTCGGGCACGACGTGCGCACCGGCGGGCTGGGCGAGGCCGCGCACGGCGCGGGGCGCGGCCGGGGCGACTTCCTGTTCGTGCCGCTGGGCACCGGGATCGCCGCCGCGATGATCATCAACGGGTCGCCGTACCCGGGCGCGACCGGGGCGGGCGGCGAGATCGGCCACATGGTGGTGCGGCCCGGCGGCGAGGCGTGCGCCTGCGGTCAGGCCGGCTGCCTGGAGGTCTACTCCTCCGCCTCGGCGCTGCCCCGCCGCTACGGGGACGCGTCGCTGCGGACCGAGGACGTCCTCGCGCGGGCCGCCGCGGGCGACCCGGTCGCCGCCCGCGTGTGGGAGGAGGCCCTGGACGCCCTCGCCGACGCGCTCACGGCGGCGACGATGCTGCTGGACCCGTCCCTGGTCGTGCTGGGCGGCGGGCTCGCCGGGAGCGGGGAGCGCCTGACCGTCCCGCTGGCCGACCGGCTGGCGGCGCGCTTCACGTTCCGCGAGCCGCCGCCGCTGGCGCTCGCCGAACTCGGCGCGCAGGCCGCGATGCACGGCGCCGCGATCCTGGCCGCCCGCGCCCTGAACGGCTCGAACGTCTAGTCCGTGGGTCAGGAGCCCTGGCCTGTGGTGCTCGCCTGGAGCCCGCTTCTCGCCAGGGCTTGGCGGGCGCGGCATCGCTGCGCGAGCTGACCCGCGGGTCCTCGCCTTCGGCGTCGGGCCCGCGGGGCAGGTGGCGCGCTCGCGTGCGTGGCTGGGCCCACTCCGAAGCGGGCCCTGGAGCCGGTGGCCAGGGCCCGGCCGCGGTCACGAACGGACGCGCGCCGCGGCCCTGGCCGCCTTCTCCGCGGCGACGGCCTTGGCCTTGGAGCCCTGGACCACCGCCTGCTCGCGGGCGATCCCGGCCCCGGCCTTCGCCCCGGCGCCGGCCTTGGCCGCCAGCGTGTCCACCTGCCGGCGGGCCCGGTCCCAGCGGCTCATCCTGGTGCGGCGCCGCCACCACAGGTACACCGCGACCGCGCCGGCCAGGGCACCGGCGGTCCCGGCGCCGGACCAGACGGCGGGCTTGCCCCCGAGCCCGCTCCCGCCGGAGTCCAGGTTCTCGCGCGTGCGCACGCCGTCGTCGTGCAGTTCCTCGGGCGAGCTCTGCGGGACACCGATCCCGGCGGTGTTCGGGACCTTCTGGGTCGTCATCGCCTTCCCCTCTCGCGACGCTTGCGGACGCATCCGCCGTACCCGTTCCGCCCGTCCCAAACGTCCCGGTCCGAAAACCGTGCGGGGATCGGCGGCGGGAGTCGCTAGGGTGCGGGCGCATGAGCGAGGAGATCGTCAAGGGGCGGGAGCTCCTGGAGGCCGGGGACGTCGGCGGGCTGATCCGGCATCTGCGGTTCACCGCGGAGGGGCTGCCGGTCGTCGAGGTGGCGCGGCTGGTGGAGGGCGCCGCCGCGCTGTCGGGGTTCGACGACCTGCGGGAGGCGTCGGGGGCCGTGGTGCGGGAGCCCGCCTCCCCGCAGGCGCTCTACGACTTCGGGTACGCCTGCATCGAGCGCGGGGTGCCCGAGCTGGGCGTCCCGGCGTTGCGGGAGGCCCTGGAGCTGACCGGCGGGGCGCCGCCGGTGCTGCGGGAGCTCGCGGCGGCGCTGGAGCGGGCCGAGCGGCACCGCGAGGCCGTGGAGGTCCTCCAGGCGCACGACGCGGCGCTGGAGCCGTGGCCCGACCGGTACCTGCTGGCGTTCAACGCGTTGCTGGCGGGAGGGCTGGAGATCGCCGACCGCGAGCTGGCGGCGCTGCCCGCCCCGCCCGACGACGGGTTCGCGTGGGCGCACGGGCGGTTGCGGCGCATGGTCGGACGGGCCCGCGCGGCGCACGGCGCCGGCCTCATGGACGAACGCGACCTGCGCGGCTGGCACTTCGCGCTCACCGGCGGGCTGCTCGGCGAGATCTCGCCCTACGGCTACGACGAGGGCATGGTCGGGCGCTACGCCTACACGCAGGTCAGCCCGGGGAGCTGCGTGCGCGGGCTGCTGCGGCTGCGGGCGGTGCTGGAGGCGACCGGGGTGCGGCCCCGGTCGGTGTCGCTGCTCCCCGAACGGTCCTCGCACATCCTCGGGCTGGTCGCCGCGCGGGTGCTCGGGCTGCCCGCCGCGCCGTTCCGGCCGGACGCCGCCGAGACGGTGGTGGTCGCGTTCGACCTGAACGACGCCGACGACGACTCCCTGCGCGCCCTGCACGACCGCGCCCCCGGGCAGGTCCTGTACGAGCACGCCACCTGCTGGACCGACCCGCCCGCCGTCAGCGCCGACATGTCGGGGCTGCTGCACCAGGTGGCCGTCACGCCGTGGGGCGAGCGGATGCGCATGGTGCGGGAGGGCGAGCCGGAGACCGTCCCGGCCGACGACCGGCCCGCCGAGATGATCGCGCAGGAGATCGCGCAGGCCGGTCCGGAGACCGGCGACGAGGTCGCGCCCGGCGGCACCGACGCGGACCTGGCGCGGTTCGCCGCCGCCGTCGCGGGGCACTGGCTGGCCGGGCCGCGTGACCGGTGCCCCTACACCGGTCCCGTGCGGAGCTCCCGGTTCATGTGACCCTATGCTGGCGTGCGGCGGACCGTAGCGCAGAGGTCGTCGCGCCCGGTCTCCAAAACCGGGAGGACGCCGGTTCGAATCCGGCCGGTCCGCCCCGCGCGGGGTCGTAGCGCAGAGGTCGTCGCGCCGCCTTCGCAGGGCGGAGGACGCCGGTTCGAATCCGGTCGATCCCACCCCGGAGCAGTGATGCGGGAAATGTCGGATCAAGCCGCTATGCTGCCGCACGGCAAGGCCGTAGCGCAGAGGTCGTCGCGCCCGAGCTGCAAGCTGGAGGACGCCGGTTCGAATCCGGCCGGCCTTGCCCCAGAACGTCGAAGGAGCCGCGAAGGAGCGCCGTGTCGTCCCTCCCCAGCCCGGCCGGTGCGGCGGCGGGGGGCGACGGCCCGGAGGTCCTGCCGGACGCCGCCGAGATCGAGACGTGCCTGCGGGTGCTGGCGCGGGCCCGGGGCACCGACCCCGACGACCCGCGCTGGCGTCCGGTGCACGAGGCCGCCGCGCAGCTGTACCGGTCGGGCAAGAAGGCCCGCAAGGCGGCGCGGCTGGACGAGCGGCGGCGGCACGACCGCGAGGCGCTGGCGCAGAGCGCGCGGTTCCGCGAGCAGGACCCCGGCTTCGAACGGCCCGCCGTCGAGGCCCCCGCCGCCGGGACGCCGCGCGGGGAGGCCCGGCGGCTGCGGGCGGACCGGCGCTGCTACGTGTGCAAGCAGCCCTACCGGGAGGTCCATCCCGACTACCACCTGATGTGCCCCGGGTGCGCGGCGGAGAACGTCGCGCGCCGTCACGCCCGGTGCGACCTGCGCGGGCGCCGCGCGCTGCTCACCGGCGGCCGGATCAAGATCGGGTTCTGGACGGCGCTGAAGATGCTGCGCGACGGGGCCGAGGTGATGGTCACCACCCGGTTCCCGCACGACGCGGCGCGGCGGTTCGCGGCCGTGCCCGACTCGGCCGAGTGGCTGCACCGGCTGCACGTCCACGGCGTGGACCTGCTGGACCTGCCCGGCGTGGCGCGGCTGCTGGAGACCGTCCACGAGCGGTTCGACCACCTCGACATCCTCGTCAACAACGCCGCCCAGACGATCCGGCGGCCCGCCGCCTACCACCGCGAGGTCCGGGCGGCCGAGGCCGAGCCGCTGGCGGGCACGGCCGCCCGGATCGCGCTGACCGGCGGCGACGGCGCGCCCGGCGGAACGCCGGCGCTGCCGGTGCCCGCCGACGAGGCGCTGTTCCCGGCGGGCCGCGTCGACGAGACCGGGCAGCCCCTCGACCTGCGCGACCGCAACAGCTGGGTGCTGCGGCTGCACGAGGTGGACCCGGCCGAGTGGCTGGAGGTGCAGATGGTGAACGCGTTCGCGCCGTTCCTGCTGACCTCCCGGCTGCGCGGGCTGATGGAGGCGTCGCCGTTCCCGGACCGGTACGTGGTGCAGGTGTCGGCGATGGAGGGCAGCTTCTCGCGCAGGGGCAAGACGGTGCGGCACCCGCACACCAACATGGCCAAGGCCGCGCTGAACATGCTGACCCGCACCTCGGCCGCCGACTACGCCGCGTCCGGGATCCACATGACCAGCGTGGACACCGGGTGGGTCACCGACGAGCGGCCGCACCCGAGCAAGCAGGCGCAGCGGGCGGTGGGGTTCCGGCCGCCGCTGGACGTGATCGACGGCGCGGCGCGGGTCTACGACCCGGTGGTGCGCGGGGTCGGCGGCGGCGAACGGCTGTCCGGCCTGTTCCTGAAGGACTACCGACCGGTGGAGTGGTGATGGCCCCGTGGTGAGCAACCAGCCGACCCCCGTGCGCTGCCCGGCGATCGAGCACGCCGACGTCCCGCCCGCCGACCCGGCCGGGCTGGATCCGCTGCTGGCGCGGCTGGCCGACGCCGCGCCGGTCGCGGACGACGAGACGTTCCCGCTGGGCACGCTGCGCGCCGACGGCCGCGTGGACCTGTGCAAGCAGGGCCTCGGCGCGGCGGGCGTGGCGCGGCTGGTCCCGGCGGCGGTGGCGTCCCCGCACGCCGCGCACCTGCTGCTGGGCACCAACGCGATGGGCGGCGAGGGCGCGCGGACGATCGCGGCGGCGCTGGCGCCGGGCCACGGCGTCGAGACGCTGTACCTGGGCTGCAACCGCATCGACGCGGCGGGCGCGGCCGCGCTCGCCGACCGGCTGGCCTCCGACGGGACCGTGCGGGCGCTGTGGCTCAAGCGCAACCCGGTCGGCGACGAGGGCGCGCGGGCGGTCGCGGCGATGCTGCGCCGCAACACCGCGATCCGCACGCTCGACCTGGTCAACACCGGGCTGTCCGCGGACGGCCTGCGGGCGCTGCTGGAGGCGCTGGTGGCGCGGGACCGGCCACTGGAGAGGATCTTCCTGGGCGGCAACGGGTTCGGGCCCGACGCCGCCGACCTGCTGGCGGCGCTCGTGCGGGACGCGGGGGTGCGCGAGGTGTACGCGCCCGCCAACCATCTGGGCGACGCGGGCGCGCGGACGCTGGCGGGGGCCGCCGACCCGGACCGGCCCGTCCGGCTCGGCCTCGGCGGCAACGGCGTCGGCCCGGCG
>NZ_BCQR01000300.1 GCF_001552175.1 Actinomadura kijaniata NBRC 14229
CATCGTCCCCGGCGGTGGCGTGGCGCTGCTCCAGGCGGGCACCAAGGCCTTCGACAAGCTGGAACTGTCCGGCGACGAGGCCACCGGCGCCAACATCGTCAAGCGCGCCCTGGAGGAGCCGCTGAAGCAGATCGCCGTGAACGCCGGCCTCGAGGGCGGCGTCGTGGTGGAGAAGGTCCGCAACCTGACCCCGGGCCAGGGCCTCAACGCCGCCACCGGCGAGTACGTCGACATGTTCGAGACGGGCATCATCGACCCGGCCAAGGTCACCCGCTCCGCTCTCCAGAACGCCTCGTCGATCGCGGCCCTGTTCCTCACCACCGAGGCCGTCATCGCCGAGAAGCCGGAGAAGAACGCCGCCCCGGCCATGCCGGGCGGCGACGGCGGCATGGACTTCTGATCACCTGATCGGAGCAGTCCACAGCAGTGACGCCCAGGAGGGGCGGTTCCCACGGGAACCGCCCCTCTTGCGCTATATATCAGCGAATGCACACCCTGTTCACCGCCCCCGTGCTGCAGACCGAGCAGCCGCCCCGCCTGCCCGCCGCCAAGTCGCAGTACACCGTCCGCGACGGGCAGGGCACGGTGCTCGCCGAGGCCGCCGAGGAGGACGTGCCGATCCGCAAGCAGATCTCCCGCGTGGTGTTCGGCGGCATCGGCGTCTACCCGCGCACCGTGCAGGTCCGCGACCCGCAGGGGACCCCGGTCCTCGTCATCGCCAACCGCGGCTACGACACCGACACCTCCGTCCTGCTCCCGGACGGCCGCCTGATCGGCTGGTTCCGGCAGAACCGCTACGCGTTCCGCTACTCCCTGCTCGACGCCGCCGGGAACGCCGTCGGCGAGCTGAAGGGCAACCGCCTGGGCCGCAGGTTCCAGGTGCTGGACGGCTACGGGCAGCACGTGGCGCAGGTGGACAAGAAGTGGGCCGGCCTCGGCAAGGAGGTCCTCACCACCGCCGACCGCTACACCACCGAGGTCCGCGCGCCGCTGCCCGAACCGCTGCGCACCCTCGTGGTGACGGCCGCCATCGCGGTCGACATGATGCACTACGAGGAGAAGGACTTCACGCCCTGACCGGCCCGAGCCATCCCGATTCCCCCGACCGACGGGACCCCATCGTGACCGACCTGTTCACCGCCTCGTCGTTCCGGGTCGAGCAGCCGCGCCGCGGCCCGTTCGCCCGGACCCGCTACAAGATCCTCACCGAGGACGGAACGCTGCTGGCACAGGCCGCCGAACCCCAGGAGGGCAACCGCCTGGAGCACCTGAAGAAGGTGTTCCCCGGCAAGTCCGAGCTGGACGCCCGCGTCGTCGACGTGACCGACCCGGACGGCGAACCCCTGCTGGTGATCGCCAAGCGCGCGGGCCGCATGCTGACCACGCTGCACGACGCCGACGGCGAGACGCTCGGCACCGTCAACACCGAACGCATCGCCCGCCGCTACCTGCTGCGCGACCCCGGCGGCACGAAGGTCGGCGAGATCGCCGGGGACGTGGCGCGCCGCAACTTCACCGTCACCGACACGAGCGGAACGGCCGTCGCCCACGTCCGCAAGAAGTTCGCCGGGATCGCCACCCACCTGCTGACCACCGCCGACAAGTACACCGTCGAGATCGACGACCCGGTGCCGGAGCCGCTGCGCACGTTCGCCGTGCTCACCGCGATCGTGATGGACATGACCCTGCACGAGTCGAAGGACCTGACCTGACCGGGGCTCAGCCGATCCCGCCGGACTCCCGCAGGGCGTCCAGGACCAGCCGGGTCGCCGCCGAGACGCGTTCCCGGTCGCCGTGGCCCAGCCAGGCGATCTCGGCGATCTCGGCGGCGGCGCGCGGCGTTCCCCGGTGGTCGGCGGTGTAGCAGGCCATCCGCACCGTCACCCCGCCGCCGCGGCCGTCCGCCGGGGCCTCCCACGTGCCCACGTGCACGGGCGGGCCCACCAACTCGACGCCCAGCTCCTCCCGGACCTCCCGGGCCAGCGTCGCGGCGTCGCCCTCCCCGGCCTCCCGCTTGCCGCCGGGCAGATAGAACAGCTCCCTGCCGTGCGACCGGACCGCCAGCACCCGCCCGCCGTCCACGCACACCCAGGCGACCTTGTCGATGACCTTCCCCACGCGCCCGACCCTACCCACGGCGCATAACCGAACCTTCCGGACGCGTTGCCGAAGGGCCCTTTCAGGACCCGGGGGTCGCGAGGTACCGTCCGTTGCGTGCAGGCCGTGCCCGGACGCCCGAACGGCTGGTGGATCTCACCGGCCCTGCCGACGATCGCCAATGTCCTGCTGGCCGTGCTGTGGCTGCTGTCGGCGTTCGGCGGCTGGGGGACCACGGCGTTCTGCGGCGACCCCGAGCAGCGCGACGCGGTCTGCGCCGACCACTACGACGTCGCGGTCCTGATCTCGTTCCTGCCGGCGCTCGGCGCCGCGGCCCTGGGCGTCGCCGCCTGGACCGCCCCCGCCATCCGCCGCCGCCCGGACCGCCTCGACAGCGTGCTGGCCGTCTCCGCCCTGCTGTGGGTGGTGGCCGAGGCGGTCCTGTTCGTCGGCGGCTTCCTCGCCAAGCCCTGACCCCGCGTCCTCCGGGACCGGGACGCCCGCGCCGCGGCGGCCCCGTTCGCGGGACCCGCCTCGACCCGTTCGGCGTGGGCCGCCGCCACCAGGGGACCACGCCCCCGCCCTCACAGGGAGAACGGACGGTATGCCAGGATCGCGTCCACGATCTCCCCGGCCGAGGCGCCCTCCAGCCCGGGTGGCGGATGGAAGATCAGATCGGCGGCATCCCGCCGGGCGACGTTGGCGTCCAGGACCAGCAGGTAGTACCCGGTCTCCGGATCCCCGTCCAGCACCCGCCGAACGATCTCGACCAGCTCCGCCCAGGTGACGTCCGGCACCCGGGGACGCGCGGGCCGCGCCGCCTCCAGCGCGAACTCCTCCAGGGTCCGCGCCCCCGGTACGTCGCGAAGTCGAACAGCCCGTACCGGTGCCCGGTGGCCGCGTTGAACGCCCCGATCTCCTCCGCCACCGGCTCCCCGCCGGCGATCGACCGCTCGATCCGTTCGATCCACGCCGAGATCTCCCCGAGCCGTTCGGGGGACACCGGGGGCGGCGACAGTTCCGGACGGAGCTCCACACCCCGCATTATCCAGACACCGGAAGGAACCCCATGAGCGACGACAGGTACGACGTGCCCCACGAGGTCAAGGAGATCGACACCGCCACGCTCACGGAACTGGGAAGGACCGGCGAACGCCTCCGGCTCAACGCGCGCCTGTCCCCGGAACGGATCGCCGCCCACGTCGCCGCCGACGGCGTTCACCACCTGCTGCCGCTCTTCTGGCACACCAAGCCGGACACGCCCCGCCACCTGCGCTGCGGCATGCTGCTCCGGATGCGCACCGGGGAGCGGGTCTTCGGCACGTTCGACGTCCTCCCCGAGGAGTTCGCGCCGCTCACCCGCGTCCGGCCCCGCGAACGGGAAAGGGACCTCGCCCACAGGATGCTCGGCGAGGACGTGACCACGATCGTCGAATGGGAGAGGGCCCGGGAAACCCGCTGATCAACGGGACGGCGGGTCGCCGGTCGCCCCGTCGATCAGCTCCCGCAGGACGTCCATGTGCCCGGCGTGCCGCGCCGTCTCCTCGATCATGTGGATGAGCAGCCACCGCAACGTCACGGTCTCCCCGGACCACGCCGTCCCGGTGTCGGCGAGCCCGAGCTCCCCGATCACCTTGTCCACCGCGGCCCGCGCCCGCCCGTGGAACGCCACGATGTCCGCGGTCGTCTCGTCGGGCCGCACCCGCAGGTCAGCGTTCTCGTCCTCGGGATCGAACGGCAACGGCTCGGTCTCCCGCCCGAACGTCTCGCAGAACCAGGAGTACTCCACGGCCGCCAGATGCTTCACCAACCCCAGCAGGTTCGTCCCGGACGGCACGACCGCCCGCCGCACCTGCTCGTCGTCGAGCCCCTCCAGCTTCCCCAGCGTCACGTCGCGCTGCCGCTGGAGGCTGGCCCACAGGCTTTCCTTCTCATCGCCGGTGAACGGCACATGTCGCCCCATCCGGCGACCGTAGCGGACGACCCGGCCGTCACCGGAACTCGTGCACGACCTCGATGGTGCCGACGATGTGCGCGTTGAACTCCGCCAGCTCCTCGGCGGGCACCCACAGCTCCAGGATCGTCCGCCCACCGGCCCGCCGCACCGGATAGCGCTCCAGGAACCCGCTCTCCACCTCGAACCGCGTCACGTACCCCACCCCGCTGTGCGGCACGTTCCAGTCCCGCGCGATCTTGATGGCGTACTCCTCGTTCAGCACCGGATAGAAGATCGGCTGCTCCGGCAGCCGCGGCGGCCAGGCCCGCCACTCCAGCTCCCGCACCAGCTCCAACTCCTCCGGCCCGGTCGGCCGCCACAACGTGGTCGTACGCGGACCACTCACCGGGGACACCGCCTTTCCGCAGCCCGACAGCGACCGCGAACGCTACCGACGTCCCCGCGCAACCGCCACGGAAAAATCTTCCCCGCGGTCACACTTCCGCTCCGGGGCCCGTCAATGCAGTGAGAGCAACCGAACCCCGAGGGAGCAGCGACGATGGAAGCCCGCATGAAGAACCCGGTGATGGTCCTCGACGCCATGAAGCCGATCCAGGGCCTCTACAAGGCCGCCTACCAGAGCGGCCTCGCCCCGGAGCTCCTGGAACTGGTCCACCTGCGCGCCAGCCAGATCAACGGCTGCGCCGCCTGCGTGGACTCCGGCGGCCGCAACCTCAGGAAGGCCGGGACCAGCGACGAGCGCATGTGGTCCGTGGTCGCCTGGCGCGAGGCCCCCTACTTCACCGACGCCGAACGCGCCGCCCTGGCCCTGGCCGAGGCGGTGACCCGCCTCGCCGACCGCCCCGACGCCGTCCCCGACGAACTGTGGGACGAGGTCGCCGACCACTTCGACGAGAAGCAGCTCTCCGGCCTGATCCTGTGGATCTCCATGACGAACTTCTTCAACCGCCTCAACACCACGGTCCGCGAACCCGCCGGAGCCACCTGGAGCTGAGCCGGCCGCCGACCGCGCGGCGGGTGCCCGCCGCGCGGTACTTCGTCCCCGAACCGGGAACAGATCCGACGCGCCCCCTGTTGTAGCTTTCGACGGCATCGCCGTCGGCACGGACGACGAACACCGACGAAGAACATCGCCGCAGGTCAAGCTCCCAGGGAGCGGATGCGGCGAGCATGCCCCCGCGACACGTCGCCACGGGTTTCCCGGTTTGGTTTGACGCGGTGCGCGCGTGGGCATAATGTTCTCTCCGCCCCACGGGGAGCGGGACGCTGGAAACAGCGGCCGACCCGAGGGGAACCACCGAAGAACCACGCACACGGTCTCGACCGTGCGCTGGGTGCTGCCGGTGGGATCTCCGTTCCACGGAAACGCCCGATTTTGCAAAGTCGGATGGTTCTGGTGAAATGGAGACATCGCCCGAACGGGAAACCGGAAAGGGCGAAATCGGGGAAGACCGGTGAAATTGACAGACCGGCCGGAACTGATAACGTAAAGCGAGTC
>NZ_BCQR01000301.1 GCF_001552175.1 Actinomadura kijaniata NBRC 14229
GGGCACCGGCGGCCCCGGCGACCGCCGCCCCCGCGATCCCCGCCGCCGCCCCGGTCACGGCCGCGACGAGCGCGGCGGTCGCGACGACCCGCCGGGGACGGCCCACCGGGCGTTCCCACGCCGCGGGCCCGGGCGGGTACGGCGGGAACAGCGCCGCCGGTTCCTCCCACCGCGGCGGTCCCAGGCACGGGTCGGCGCGGGTCGCCGTGTTCGAGGGCCGCAGCGGATCACCCCACGGGTCGGGGTGCGGACGGTGGGAGGGGTCGGTGCTCACGGCGGCTCCTCGCGTTCTCGGTGCGGGAATGCGTTCTCCCCCGGGGGTACGTCCGAGATCGGCGCCGGGGTCGAACACCGGGGGAGAATGAACGCGTTTCCGGGGCGGGTGCGTAGTCCTGACGAGGACTTCTCTCCGACACCGCCGAATCCCCGGGAGCGCCCGTGTCCGACCGCCTCTGGCCCGAGCAGCCCAGACGCACCCGGCGCCGCCGGCCCGGCCCGCCACGGCACCGGCGGTCCCCGCACGGGCACCCCCGGTACGGGCGGTCCCGCCCGGCCGGCTCGGTCGGCGGGGCGCTGGGCCTGACGGCGGCCTCCACGGCGGTGTGGGGCGTGGCGCACCTGCGGGCGGGCCGCCGGGGCGCGGGCGCGGCGCTGATGGCGGCGTTCGCCGCGCTGCTCGGCGGCGCGGCCGTGGCGGTGCTGGGATTCCGGGAGGAACTGCAGCGGGTCGCGGTGCAGCCGCGCTGGCTGGACGCCCTGGCGGTGGGGCTGGTGGTGCTCGCGTTGTCGTGGTCGGCCGTGGTGGTCCGGTCGTACCAGGTCGCCCGGCCCCCGCGGGCCACGCCCGCCGGGGAGGTCGCGGCGGCCGTGGCCGTGGTGCTGCTCGTCGCCGCCGTGTGCGCGCCGCTGGCGCTGGCCGCGCGGGGCGCCCGGGTGCTGGGCGGCACGATCGACGACGTCTTCCAGGGCACTCGGGCGGGCGCGCCGTTCCCCGACCGGGCGCGCGTCACCGTCCTGCTGTTGGGCGGGGACGGCGCGGGCAACCGGCGGGGCGTCCGGCCCGACAGCCTGACGGTCGCCAGCGTCGACACCCGGACCGGCGACGTCGTGCTGTTCGGGCTGCCGCGCAACCTGCAGCGGTTCCCGGTGCCCGCGCGGCTGCGGTCGCGCTGGCCGGACGGCTACACCGGGTCCCGGCCGGGCGCGGAGGGGCTGCTGAACGAGCTCTACCAGGACGCCGAGGAGAACCCGGCGCTGGTGCCCGGCGTCCCCGACGGGCGGCGCGGGCCCCGGATCATGAAGGAGCAGGTGGGTTTCCTGCTGGGGCGGCCGGTGGACTTCTACGTGCTGGTCAACCTGTTCGGGTTCCGCGACCTCGTGGACGCGGTCGGCGGCGTGCGGGTGCGGGTGGACCGTCCGATCCCCTACGGCGGGCCGTCCGACGGCAGCCGCCCGACCGGCGTGATCCCGGCCGGGACGCAGCGGCTGGACGGGGAGCGGGCGCTGTGGTTCGCGCGGGCGCGGCAGGGCAGCAGCGACTTCGCCCGCATGGCGCGGCAGCGGTGCCTGCTCAAAGCGATCTCCGAGCAGGCCGACCCGCGGCGGGTGCTGACCGGGGTCCGCGGGCTCTCCGCCGCGACGCGCCGGGCGGTGTCCACCGACCTTCCGGCCGAGCTGCTGCCCGCGCTGGTGGGGCTGGCGGAGAAGGCCAGGGGCGGCGACCTCCGCAGCGTGCAGTTCACGCCGCCGCGCTTCCGGGTCTTCCGCCCCGACGTGAACGCGATGCGCCGCCAGGTCGCCGCCGCCCTCGCGCCGCCCCGGACGCGGCGGACGGCGGCCCCGGCCCTCGCGCGACCGCGCGAGGGCCGGGGCGGGGAGTCGCTCCGGGCGGCCTGCGGTTGAGCCAGGGGGTCAGGAGGTGGCGGGCCGCCGGTACAGGTGGGTGCCCGGGATCGCCGCCGGGTCCTGGCGGACGGCGGCCGGGTTCGTCTCCTTCAGCACCCACGCGCACACGAACGTGATCAGCCCGGTGGCCGCCACGTACACCGACACCAGCGTCGTCGAGCCCGTCTCGCCGATGATGGCCGTCATCAGGAACGGGGTGCCGCCGCTGATGGTGATCGACGCCAGCTGGTAGGCCAGGGACGCGCCGGAGTAGCGGACGTTCGGCTCCAGCAGTTCACCGATGTAGGCGGCCAGCGGGCCGTAGGTGAGGGACTGGCCGACCGAGCCGACGAACACCGCCAGCGCGATCAGCGGCAGGGAGCGGGTGTTCACCAGCCAGAAGTACGGGAACGCCCACAGCACGATGATCGCGCCGCCGAGCAGGATCATCGGGCGGCGGCCGACGCGGTCGGAGATCCAGCCCGCCCACAGCACGATCCCGGCGCTCAGCAGGGTGATCGGCAGGGAGATCGACAGGACGGCGTCGCGGCTGAGCCTCAGCTCGGTGGTGGCGTAGCTGACCACCCCGGCGACGCTGATGTAGAACAGGGCGTTGGTCCCGGCGAGCAGGCCCGCGGCCAGCAGGATCGTGCGCCAGTGGCGGCGGACCGCCTCGGCGACCGGGGCCTTGACGACCTGCTCGGTCCTGGCGGCCGTCTCGGCGGCCAGCTCGCGGAACTCGGCGCTGTCCTCGACGCGGGCCTGGATGTAGAGCGCGACCGGGAACATCACCGCGCTGGCAAGGAAGGGGATCCGCCAGCCCCAGCTGAGGAACGCCTCGTCGGAGGTGGCCTGCACGGCGATCAGGAAGGCGGCGTTGCCGAGGCAGACGCCGAACGCCACGCCCATCTGCCCGAACGTCCCGGCGAAGCCCTTGCGCTTGGGCGAGGCGGACTCGGTGAGCAGCAGGACGATGCCGCCCCACTGCGCGCCGCAGGCCAGCCCCTGCACGAAGCGCAGGGCGACCAGCAGGACCGGGGCCAGCACGCCGATCGTGCCCGCGCCCGGCAGGCAGCCGATCAGGAACGTGCCGAGGCCCATCAGCAGCAGCGACGCCACCACGATCTTCTTGCGGCCGTAGCGGTCGCCGAGGTGGCCGGCGACCACGCCGCCGATCGGGCGGGCGAGGAACCCGGCCCAGAACGTGCTGAACGACAGCAGCGTCCCGGCCAGCGCCGAGGACTCGGGGAAGAAGACCTTCGGGAAGACCAGGGCGGCGGCCGTCCCGTAGAGGAAGAAGTCGTACCACTCGATCGAACTGCCGATCAGTCCCGCGCCCAGCAGCTTGCCCTGGGCGCGGGGGCGGGCGGGTTGCGTCGTCGGTGAGGCCACGTGATCACTCCTTCTGCTCGCGTTCACGCCGCGACCAGTGCGCCGGCCCGCACCCCCGGACGGGCGCTCACCCGCTGTCCGGGCCGTTGGTCCCCCTTCTTAGTTGAATCCAACGTCAGGTTCAAGTAGTGACTGATCTCACACCATGCGGTAATTTCGCTGCTCAGGTGTGGCTTGGCGAAGCTTGGTGGGATCCTGGCGGGCATGGAGACGAACGGCCGGACGGCGCCGCGCAGCAGGCGCGGCATGCGCACGCGGCAGGCGCTGATCACCGCCGCCCGCGAGGTCTTCGAGCGGGACGGCTACCTCGACGCCCGCATCAGCGACATCACCGGGACGGCGGGCGTGGCGTCCGGGTCGTTCTACACCTACTTCACCGACAAGGAGGAGATCTTCGCGGCGGTCGTGGAGCAGGTGAACGAGGAGATGCTCCACCCCCATCTGCGGGAGCGCACCGGGATCACCGACCCCCGGCTGCTGATCGACGCCGCCAACCGGGAGTACCTGCGCTCCTACCGCCGCAACGCCCGGCTGATGGCGCTGTTCGAGCAGGTCGCCCAGATCGACGAGAACTTCCGGCGACTGCGCGTGGAGCGCGGCGACGCCTTCGTCCAGCGCAACGCGAGGATGATCCGCGCGCTCCAGGAGCGGGGCGAGGCCGATCCCGACCTCGACCCGCTGATGACCGCCTACGCCCTGTCGGCGATGGTCAGCCGGATGGCCTACTGGGTCTATGTCGCCGAGCAGCCGATCGCGTTCGAGCGCCTGCTGACGACGCTGAACCAGATCTGGGCCAACGCGCTGGGCATGAAGCCGCCCGGCTGATCATCCCGTCGGCCCGACGCCGGCCGGACGCCGGCCGCGTCCCGTAGAGTCGATCGCATGGCAGACGAGGGTTCGGTGCGCGTGGACCTGTGGATCTGGTCCGTCCGGCTGCTGAAGACGCGTTCCCAGGCGACCGCGGCGTGCCGGGGCGGGCACGTGCGGGTCAACGACGAGCGGGCCAAGCCCGCCACCCCGGTCAAGCCCGGGGACGAGGTGCGCGTGCGGCACGAGGGCCGCGAGCGGATCGTCGTCGTCAAGAAGGTCATCCGCAAGCGGGTCGGGGCGCCGGTCGCGGCCGAGTGCCTGGTCGACAACAGCCCTCCCCCGCCGCCCCGCGGGGTGCTGATGCCGGTCGCCCGCCGCGAGCGCGGGGCCGGGCGGCCCACCAAGCGGGACCGCCGGGAGCTGGAGCGGCTCCGGGCGCTGGACCAGCTGGCGGCCTCCCGGCGCGCCCAGGACTGACGCCGCGCACCGGCAGACCCCGGACCCGCGGCCTGGCCGAAGTCGAGCGCGTCCGCCGGAGGCGATGGAGGCATCGGAGGGGGGTCGGACACCGGTTCGGACGGCGTCCGCGCTCGACTCGGTGGTCAGCCGCTTCTTCCTGCTCTCGGGGCCAGGGCGTGCCCCGTTCGGGCTCGCGTGGTTCGGTGTCGCGTTCTCCTCGTTCCCTCCCGGGTGTCCGGTGGTGTGGGAGCCGGGCGGGGTGACCCGGCTCTCCTGTTCGGTTCCGTGCGGGGCGCCCGTCTCGTGAGAAGCGGGGATCTCGCCGAGGCGGTCAGTGTCCCTCCGGCTGCAGGGGGTGGCTCGGTCGGGTCGGGATCGGAACGCGGGCCGCTCTCCTGCGGATCTCGGCGACCAGTTCCACGTCGCTGAGGCGGGGAGGCGGAGCGGGGGTCGCGCCGAACGCCTCGAAGAGGCGGTGCAGCTCACCGATCACGTCGTTGAACAGGCCGTCGTTCGCGTCTTCAGCCGGAGGGTGGGGTCGGGTCTCACTCATGACACACTCACATCGGGTCCTGGCCGTTGACTTCTCGCGGACCAAGATCGTGCCGTAGCAGCGCCCGGAGATTGGTCAAGGCGCGAAAGGTCTGGCTACGAACTGTCGCTGGTGAACAGCTCAGCGCTTCTGCGGTCTCCTTCACGGTGAGGTTTTCCCAGTAGCGCAGCACGATCACCGCTCTTTGTCGAGGGCCGAGTTCGGCCAGCTTGTCCAATAGCAGGATGCGGTCCACCACCTGCTCCTGGCCGCCGGGTTTCGGCTCGGGCTCGGGGATCTGGTCGGTGAGGAACTCGCGCGACCTGCCGGGTGCCGCGCGGTGGTTGATGAACGTCCGGACCATCACCGTGCGCGCGTAGGCGGACAGTTCATCCCGACGATCAA
>NZ_BCQR01000302.1 GCF_001552175.1 Actinomadura kijaniata NBRC 14229
CTGGAAGGCGCCCACCTCAACCACCTGATGACCGGCCCGATGGCCCCCACCCACTTCACGATCATCTCCAACACCACCGCCCTGGCCGAGATGCGCAGGTTCATCACCGAACACGAGAACTCGACCCCGCCCACCACCCCGCCGACCACGCCCCCGACCACCCCGCCGCCCTCCTCGGGCGCCTGCTATGTCACCAGCAACACCAGCCATGTCCAGGCCGGTCGTGCCCGCGCCGTGTACGGCCAGACCTACGCCAACGGCTCCAACCAGTACATGGGCTACCACTCGGCCTACGTGACCACCAAGCTCCGTCAGAGGGCCGACAACCACTACGTCATCGACAACACCTGCACCTGACCGCACGTCCCGCGGCCGGGCCCGGTGACGACCGGGCCCGGCTAGGACGCGCTGCGGACGAGGTCGTGGACGGCCTCGCTCATCGTGACCGGGTCGACCTCGCCGAGCGGCACCGTGTCCTGCGGCGAGTGGGCCGGGGCCGGGCCCGCCCACAGGGCGCTGATCCTCTGGGGTTCGCCCTCGCCGTACATGTAGGCGTAGAGGCCGGGGCTCAGGCCCGCCACGACGTACAGGCCCGCGGGGTCGCGCCGGGCGAGCCAGCCGCCCGCGAACTCGCCGTCGGCGGTCACGGACTCCCAGCGTCCCTGGGAGTGGCCCTTGGCCTTGCCGTAGGGCAGCACGAGCCCCTCCACGCGGGCGAGCCGGTGCGCGGCGCGCTCGTCGTCGGTGAGCCGGTGGACGGGCCGTCCGAGCTGCTCGAACGGTTGCAGGATCTCGTAGTCGGCGAACAGCTCCGCCCAGGCGTCGAGGTCGTCCAGCAGGATCGGGTGGGCGATGCCGACGCGGGCGTCCGGCTCCGGGGTGAAAGGGTCGTCGTTCACGTCGGCGTAGGTGCGGTCCTCGGCGACGCGGAAGGCGGTCCCGCCGTCGGTGATCCACACCAGCCGGCGGGTGATGTGCCCCATCAGCGGGTGGGCGACGAACAGGGCGTGGAAGTCGCCTGGCGTCCACTCCCGCCGGTTGACCATGGCCAGTTCGAGGCGTTTGATCTCCTGGTCGGCGATCGTCCGCAGATCCTTCCTCAGGCCGGTGAACAGGGCGTGCGCGGCCGGGGCGAGGGCCGGGTCGTCCTTGGGGCCGGGCTTGGGCGCGCTCTTGCGGATCCTGCCGTTCGGCTCCACGACCAGCGGGACGAGCTGCTGGTCGAAGGTCACGGTGAACTGGCGGGGGCCGTAGTCCAGGACCAGGGTGCCCTGGTCGTCCAGGCCGAAGTCGGGGACGGCGCGGTCGGCCAGGGCCTCGGGCGTGATGCCGCGCGCGGCGGCGATCTGGTCGATCTTCTGGAGCGCCCTGGTCTTCAGCCCCTTGTACCCGCTCCGCCGGGCCAGCTCGAACAGGTGGGTGAGGGCGACGTCGGAGCCGATCCGGGCGAGGACGTCCAGCGCGGCGGTGGCGCGGCTGGAGCCGCCCTCGCCCGGCCACATCCTGATCAGCGGGCTGAGCCGCCGCACCGTCGTGTCGTCGCCGATCAGGCCGAGCTGCGCCAGCGCCCAGTTGTGCCGGCTGGGCGCGCCGAGCGCGTACCAGCACTGGAACAGCGCCCAGGAGAACTCGGCCAGCGAGTGCCGGTCGCAGAACCCGCGCACGGCCGCGACGTCGGGGGCCTTCCCGGCGAGCAGGTTCAGCAGGCGCCTGGTCGCGTTCTCGGGCAGCGCCCGGCCCCCGCCCCGCGTGAGGATCTGCGGGAGCAGCGCCGGGTCGGCCCAATCCACCTTCGCGCTGCGGGTGGGCTTGCCCGCGAGCACGTCGGGCACCTCATCGCTGTCGGGAACGGCCGGGCGCGGCAGCAGCGCCTCGACGGTCCTCGACGGTTTCGACGGCAGTTCCGCGACCAGGTCGGGCCGGGCGTGCAGCAGTCCCCGCAGCAGCCCGGCCGCCCGGAGGCCGCGGGTCGTGCCGTCGTCGGCCACCGACGCCAGCGACCGGAGCGCGTGGACCGGGTGGCGTTCGATCGCCTCCCGCAGGGCGGCGGGCACGTCCTTCTCGTCCATCCGGTCGAGCATGATGGGGAAGATCCTTTCGTCGGGAACCGCCAGGAGAGCCCTGAGCACGAACGGCCGCTTCTCGTCGGCGCCGCGGTGGCGGATCTTCACGAGCGCCCTCACGAGCAGCGGGAGGACGCCCGCGCCCAACCCGTCGAGCAGCGTCCCGAGCACGGCGGGGGTCTCCTCCACCCAGCCGAACCGGACGGCGTGCTCGGCGTTGGACAGCGAGCACAACACGTGTTCGGGCTTGAGGACCCGCTGGAAGTGGGAGTCCTCGAAGGACTCCTCCGCCCAGGCCGTCTCGGTCGGTACGAGGTAGGAGACCGTGCCGCGCCTCCAGGCGTCGCCGCGGTGTGCCGCCAGGCGCGCGACCGCGTCGCGGTACTCCGCCTCCGGAGCCGCCGCCAGCAGCATGCGGAGCCGTTTCACCACGGCGTCCTCGGCGATCCACCGGCCCACGGCGTAATGGTCCGCGGGGGTCGTGCGCCGGATCTCCCCGCGCCACCCGGCGGGCTCCTCACCGGCGTGGCCGTGGGCGGCGAGCCGGATGACGCCGTCAGTATCGGGGGTCGCCCGTCGCGGCACCGGGCCGAGCTCGATGGAGGACACCTCGGTGACCGCGCAGGCGGCGAAGGCGAGCCCGTGGTCCAGCGCCCAGGCGTCCAGGAAGGCCGCGCCGTCGGTGTCCGGGAGGTGCTTCACCGCGACGGTGGCGACGACCGCCGCGCCCACCGGGTCGGGCTCGCCGTCCAGCCACGCCCGGACGGCCTTGGCGAGCTCCGGGTCGGTGCGCTCGTGCTCCGCCATCTCCGCGGCGATCGGGCGTGCCTCGCGTTCCCGTTCGCGCGCCCTCCGCGCGGCGTCCTCGTCCAGGACGACCCGCGGCCCGGCGATGCCGCCGCGCCTCGGATGGATGTGCTCACGCCATTCGACCGGAATGTCCACCGTCTCGACCATGGCACCGCAACCTAACGATCATGGCCGACATTTCCGTCGGGCGTCCTCTCGCAGGGGGCGCGGGCCGAAGCGGCCCCAGGCGATGACCGCCGCCGCGATCGGCGGCGGGACGTTGAGCGCGATCGCCGCGGGTTCACCGCGTCGCAGGTGAGGAACGCGGCGAGGCCGATGGAGCGGACGGTCCCGGCGGAGAAGCCGGCCGTCCAGGGCGGGCGGGGCTTGACGCTCACAGGGCGCGCGGCAGCAGGCGCACTCCGACGCCGGAACTCCTCGGGCGACGGCGGGGCGACGGCGGTGCTCTGCGGATCGAGTTGTGGGCCGAGGTGGTCCATGTGGATCGTGCCGATGACGAACGCCGGCAGTCCGCGCAGGGCGATGGCGCGCTCGGGCTCGGTGAGGCCGGCGTCGGCCAGGATGCCGAGCACCGTCCGGGACCAGCCCAGAAGACCGGACGAGGTGTGCCGGTGGGCGAGTGTCAGCGGCACGATCTCGGGGTGGGCGGACACGGCGGCCCGTAGCCGTTCGGCCATGGTCGTGACGCGCCGCGGCCAGGGTCCGTCAGCGGGCGGCACCGGATCGATGGCGTCGAGCACCCTCTCGACCATGAGGGCTTCCAGTGCCGCCCGGTCGTCGAGGTAGCGGTAGAGCGCCATCGTGCTCGTTCCGAGTCGCCCGGCCACCGCCCGCATGGACAGTGCGGCGTGTCCGTCCCGGTCGAGCACGGCGAGGGCGGCGGTGATCTGCGCCCGGGTGAGCGCGCGGGGTCGTGGCACGGCGGTCGGTCCGTTCCGGGGCTCAGTAGTAGCGGCGCATGAGCTCGGTGGCCCAGGCGGGCTGGGTGACGGGGGAACGGGGGGCGAACTCGGCCAGGTAGGGCTTGATGTCCAGGACCGGTGTCCCCGCCAGCGCGTCCAGGTCGGCGACGCGCAGCGTGAGGCCGTCCACGGCCAGCAGTCGGCAGCGGGAGACACCGAGGCGGTTGGGGCGGTACGGGCCGCGGTGGGCGAAGACCCCCACGGGCGCGGCGTTCGGGACGCCTCGCGGTGGGCGGGGGCCGCTCCGGACGCCGCCGGGGCTGATCCGGTCGGAGAGGAAGACGACTTCCAGGTGGGAGAAGTGCTCCAGGCCCTGCAATGCGGCGGCGGTGAACAGCGTCGCGTCCACCTGGATCGTCGCCCGGACGTCGTGCCAGCCGTCCTCGTACATCTCGGCGCGGCCGCCCACGACCCGGCCGACGGGGCGCAGGGACACGGGCTCCGGCGGCGCGGGGGTCTCCGTCATGGTGATCTCCACGTTCTAGTGGCGGCCGAGGGTGCCGCGGCGTTGGGCGAGGCGTTCCAGCCGGTTGAACACGACCACCCCGGTGGCGGTGAGCAGCACCGGCTGGGCGAGCAGCCAGCCGAGGCCCCAGCCCGTGGGCAGGGCGGTCAGGGAGTGCCCGCCGAGCAGGATGTCGCGCGTCGCCTCGATGCCGGGCGCGATGGGGACGGCCAGCCGGCTGAGGAGGGCGACCGGTTCGGGCATGGCGGCCAGCGGGACGAGGGTGCCGCCCGCGATGGCGTAGACCGCCACCGACAGCTGGGTGATGATCTCGATGCGCCTGAACACCAGCGTCATCCCGCACAGGACCAGGGCCAGCCCGCAGGTGCCCAGCACGACGGCGGCCAGCGGCACGGGCACCCGCGCGTCGAAGGGCAGGCTCCCGCCCTGGACGGCGATGGCGACGGCGCCGGTGGCCAGGACGGACAGCGCGGTGGGCAGCGCCGAGAGCACCGCGGCGACCTGCCGGCCGAGGGCAGCGGGGTCAGGTAGGTCTGTTCCAGCACGCCGGACTGGATGTCGCCCAGGTAGCTCCAGAACACCCGGTTGACCTGCTCGTGGACGAAGGTCAGCGCCACCATGCCCAGCAGCACCGGCGCCAGCAGGTCCGCGCGCGGCTCCCCGCGTCCCATGAACAGCACGATCAGCAGGTAGAACAGCGGAAAAGTGATCATCTGGACGAGGAGCGCGCGCCATCCGGCCAGCAGGGTGAGCAGGCCCTTGCCGACCTCGGCGGCGAATCCGCGGGCGAAGCCGTGGCCGGGGGTCATGGGGTCTCCAGGGCGCGACGGTGGTTGCGGACGAACAGCAGCCCGGCGAGGGCGGTGAGGGCGAGGGTGTGGGCGACCAGCCAGGGCAGGGTGCCGCCGGTCCAGAGCTGGGCCAGGCTCCGGCCCTGGAACAGCGTCTGGGTCAGCGCCTCGACGCCCAGCGTGGTGGGCAGGGTCCTGGCCAGGGCTGCCAGCCAGCCCGGG
>NZ_BCQR01000303.1 GCF_001552175.1 Actinomadura kijaniata NBRC 14229
CGAGCGCGAGCGCGTCGTTGACGCCGTCGCCGACGACGGCGACGGCGTGGCCGCGCGCCCGCAGCCCGGCGACGAGCGCCGCCTTGTCCTCCGGGCCGATCCCGGCGTGGACGTCGGTGATGCCGAGACGCCCGGCGACGGCGCGGGCGGCCGCCGGGCGGTCCCCGGTGGCCATCACCGGGCGCAGCCCGCCGCGCCGCAGCCGCCCGACCGCCTCGGCCGCGTCGTCGTGGAGGGTGTCGCCGACCGTCAGCACGGCGACCGGGCGGCCGTCGACGCGCACGACGACGGCGGTGTGGCCCTGGTCGTCGGCGCGGGCGACGGCGGCGCGCAGCGGCGCGGGCAACGGCTCGGTGTCGTCGCAGCGGACGACCTCGACCTCGCGTCCCTCGACCCGTCCGCGCACGCCGTGCCCGGGGGTCGCCCGGAACCCGGTCGCCTCCGGCGGCGGCGCGGGGGCCGCGCGCACGACGGCGCGGCCGATGGGGTGCTCGGAGGCGCGCTCGACCGCCGCGGCCAGCCGCAGGACGTCGTCCGGGTCCTCGCCCGCGACGGCCGCGCGGTCCAGCAGCGTCATGCGGCCGCTGGTGAGCGTGCCGGTCTTGTCGAGCACGACGGTGTCGACGCGGCCGAGCCGTTCCAGCGCCCGGGGCCCGCCGATGACCACCCCGGCGCGCGCCCCGGCGCCGGTGGCGGCCAGGAACGCCAGCGGGACCGCCAGCCCGAGCGCGCACGGGCACGCCACGACCAGGACGGCGATGGCCGTGGTGACCGCCGCCGCGGGGGCGGCCCCGGCACCGAGCCAGAAGCCGAGGCAGACCACCGAGACCACCAGCACCGCCGGGACGAAGACCCCGGCGATCCGGTCGGCGCGGCGCTGCGCCCGCGCCTTGGCGAGCTGGGCCTCGTCCAGCAGCGCGCCGATCCTGGCAAGCCGGGTGTCGGCGCCGACCGCGGTGGCGCGGACGACCAGCACGCCGCCGACGTTGCCGGTCCCGGCGGTCACGCGGTCGCCCGGTCCGCACTCGGCCGGCACGGCCTCCCCGGTGACCAGCCGTCCGTCGATCGCCGAGGCGCCCTCGACCACGACGCCGTCGGCGGCGACGGTCTCGCCGGGGCGGACCACGAACCGCTGCCCGGGCGCGAGCCGCCGCGCCGGTATCCGCGTGCCGTCCTCCAGGGTGACCTCCTTGGCGGCCAGGTCGTCCAGGGAGGCCAGCGCCGACCCCGTGCGGCGGCGGGCGCGCGCCTCCAGGAAACGGCCGACCGACACGAACAGCGTCACCCCGGCGGCCGACTCCAGGTACAGGTGCGCGGTGGCCTCCTCCGGGGTGGCGGTCCAGGCGAACGGCATGCGCATCCCGGACTCACCCGCGCCGCCGAGGAACAGCGCGTACACCGACCACGCGAACGCGGTGAGCACGCCGAGGCTGACGAGGGTGTCCATGGTGGCGGTCCCGTGCCGCAGCCCGCGCGCCGCCCGCGTGTGGAACGGCCACGCCCCCCAGACCGCCACCGGGGCGGCCAGGGCGAAGCACAGCCACTGCCAGTTGCGGAACTGGAGGGCGGGCACCATCGACAGCACCAGGACGGGGGTGGCCAGCAGGGCCGTGACAGCCACGCGGTCGCGGTCGCCGCGCGCCGGGTCGTCCCGCCCGCCGGGCGGCTCGGGCTCGGGCGCGTCCGGCCGTCCCCGGTAGCCGGCCTTCCCGATCGCCGAGAGCAGGTCGTCGAGGGTGACCGAGGCGGGGTGGGCGATCCGGGCGCGGCCGGTGACGAGGTTCACCGTGGCGGTGACGCCCTGGAGGCGGCCGAGCCGCCGCTCCACCCGCGCCACGCACGCCGAGCAGGTCATTCCCTCGACGGTCAGGTGGGTCGTCCGGACGCTCATGGCCGTCCCCCGTCCATCGGCATGCCGCCCATGCCCGGCCGTCCGGTGGTTCCGGTGGCGGGCGGGGTGCCGGGCTCGGTGCGGTGCATGCCCGGGGAGACCGGTCCGGCGAGGCTTCCGGCGGCGAACGCGACGGTGAAGGACGCGGCGAGCAGCGCCGCGAACCCGGCGGCGGCCCTCATCGACCCTCCATGAGGTCCTGGCCCAGGTAGCGGCCGGGCCGGCAGCCGTGCGGGACGGCGAACAGCGCGCTGGACTCGTGCCGGACGAACCGGCTCAGGTCGTCGGCCCGGGCGAGCCGTTGCTGGACGCGCGTGAACCCGTCGCGGGGGTCGGCCTGGAACGCGATGAACAGCAGCCCCGCGTCGGGCGCGCCGTCGGGGCGGTACCCGTCGAAGTAGGACAGGCCCTTGCGCAGGAGGGTGGCGCCGGAGTTGGACAGCGGCGACGACTGGCGGACGTGCGCGCCGGCGGCGATGGCGAGGCTCCCGTCGGGGTTCTGTGCGCGCAGGTCGGGCGCCGTGGACTCGGTGCCTCCCGACAGCGGCGCGCCGGTGTCGGCGCGCCTGCCGATGATCTGCTCCCGCCGGTGCCGGGGCAGCCGCTCCCAGTCGTCCAGCAGCATGCGGATCCGCCGGAAGACCAGGTAGCTGCCGCCGCGCATCCACGCCGGACCGGCCGCGAAGACCTTCCGGTCGAACCCCGGGTCGTCCGGCCGGGGGTTGCCGCTGCCGTCCGGCCGGCCCATGAGGTTGCGCGGGGTGGCGCCGGTGCCGTCGGCGGTGCTGAAGCCGGTCATCTGCCAGCGCGGCCGCGCGGTCCCGCGACCGGCGGCGGCCAGGACGCGCAGCGCGTGCGCGACCACGAACGCGTCGTCGGCGGTGACCAGCACGCCGAGGTCACCGTCGCTGCGGCGCGGGTCGATCGCGTCGCGCGGGAACGCGGGCAGAGGCTCCAGCTCGGCGGGCACCGGCGCCCCGATCCGCCGCAGCAGCGAGGCCCCGAACCCCACGGTGACGGTCAGCGAGGCCGGGCCGTACCCGATGGGGGCGTCGCCCGGCACCGGGGCACCGGCCGTCAGCCGCCGCGCCGCGTCCGTCCACGCCTTCAGCAGCGCGGTCACCTCGGCCCGGCCCGCCTTCGGCTCCAGGTCGAACGCGGTGAACCGGCCGTGCGCCGCGGGCGGGGCGAGGATGCCCGCCTGGTGCTCGCCGTCGAAGGGGATGCTCCGGCCGGTCCGCCGCCCGGGCTCCGCACGGGTGGCCCCGACCGCCTGCGCCCCGGCGGCCCCGGCCACCAGGCCGCCGCCGACCAGGGAGGCGGCGCCGAGCAGGCGGCGCCGCCCCAGCCCTCCGGTACCGCCGGTCACGACGCGCCTCCCGGCCGGCCGTCCCGCTCCAGCAGCCCGGGCAGGTCGGCCGCCAGGTCCCGCGCCGACACCCCGGACGGGTAGATCACGCGGGCCCGGCGGTCGGTGCCGAACACCACGAGCTGCCCGCCGTGGGTGACCTCGTAGCCGCCCTCGCGCACCTGCGGGCGTTCCAGCCCGATGCCGAGCGTGCGGGCCGCGGCCCGGGTCCTGTCGAAGTCGCCGGTCATCCCGATGAAGGACCGGTCGAACGAGGCGAGCCAGCTCCTCAGCGCCTTGGGCGTGTCGCGCCACGGGTCGCTGGAGACGAAGACCACGGCGACGCGGGCCCGCTGGTCGGGGGTCAGCCGCCGCAGCGCGGCGGCGACGTCGGCCATCGTGGTCGGGCACACGTCCGGGCAGTTGGTGTAGCCGAAGAAGACCAGGGCCAGCCTGCCCCTGGTGGCCTCGGCGAGGTTGACGGGGCGTCCGGAGACGCCGGTCAGCGTCAGGTCCGGCTGGGGAAGCGGGCGGGGCAGCTCGATGCGGCGGACGCCGTCCGGCGCGGGGGCGGTCGTTCCGGCCGACGCCGGCGGCTCGGCGCCGTTCCCGCAGCCCGCCAGCAGGGCGGGCAGGAACAGGCTCAACGCCAGGGCCCGGCGCAGGCTCCGCCCGGGGGCGGGCGCGGCGGCGCCGTGGCGGATGGGGGCATGCCGAAGGGACATGGTGCTCCTCGGTGGATCGGAAGGTCGGTGTCCTGCGACGACCACGACCCCGCGCCCGGCCCGCCGAACGGCGGATCACCGGTCGGCGGCGCAGGCGGAGCGGGCGGCGCGGCGCTGGAAGGCGCGGGCCGCCGTACACGGGCCGTGATCAGATGAGGGCGTCTACCGCGACGCCGACCGGCCGAGGAGGACCGCGTCGTACGAGGGTGTGGCACAGCACGGCCACGTTCGGCGGACGCTCGTCCTCACCCCGCCCGCCCCCGATGCGAGGGGCCCTCGCCTCACCGGGGAGACCGCCGCCGAACAGGACGGCGAACGTCCACAGCACGGGCCGCAGCAGGAACCCGGCGACGGCGTCCAGCGTCCGCCACAGGGCGCGCTCCCCCGCGTACAACCAGAGCGCGACCAGCGCGCCCGCCAACGCGTGCGCGCCGAGCATCCCCGGTGACGCGCCGCCGTGGTCCATCGGCACGGGCGTTCCCGCGCCGCCGTGATGGGCGGCGCCGGGCACCGCGGTGACCGGGTGGCCGAGATGGGCGGACCAGGTGAACCACAGGTGCAGGAACCCCTGCACCATCTCGACGGCGAGCAGCAGCCACCAGGCCGGACGCCGCCGGTCGGCCAGGCAGTGGCCGACCGCGGTCAGCCCGGCCAGCGCCGTCCACCCGGCCCAGGCGGGCGCGGGATGCGGGGTCATCAGGTCGTGCCCCGCCAGCGACAGCACGACGCACACCGAGGCGAACAGCCCCGAGCGCATCAGGCGGAACCAACCAGGGGGACGCATGACCTCACCATGAACTACGACCTGTAGTAGAAGAACGCTACACCGGCCCGCCGCGCGGCCGCGCAGAGGGAGGCGCGCGTCGGCCGGGGCGCCGTGCGCGAAATCGCAGCGTGCGGGCCGGGATGTGACACAGTGCACATTCGTGGGCGGAAACAGTGGGTTCGGTTCCCATAGCGGGCCGTGACGGCCGAGTTTCTAATAGGGAGCCACCTCGGTCCCACCCCTGATTTTCCGTCGGTCCGACCGAGCCGTATGAGCCGTTCTCCTCATGCGAGTGCCGACGGGTAGGAGGATTCGATGCCGCTCCCCACCCCCGCCGAAGCGGCACGGCCGTCCGGAAGGACCAGGCGCGGCCGCGGGCTCCTGGCCGCCGTCCTGTCGGCCGGAGCGGCGGCGCTGGCCGCCGCCGCGATGGTCACCGCCCCGTCCGCCCCAACGGCCGCCGCGCCCGTCCACGACCCGGTCATCATGATCCCGGGGATGACGGGCACCACCTCGTCGATGGAGACGATGAAGAGCAATCTCCAGA
>NZ_BCQR01000304.1 GCF_001552175.1 Actinomadura kijaniata NBRC 14229
GGCCGCGCCGCCGACGCCCTGGCCGCGGCCGAGCCGCCCTGGGCGGGCGCGCTGGGCCGGGTGGTGCCGGGCATGGTCTGGCTCATCCAGGAGGGGCCGCTGGACGGCGACCGGCTGGTGTGCGAGTTCCGGTACGAGGGCGGCGCCGACCTGCACGCCCTGGCGGTGCGGCTCGGTTACGGCGACGAGCCGGGCGAGGTCGTGGTGGTGGGGGACGTCCCGGCACTGATGAACGCCGCCCGCCAGGCCATGCAGGCGGAGCTGTGCGTGGTGCAGCCCTACGACGCGGCGGCGGTCGGTCCTCGGCTGCGGGCTGCGCTGGCGGCCGGGCGGACGTTCGCCGACGACTGTCACCCGGCGCTGGCCGTCGCCCGGCACCGCGCGGACGCGCTGCCGGGCGACTGAGCCCTCACCGGTCCAGGTCGCGGTAGCGGCGCACCGACAGCGGCGCGAACACCAGCACCAGCAGCAACGGCCACGCCACCGCCAGCTCCAGCGCGTGTTCGGCGGCCCAGGATCCGCCGCCGGGCACGGTCTGGCCGAACAGCTCGCGGCAGGCGGTGACGGTCGCAGACAGGGGGTTCCACTCGGCGAGGGCGCCCAGCCAGCCCGGCATGGTGCTGGGCGCGGCCAGGGCGCTGGACAGGAAGCTGACCGGCCACACCAGGATCTGCACCGCCACCAGCGACTCGGGGCCCTTGGCGACCAGTCCCAGGTAGACGCCGACCCACACCAGCCCGAACCGCAGGGCCAGCAGCAGCGCGAGCGCCGCCAGCGCCGCGCCCGGCCCGTCGTGCCAGCGCCAGCCGACGGCCAGCCCGCACACCACCATGACGGCCAGGGACACCGCCGAGTGGAGCATGTCGGCGACGGCGCGTCCGGCGACCACCGCCGAGGGGGCCATCGGCATGGCCCGGAACCGGTCGGTCACGCCCCGCTGGGTGTCGGTGGCGACCGCCGCGAACGTGGTCTCGATGCCGAACAGCATGGTCATCGCGAACATGCCCGGCATGATGAACGCGCGGTAGTCCCCGCCGCCGGGCACGCGCATCTGCCCGCCGAACAGGTAGCCCATCATCAGCACGACCATCACGGGGAACAGCAGGCCCAGCACGACCTGGCCGGGCTGGCGCGCCCAGTGCGCCAGCGCCCGCCCGGTGATCGTCCAGGCGTCGGCGACCGTCCAGCGCAGCCGGGCGGCGGGCCCGGTGGGGACGGCGGGGACGGGGATCGAAGTCGGGACGCTCATACGGTCGCCTCCTCGGTGGCGGGGCCGGTCAGGCTGAGGAACACCTCGTCGAGGGTGGGGCGGCGCAGGCCGATGTCGGCGACCGCGACGCCCGCCGCGTCCAGGGCGCGGACCGCCTCGGTGAGGGTGGCGGCGCGGTCCCGGGCGGGCGCGCCGACCCGCAGCGCGGCGGCGTCCACCTCCGCCTCCGCGCCGCAGACCCGGCCCACGACCTCGGCGGCCACGGGCAGGGCGGCCGGGTCGGCGACCACCACGTCCAGGCGGTCCCCGCCGATCCGCGACTTGAGCCGGTCGGGGGCGCCCTCGGCGATGACCCGGCCGTGGTCGATCACCGACAGGCTGTGCGCGAGCCGGTCGGCCTCCTCCAGGTACTGGGTGGTGAGCAGCACGGTGGTGCCGCCGCCGGCCAGGTCGCGGACCGCCTCCCACACCTCGTTGCGGGAGCGGGGGTCCAGGCCGGTGGTGGGCTCGTCCAGGAACAGCACCGGCGGGGCCAGGATCATCCCGGCGGCCAGGTCGAGCCGCCGCCGCATCCCGCCGGAGTAGCCGCGCACCGGCCGGTCGGCGGCCTCCTCCAGCCGGAACGCCGCCAGCAGCTCGTCGGCCCGCCGGCGGGCGGCGCGGGCGCCCAGGTGGTACAGCCGCCCGAACAGCACGAGGTTCTGCCGTCCGCTGAGGATCTCGTCGACGGCGGCGTGCTGGCCGACCAGCCCGATGCGCGACCGCGCCCGCGCCGCGTCGCGCACCACGTCGTGCCCGGCGATCTCGGCGCGGCCGCCGTCGGGCCGGGCCAGGGTGGCGAGGATCCGGACGGTGGTGCTCTTGCCCGCGCCGTTGGGGCCGAGCAGCCCGTGCACCGTCCCGGCCGGGACGGCCAGATCGACCCCGTCCAGGGCCGTGGTGCCGCCGTAGCGCTTGCGCAGCCCGGTGGCGACGATCATGTGCGTCGTCATGGTGCGCCTCCAATTTCGTACGCCGTACAGAGTTGGCTCGCAGAACATAACGTACGCCGTACAGAGTTTCAATCCGTAAGGTGTACGGATTTTCTGCCAGGATGGAGGGGTGAGCACCGAGCACACCGGAACCGGCGACCCCGTCCGCACCCTGGAGCTGCTGTGGGGCGTCCAGGACCGGCCCCGGCGCGGGCCCAAGCCGAAGCTGACCGTGCCGCGGATCGTCGACCGGGCGGTCGCGATCGCCGACGCCGAGGGGCTGGAGGCGCTGTCGATCCGGCGGATCGCCGAGGACCTGGACGTCGCGCCGATGTCGATCTACACCTACGTCCCCGGCAAGGCCGAGCTGCTCGACCTGATGGTCGACCGGGTCAACGGCGAGCAGGCCCCGCCCGGCGGCGGCTCCTGGCGGGAGCGCCTGGAGCACATCGCCCACGAGAACTGGCGGCTCTTCCACCGCCACCCGTGGCTGCTGCACGTCTCCGCCGCCCGCCCGCCGATGGGCCCCCACCTGCTGGACAAGTACGAGTACGAGCTGGCCGCCGTCGAGGGCCTGGGCCTGTCGGACGTGGAGATGGACTCGGTCGTCGCGCTGGTCAACGGGTTCGTGCACAGCGCCGCGCGGCTCTCGGCCGACGTCACCCAGACCGAACGCCGCACCGGCATGAGCGACCACCAGTGGTGGGAGAAGGCCGCGCCGGTGCTGTCGAAACTGATCGACATCGACCGCTACCCGCTGGGCGCGCGGGTGGGCACGGCGGCCGGGCAGGCCTACGACGGCCCGGTGGGCCCCGAGCACGCCTTCGAGTTCGGCCTGGCCCGCATCCTGGACGGCATCGAGGTCCTGATCCGTTCCCGCGGCTAGGCGGTATTTCAAAAGCCCTGGCCCACGGCGCTCGCCCTGGGGGCTCGCGCCTAACCAGGTCTTGGCGAGCGCGGCATCGCTTCGCGATCTGACCCGCGGGCCCTCGCCTCCGGCGTCGGACCCGCAGGTCAGGTCACGCGCTCGCGCGCGTGGCCGAGGCCCACCTCGACACAGGCCTTAGGCGATGCCGCCAAGCCCTGGCCCGCGGGCCCTTCTCTCCGGCATCGGACCCGCAGGTCAGGTCACGCGCTCGCGCGCGTGGCTGAGGCCCACTTCGAAACAGGCTTCAGGCGGTATCGCCAGGCCCTGGCCCGCGGGCCTTCACCTCCGGCGTTGGGCCCGAAGACCAGGGAGCGCGCTCGCGTGCGTGGCTTAGGCCCGCTTTGAAACAGGCCTTAGGCGATACCGCCAAGCCCTGGCCCGCGGGCCCTTCTCTCCGGTGTCGGACCCGCAGACCAGGGAGCGCGCTCGCGTGCGTGGCCGAGGCCCACCTCGAAACGGCTCTAGGCCCGGCGGTTGGTGCGCCGGGTGGCGGCCGCCTGGGTGGGGTCCTCCGGCCAGGGGTGCCTGGGATAGCGCCCGCGCAGCTCGGCCCGCACGGACCGGTACCCCTCCCGCCAGAACGAGGCGAGGTCGGCGGTGACGGCGGCGGGCCGCCCCGCCGGGGACAGCAGGTGCACCACCACCGGGACCCGTCCCCCGGCGAGCCGGGGCGCGGCGTCCCAGCCGAACAGCTCCTGGAGCTTCACCGCGAGGACCGGCTGCTCCCCGGAGTAGTCGACCCGGATCTGGGACCCGGACGGCACCCGGATCCGCTCGGGGGCCATCTCGTCCAGCCGCGAGGCGCACTCCCACGGCAGCAGCCCCCGCAGGGCCGCCGCGACGTCGATCCGCGCGAGCTCTGCCCGCCGCCGCGCCCCGGCGACCCAGTCCACGGCGTGCGCCAGCAGCGCGCCGTCGTCCACCGCGGGCCACGGCTCCCCGAGCGCCCGGTGGCAGAACGCCATCCGCTCCCGCAGCGCGACGGCCGCCGGGCCCCAGTTCAGCAGGCCCAGCCCCTCCTGGCGCAGCCCCTCGGCCAGCGCCTCGGCGACCGCCCCCGGATCGGGCGCGCGCAGCGGCCGGGTGGTCAGCTCGACGGCCCCGAGCCGCTCGACCTCCCGCGCCACGACGTCCCCGTCGCGCCAGACGACCTCCCGCGCCTCCTCCAGCAGGGGGGAGGCGGCCTCGCGGGCGGTGTCCTCGTCGATGACCACCGCCTGCCGGATCCGCGCCGACGCGGCCCCGGCGGGCCGGTCGGCGACCGCGACCGCCAGCCACTCGGCCCGCGCCCCCGCCAGGGCGGACCCCTCCGCGAGCTCGCCCCCGGTCCCGGAGGCCATCAGGTACCGCCCCCCGGCCCGCCGCCGGGCGACCCGCTCGGGGAACGCGAGCGCGACCACGGTCCCGGCCGCCGCGTCGTCCCCCGTCCCCCGGGCCGGAGGTGCCGTGGTCGTCGAGGTCAGGGCGGTGGTGAGGCGGCGGGTCTCGTCGCGCCAGCGGGCGGCGTGGGCGTCGGCGGGGCGGCCGCGGCGCAGGGTCCGCCAGATCGCCGTCAGGTCGTCGCCGGCGCCGGGCGGCGGGGGTTCCGACAGCAGGGCGACGATCTCGGCGGCGGTGCGGGCGCCGACGCGGTGGGCGCCGTCGAGCAGGGCGCGGGCCAGGCGGGGGTGCAGGCCGACGCGGGCCAGCGCGCGGCCCCGTTCGG
>NZ_BCQR01000305.1 GCF_001552175.1 Actinomadura kijaniata NBRC 14229
CCGGCAGCGGCGCGGGCGGCGCCCCGGCGGGAGACGGCCGGTCCGCCGCCACACCGACCTCCGCCACCCGGTCGGCCAGCGCCCGCACCGCCGTGCGCCCGTGCGCCTCGCCGCGGAACGTCGCCGCCCCGATCGTGATCTCGATGGTGAGCTGGTCCAGGACGACGTCCTCGGGACGCGGCAGCCCCCGCCGCCGCCCGGCCTCGCGGGCGCGCTCGCCCGCCGCGGTCACCGCGCCCACCACGGCCGTGCAGGCCGCCACCGCCGCCCACGCCAGCAGGCTGCCCTGGTGCTCGGTGGCGAGGTTCACCGAGACCCCGACCGCCGACGCCGACACCGCCGCCGCCATCCCCGCCAGCAGGGACCGCCGCCGCGCGCGCCTCATCACAGCAACTCCCGGCCGTCCCACGCCGCCGCCAGCACGTCCGGCGGCC
Source organism: Actinomadura kijaniata NBRC 14229 (assembly GCF_001552175.1). Lineage (GTDB taxonomy): Bacteria > Actinomycetota > Actinomycetes > Streptosporangiales > Streptosporangiaceae > Spirillospora > Spirillospora kijaniata. The sequence continues at coordinate 435 of NZ_BCQR01000305.1, forward strand.
CGCCCTCGGCCAGCACCTCGGTGAACGCGCGCCGCGCCGTCGCGGCGTCACCCCCGGCCAGCGCGGCGAACCCCAGGCTGACGCGGGCCCGCTGCGTGTCGGGATGCGTCCGGCCCAGCAGCCGCGACCGCCACCCCACCACGTCCCACAGCAGGGGAACGGCCTGCCCGCTCCGCCCCTGGTCGTGGTAGAGCGCGGCCAGCCCCGCGCGGGCCGAGCACGTCGCCTCGTGCTGGGGGCCGAGACCCCGTTCGGCGTCGGCGACCGCCCCCTCCAGCAGCCGCGCCGCCTCCTCCGCGCCCCCCGCCTCCCGCAGCACGGCCGCGAGGTTCACCCGCAGCCGGACCAGCTCGGGCGCGCCCGGCGACCGCGACCGCGCCGCGGCCTCCACCGCGGCGCGCGCCTCGGCCTCCGCCCCGGCCGGGTCGCCCGCCCCGCGCAGCGCCACCGCGAGGTTGCCGCGCACCACGGCCGCCTCCCACGACCCGGCGCCCCACGCCTCCTCGGCCTCCGCCAGCGCCGCCCGCAACTCCGCGACCGGATCGCCGTCGCCGAGGTCGTACCGGACGGCGGCCCGGTTGGCGCGCAGCCGCGCCCGCAGCGCGGGCGGCGCGGCCCGGTCCCGTTCGGCGGCGGCCAGGACCGGGGCCAGCGCCTCGGCGGCCTCCCCGGCGTACCCCCGCCGCCGCAGCTCCACCGCCCGGTTCGCCCGCGCCGCCAGCTCCGCGGCCGCCCGCCACCGCCCCTCCCCGCGCCTGCGGACCAGCTCGGGAACGAGCCACGCTCCCACCACGACCGGCACCACGAGAAGGAGCCACGGCTCGACCACCACCGCCACGCCCACGGCCACCACGGCCAGGACGGCCAGGAGCCCTCCGACCACCGCGCCCGGAACCGCGACGGACGAGGAACGCGACGCCGAGCCCCACACGGAGGGCTCCCCGGGAAAACCAGAGGGCGACTGCCAGGTGGCGGGCGGAGGCCCCCACCCAACAGGAGGCGGCGACTCCCACACGGCCGACCCCGTGTCCCCAGCGGGCCCCGTGTCCGGAGCGGGCCCCGTGTCCGGAGCGGGCCGCGCGTCCGGAGCGGGCCGCGCGTCCGGAGCGGGCCGCGCCTCCGGAGCGGGCCGCGCGTCCGGAGCAGGCCTCGTGCCCGCAGTAGGTCCCGCGTCGGGGGTGGGTCCCGCGTCGGGGGTGGGTCCCGCGTCGGGGGTGGGTCCCGCGTCGGGGGTGGGTCCCGCGTCGGGGGTGGGCTCCGCGTCGGGGGTGGGCTCCGCGTCCGGAGTGGGACCTGTCTCTCCACTGGGGTCCGCCTCGGCAGTGGGGTCCGCCTCGGCAGTGGGGTCCGCCTCGGCAGTGGGGTCCGCCTCGGCAGTGGGGTCCGTCTCTCCAGCGGGGGCCGCCTCCCCGGCGGGGGCCGCCTCCCCGGCGGGGGCCGCCTCCCCGGCGGGGGCCGCCTCCCCGATGGGATCCGTCTTCCCGGTGGGGCCCGTCTTCCCGGTGGGGTCTGTCTCTGCGGTGGGGTCAGTGTCCTCGGGCGAGGTCGGCTGTTCGGAGGGGGGCGGTGGTGTCCAGGCGTCCGTTGGTTGGGTCAGTCGGACCGATCGTGTGTCCAGGTCCGGGGCGGTGCCCGGGGCGGCGGATCGCAGTGCCTGGGCCAGCTCGCGTGCCGACGGTCGCGAGGCCGGGTCGGCGTTCATCGCCTCGCGCAGCAACGACGGGAGCGGGTCGGCGGTGGCGTCCAGGTCGGACGCCTCCCAGCCCGCCGCGCGGCCGGTGGCGGCGAACGCGACGGTCTCCGCCCAGCCCGCCACGGCGTCCTCAGGGCTCCGTACGGCGGGAGCGTCGGCCAGACCGACCGTCCACTGCCGGTCGAGGGGGGAGTACACGATGTGCTCGGGTGACGGCCTGCGCGCGGGACCGCTCGCCGCGTGCGCGTCGGCCAGCGCCCGCGCCAGGTCCGCCGCCAGCCGCAGCAGCGCGTCCCCGTGAAGCGGCCCGTCCCGCGCGACCAGCTCGGCCAGGGGCCGGGCCGGGGACCATCCCGGCGACCAGCCCTGAACCCAGCCCGGCGCCAGGGCGGCATAGGGCGCCGGAGCCCCGCAGCCAGGGCACCTCGACGCCGCCGGTGATGTCTCGGTGCCGCAGACCGCACAGAACATGACGCCACCTTCCGCCAGGGGGCGTCTCGAAGGTAACGGCCGAGCGGCCCGCGCGGCCAGCGCTCAGGTCGCCTGGACCGCCAGCAGGCAGGTGTCGTCGTTGGGGTTGGCCGCGCCCAGCGCCTCCAGGACGTGGTCGATCAGGTCGTCGGGGCCCGCCCCGCAGCAGGCCGCCACCGCCTCGCGCAGCAGCTCGAACCCCGCCGACAGGTCGCGGTCGCGGCGCTCCACCAGGCCGTCGGTGTAGAACAGCAGCAGGTCGCCGCGTTCCAACGTCAGCGTGGCCGCCGTCAGCCGCGGCTCGTCGACGGCCCCGAGCAGTACCCCGTCGGGCGGGGGGAGCAGCTCGGCCCCGCCGCCCCGCCGCAGCACCGGCGGGGGATGGCCCGCCTGCGCCCACACCAGCGTGCGGGTCGAGGGCGCGAAACGGGCCGCGACCACGCTGGCGGTCAGCGACCGGTGCCGGTGCGTCACCAGCCGGTTCAGCCAGGCCAGCAGCCGGTCCGGGGGCGCGCCGGTGCAGGCCAGGCCGCTGAGGGCGTTGCGCAGCCGCGCCATCGCCGCCGCCGCGTCCAGCCCGTGCCCCGACACGTCGCCGACCGCCAGGAACACCTCCTCGTCCGACAGCGTGGACGCCTCGTACCAGTCGCCGCCGACGCGGGCGCGGCTCTGCGCGGGCAGGTAGCGCACCGCCGTGCGCAGCCCCGGCAGGGTCCGCGGGCCGCGCGGCAGCGGCAGGATCGCCCGTTGCAGCTCGACCGCGATGTGGCGCTCCTCGGCGATGCGGCGGCGCTCGCGCTGGAGCTGGCGGCGCGTGGCGGCCAGCATCTCCGCCGACCGGCGGCGCTGGCTGACGTCCTGGAAGACCGTGTGCAGCGCCACCGGCTCGCCCCGGGAGTCCAGCACCGGCTCGGCCATCACCCGCAGGTGCCGCACGTCGCCGCCGACCCGCACGCGCAGCTCCAGGTCGGCGGGTTCGCGGCGGCCCAGCAGCGTCCGCATCAGATGCTCGGCCTGCGGCAGGTCCTCGGGGACCACATGGTCGGCGAGGCGTTCCAGCGGCAGCGGGCCCGCCGCCCGCGCCCGCCCGAAGAGGGTGTACAGGTGGTCCGACCAGTCGGTCTCGCCGGTCACCAGGTCCCAGCGGCTCCACCCCAGGTTCCCCAGCCGCTGCGCCTGCGCGAGCTGCCCGGCCAGGTCGGCGGCGTCGGCGTGGAACCGCCAGCTCGCCAGCACCCCGCCGCCGACCCGGCACGCCCGCACGCTCATCGTCGACGGCGTCGGGGGACCCTCGCCGGCCCCGGCGGACTCGCCCGGCCCGCGCCGCAGCGGCACCCCCGTCTCCAGCACCCGCACGTACTCCTGGAACAGCCCCGCCACCGCCAGCCCCGGATAGTGCTCCAGCAGCCGCATCCCCACCAGGTCCTCGGGGCGGTGCCCGGGCAGGCCGGCGGCGTCGGCGTTGACCGCGTCCACCCGGAAGTCCACGACCCGCCCCGACTCGTCGCGGACCGGCGACATCAGCGCGCCGGGGGCCTGCACCGCGTCCAGCAGCGCCCGCAGCCACGGCGCGTCGGTGACGCCCCCGGCCGCCGGGACCAGCTCGCGCAGCCGCCGCGCGCAGTGCTCCAGCACCGCCCGCACGTAACGCCGGGTGCCCGCGTCCGGCGCGGTGTCCGGCGACCAGGTGATCTCGGCCGCGCCGATCGTCCGGCCGCCGGTGACCAGCGGCACGCACGAGTGCGGGCCCGGCAGGCCCGCCGCCGCGCCGACCAGCGCCAGCCGGCGCGGATCGGCCTCCCACAGCGGCGCGCCCTCCCGCAACGCCCGCACCAGGCCCACGTTGCAGTGCGGCGGGATGCGCGCCCACTCGCTGACCACGTGCGGGGGCAGGTCGTGCGCGCCCGCCACGCGCAGCGCGCCGTCGGGCTCCAGCACCGTCAGCAGCACCGCCCGCGCCCCCAGCCAGCCCAGCGCCTCCGCGCCCAGCCGCCGCGCCAGCTCGTCGGGG
>NZ_BCQR01000306.1 GCF_001552175.1 Actinomadura kijaniata NBRC 14229
TGCGGCGGCCCGCCGTCCTGGGCGCGGCGACCGTGCTGGTGCCGTGCGGGCTGACGCTGTCGGCGGAGGTGCTGGCGGTCGCGTCCCGGTCGCCGGTGGGCGGGGCGGCGGTGATGGCGGGGTTCGTGCTGGGCACGGTCCCGCTGTTCGGGCTGCTGGGGGTGACGCTCGGGCGGGCGCTGGCGCTGCTGCGGGGCCGCCTGACGGCGCTGGCGGGGGTGGCGCTGCTGGCCGTGGCGGCGTGGACGGCGACGTCGGGGCTGCGGCTGGCGGGATGGGCGCCGTCCGCGGGCGCCGCCGGAACGGACCGGGCCGTGCGGACCGGCGCCGTGCGGACCGACGCCGCCGGGGTCCAGGAGGTGACGGTGTGGGCGCTGGACCGGGGCTACCGGCCGGCGCTGGTCACGGCGCGGGCCGGGGTCCGCACCGTGCTGGTGGTGCGGACCTCCGGGACGCGCGGGCACACCCGGGCGTTCACCATCCCCGGCCGCGGCCTGGACGTGGTGCTGCCGGTGTCCGGGGAGACCCGGATCGACCTGGGCGCCCCGGGGCCGGGCCGGATGCGCTTCGTGTGCGCCTCCGGCCACTACCCCGGGACGATCACCTTCCGGTGAGGGTCGGCTGGTGAGGGTCAGGCGCTGAGCCGGGCGCGGGCGGCGGCGATGCGGGCCAGGGTGCGGTCCCGGCCCAGGATCTCCAGCGACTCGAACAGCGGCAGGCCGACGGTGCGGCCGGTGGTCGCCACCCGGACCGGGGCCTGGGTCTTGCCGAGCTTGAGGCCGTGGGCCGCGCCGACCTGCTCCAGGCGGTTCTTGAGCTCCTCGGCCGTCCACGGGGCGTCCCGGTAGGCCTCCTCGGCGGCGGCGAGGATCTCGGCGGCGGGCTCCTTCATCGCCTTGGTCCAGGACTGCTCGTCGGAGACCGGCTTGTCCAGGAACGCGAAGTCGACCATCGGGACGATCTCCGACAGCAGCGCCACGCGGGTCTGGGCCAGCGGCGCGAGCTGGTTGAAGACCCCCATGTCGACCTCGAACGGCGCGTCCTCCAGGAACGGCAGGCACTCGGCGACGAATTTCTCCACCGGCAGCATCCGGATGTAGTCGCCGTTGATCGCCCTGAGCTTCTTGACGTCGAAGAACGCCGGGGAGGTGTTGACGTCCTCGATCCGGAACTCCTCGACGACCACCTCCCAGGGGACGATCTCGCGGTCGCCCGAGGGGGCCCAGCCCAGCAGCATCAGGTAGTTGCGCATGGCCTCGGCCAGGTAGCCCTCGGCGCGGTAGTCCTCCAGGGCGACCTTGTCGCGGCGCTTGGACAGCTTCTGCCGCTTCTCGTTGACGATCACCGGGACGTGCGCCCACACCGGCGGGGTGCCGCCGAGGGCCTCCCACAGCAGCTGCTGCTTGGGCGCGTTGGACAGGTGCTCCTCGCCGCGCACCACGTGGGTGATGCCCTGGCTCATGTCGTCCACGGCGTTGGCCAGCAGGAACGTCACCGAGCCGTCGGCGCGGGCGATGACGAAGTCCTCCAGCACGGCGTTCTCGAAGGTCGGCTTGCCGCGCAGCAGGTCCACCACGACGGTCTCGCCCTCGTCGGGGGTGCGGAACCGCAGCGCGCGGCCCGGGCCCGCCTCCAGGCCGCGGTCGCGGCAGAAGCCGTCGTAGCCCTTGTGGGAGTCGCCGGTGCGCTCGACGATCCGCTCGCGGGTGCAGTCGCAGTAGTAGGCGCGGCCCTGCTCGCGCAGGGTCCGGGCCGCCTCGGCGTGCTTGTCGGCGTTGGCGGACTGGAAGTAGGGGCCCTCGTACTCGCCGCCGTCCATGCCGAGCCAGGCCAGCGCGCGGATGATGCCCTCGGTCCACTCGGGGCTGTTGCGGGAGGCGTCGGTGTCCTCGATCCGCAGCACCAGCGTCCCGCCCGACTGCTTGGCCATCACCCAGTTGAACAGGGCGGAACGGGCCCCGCCGACGTGGAACATGCCGGTCGGGGAGGGCGCGAAACGTACTCGGATCGAAGACGTGGAAGACATGCCTCTTAGCGTAGAGCGCGCGGACCCCAGGTCGCGCCCGGATATCCGCGCGCCACGCCGTTCCCCGCCGGGTCAGGGGGTCCAGTGGGGGTCGCGGCCCGCCACGCCGAGCAGCCGGTCCAGCAACGGCGCGTCCTCGGCCACCGGGACCTCGGGGCCGAACGCCCCGTACTGGCGGGCCATCTCGGCGATCGCGGAGGTCTCCCGGTGGGCGGCGCGGACGACCTCCGCGGGCAGCTCGACGGGCTGCCCGGTGGAGACGGCCAGGTCCCAGCCGTGCAACGGGAACTCACTGAAGATCATCGCGCCGATGACGGAGGCGGGCATCCCGGGCTCGGCGCCGGTGAGGCTGGTGTTCCCCTCCCACGCCGCCGGGTCCCGCCAGGCGCGGGCGGTGTGCCGGGCCTGCTCGGCGAACCGGTCGGCCCAGCCGGGCTCGGCGGTGAAGTCGTGCTCCTCGGGCAGGTCGTCGGGGGCCTGCTTGCGGGCGGCGAACTCGGCGCACCGCGTCCAGAAGAACAGGTGGTTGACCATGGTCCGCACGTCCCACCCGGGGTTGGGGGTCGGCGCGGTCAGCCGGTCCTCCGGAACCCCGTGAACGATCTTCGCGGCGGCCTCCGCGGCGGTCTCCATCAGGTCGCGCAGTTCCATCAACGCCTCTTTTCTCGCACATACGTTCGATCATGGGGACGGTAGCCACCGGCGGGAGCGGGCGTATTGAAGAAACGCGTCACGCGCCTGGGAGGATCGGGCGCATGGCAGATCCCCTCGACGGCCTCCCCACCGGCGGCTTCCTCCTCGACGGCGTGGCGGCGTTCCGCGCCACGGCCGCCGAACGGCTGGAAGCGTTCTCCCACACCACGATCCCCGACTCCCCCGGCATGCGGCGCGCGGGGGTGGTGGTGTGCGTGGTGGAGCACGGCGGCGTGCCGTGCGTCCTGCTGATCAAGCGGGCATACCGGGGCCGGAACGCGGGCCAGTGGGGCTTTCCCGGCGGCCGGGTCGATCCGGGGGAGACACCGGAGCAGGCGGCGCTGCGCGAGCTGCACGAGGAGCTGGGGCTGCGCGCCGCGCCCAATGAGGTGCTGGGGCGGCTGGACGACTTCCCGGCGGCCTCCGGGTTCGCGATCACGCCGGTGGTGGTGGCCCCGGCCGATCCGGGACCGCTGCGGCCCAGCCCGGACGAGGTCCACTCGGTGCACCCGGTGCCGTTGCGGCGCGTCGCGGCCGACGACACGCCGCACTGGGTGCCGCAGCCGGACGGCGGAAGGCTGCTCCAGATGCGGCTGGGCGAGGGACGTCTGGTCCACCCGCCGACCGGGGCGATGCTGTGGCAGTTCCGCGAGGTGGTGCTGCTGGGGCGGCGGGTCCGGGTCTCCGACTTCGTGCAGCCGGACTGGACCCGGACCTGACGCGCCCGCCTAGATGGTTGATTCCAGGAGGCGTTGTGGCGGTCAGTGATCGTAGGCGATCAAGGATCGCTTGACCGGCTGGTCGGTGTGGTCGTTGTGCCAGATGACCGCGGTCAGCGCCAACACCCGGCTGACCACCCGCACCAGCACCCCGGCCACGGTTCGGCCACCGTGGCGTTCCAGGTCCAACTGACCCTTGAACGTCTGGTTGATCGACTCGATCACCTGCCGCAGCGGCTTGAACAACGCCGCGCCGGGCCGGGGGTTTTCCTGCTTGCGCGCCGGGCGCAGCAACTCCACTTCCCGCTTGGCCAGCTCAGCCTCAAAGACCCGTCCGTAGTAGTGCCTGTCGGCAAGGAGCGTCTGCCCGGGCCGGGTAGCCACCAGAGCGGCATCGGCCTCCACCATCCCCAGCAACGTCTCGCGCTCATCGGCCTTGGCCCCACTCAACGCGAACATGATCGGCAACCCACCCAGCGTGCACACCAGGTGCAGCCGCAGCCCCCAAAACCATCGCGAATGGCTGGCGCAGTAGCCATACTCGGCCCAGCCCGCCAGCGCTGAGCGCATGACCGTCTGGCGCGAGCGGCCGCACTCGATCGGGGTGGAGTCGACCACCCACACATCATCGCTCCACAAGGTGGTGTCAGCCCCCAGCAGGCGGATCATGCAGGCGATCAGGCCGGTGGCCCTGCGCAGGCGTTTGTTGAAGCCGGACTGGCCGGGCAGGTAGGGGAACATGCCCCCGAAATCGCGGTGGGCCCGGCGCAGCCAGCGTCGTTCGCTGGTGTAGCCCAGCAGGGCCGACAGCACCGCCAAGGTGACCAGCTCGGCGTCGCTGAGCTTGGGTGCAATCGTACCGGCCGAGCGTTGGGGAACCAGCTCGGGGCGAGCCTTCAGCTCATCGTCGATCTTGACGTAGAGTGCCGTGGCGAGGGTGTTCAGATCAGGCGTCACAACCGATCATGGACACCCTCGCCTCGTTTTCGCAGGTGATCTCCTGGAATCAATCGTCTAG
>NZ_BCQR01000307.1 GCF_001552175.1 Actinomadura kijaniata NBRC 14229
ACCGCGCCGACCGAGGTCCCGATCGGCTCGCCGGTCCAGTTCGAGAACCTGGGCATCGGGATCATGAACGGGAACCCGTTCTTCACCGCCTCGGGCGTCCTGCCGCTGACCGGCAACGGCCGACGGAGCGCCGAGTGATGTGGGCCTGGGAGTACGAAGCGGGCTGGCCGAGCCCGACCGACGCGCACACCAAGACCGGCCTGACCAAGTGGCTGGGCGACTTCGGCCGCGAGGGCTGGGAGCTGGCCGTCGTGGTTCACGAGGACGGCCCGTACATCTTCAAGCGGCCGCGACCGACCGGCCGTGACTCCGACGAGGCGTTCTCGCCGTGGGAGGACGTAGAGCGATGACTGCGAAGATCTCCGACGGCCAGATGACCTTCGATGACCTGCTCGACACCCGGCCGGGCTGCTCGCGCTGCGGCTGCGACGACACGACGCAGATCACCGTGACCGACGACGAAGAGCTGTGGGCCTGTGCTCGCTGCGGTACCGAGATGCGGGTGATCGTATGAAGGAGCACCTGCACACCGCGCACGACATCGCGATCACCGTGTGGGCGCTGCTGGTGGCCTACTTCGTGGTGCGCTTCGTGATCGGCACGGTGAGGTTCATCCGCGCGCCCCGGGCCGCGAAGAAGAACTACTGGCTGCGGTTCCGGGTGTGGGCTCGCTGGCGCAAGCACGCGCTCGCGCTGGGCCTGGTCTACATCCGGCGGCAGTCGATGCGGATCACCGGGCACAAGTCGGTCGGCTCGCAGATGGTCGAAGGCTTCCTGGGCGCGGTGGTGCCGGTGGCCCTGGTGGCGTCGGTCCTCCAGTCGATGGGCATCGGCGCGTTCGACGACATGATCGGCAAGCAGAAGCGCAAGGCCAAGTACCCGCGCATCCGGACCTGGGCCGACCCGTACGGCGTTGTGGTTCGGATGCGGACCGTGGACGGTATCGGCCGTGAGGAAGTCGAGCGGCACGCCTCCCACTTGGCCGATGTGTGGCAGGTGCCGAAGGTCCAGGTGCACGCGGACAAGAAGCCGGGCTTCGTGCGCATCCGAGCGATCAAGAACGACCCGATCGCGGTGCCGCTGACGGCGGCGGACCTCCCGGCGGCCGTGTACGCCGAGCCGAACCCCTGGCGGCCCTACCTTGGCCGGGACGAGTGGGGCGTTGATCGCTGGCTGGACCTGGTGGGGATCACCGGCATGACGATCGGTGGCCTGCCTCGCTACGGGAAGACGGGCCTGGTGCGCTCGCTGCTCAAGCAGTGGGGCGGCTTCCCGGAGGTCCAGTTCGTCTTCCTGGACGGCAAGGGCTCCGGCGACCAGGTCGGCGCGGACTACGCCGAGTGGGTCGATCGGGCCTGGATGGCGTCCGGCGACGATCTGAAGCGCGCCGAGGAGATCTTCGCCAAGCTCAACGATCACATGATCGAACGCGGCCGCGTGATCCGGCCCTGCCTGGGAGTGAAGAACGGCTGGCACGTCGGTCCGTCGCGCGGCTGGCCGCTGATCATCGTGGTGGTGGACGAGTGCCACAGCTTCTTCGACGAGGCGCGGGCCACGAGCCAGGAGGAGAAGAAGCGCATCCAGCGGATCAAGAGCCTGGCGGCCGACCTGCCGCGCAAGGCCGGGTCCGTGATGATGCTGTCGATCTTCATGACGCAGAAGCAGACCGGCGACGCGATCCCGACCGCCATCCGCGATAACTGCGTGGTCGGTGCCTCCTTCGCGGTCAAGACGCGCGACGCTGCGGTGGCTGGCCTGGGTGAGGGCATCCGCGAGTGGCCCGCGATGTGCCCGACCACGTTGCGTGAGCGGCCCACCTACGTCGGGGCCTGTACGGCGGCCCTGCCCGACGGCGTCAGCCCCTTCGTGCGTCTCCGCGTGCCCTACGTCGACGAGGCCGACTCCGAGCTGTTCGCCGAGCAGGTAGCCCATCTGCGGGCCGACCCTGACGAGCTGCTGGCCGCGATGACGGTCCGCCGCGAGATGGCCCCGGTGTAGCTGCGGCCTCAGCCGCGCACCTGCCCCGAGGTCTCCATCTCGTCGCCCGTCGATCCACCCTCCGGGGTAGCGGGCCAGGCCCCACCGGCATCGGTGGAGCGCCCCACTGGACGAACGACCGATGCCGGTGGGGCCTGGTCTGCTTCGCTCCGCTGGATCGACGGGTGACGAGATGGAGACCTCCCCACCTCAGCCCCGTGACCAGCAGTAGCTCCGTGCGGTGCCCCCTCCATCTCAGAGCCCCGAGAGGCCCCGCCGGAGGCAAGAGAGAGGACCGATCCCCGTGATGACCTTCGCAGTCTTGGCGGCCTTCGCCGTCGTCCACTTCGTGGCCGGGCTGATCTGGCTGTACAACCGTGAGGCCCGCGCCCTGTTCGCCCCTGAGGCGGTCGAAGAGCGGCGTTCGCGGCGCGCCTCCTACCGGCGGGCCGCATGACCCGCGAGAGTGCCCGAGAAACGCGTACGGCCCCGGTATCCGCCAAGATCCCCGGGGCCGTGGTGATCGCCCTCTGCTGGAAGACGAGTCAACGCTGATGGCCACGATAAGCGATGCCGCTGCCGGACGTCGAGCGCGTCCGGCTTCCGCGCGTCGGCAGGCTCCAGGAGACCGTGCCCGTGATGCAGCGCGCCGCGCGGCGAGCGAAGCGGGCGCCGGCGGCCGGGCCGCTCGGCCGGAGGCCGCCGGGGACGTCGCGGGGCGCGCCGCCGCAGGCGGCCCTTGGCACTACGCGAAACATGTTTCCGCCTGCCTCCCGGAAGACGCTGACCAGCGTCAGGAGCGGCGACACGTCCGGTACGCGCAGCGCGAAGTCCTGTGGCACGAAAGCCGTCTGGAGCGCGTCCGGAAGTGCGGGCGGACAGCCTGCGCCGAAGGGGACGTCCGCGTGACCATGAACGCGGACATCGCGCACTATAAGGGGCTCACCACCTGCGGCAGCATCTGGGCCTGCCCCCCCTGCGCCGCGAAGATCCGGAACCGGCGGGCCGAAGACATCTCGACCGCAACCGCCGACTGGGATCGTCAGGGCCGTGAGGTCTGGATGGCGACCTTCACCGCGCCGCACGATCTCGGGATGCGGCTCAAGCCGTTGCTGTCGACGATCGCGGACGGCTTCCGGCACGTCGTGTCCGGCCGGGCCTGGGTGGCGCTCAAGAAGGCGCTCGGCATCGTCGGCCAGATTCGGAGTCTGGAGATCACGCACGGCGCGAACGGCTGGCACCCTCACCTGCATGTCCTGATCTACGTTGACGGGCGGCTCGACGCGTTCGGCCTCGCTCGGCTGATCCTTCACCTGCGGGAGCGCTGGGCCGACTTCATCACGCGCGCTGGGTACCGCGTGCCGCACGAGGATCACGGCGTGGACGTCCAGCGCTGCCGGTCGGCCGCCGAAGCTGGTGCCTACATCGCCAAGTTGCAGGACGGCCGGAGCGTCGGGAACGAGATGACCCGGGCGGACATGAAATCCGGCCGCGGGAAAGGTCGGACGCCGATCGAGATCCTGGACGACTTCCGGTGGACCGGCGACGCTGACGACCTACGCCTATGGCACGAGTACGAGACGGCCACGAAGGGACGGCAATGCATTACCTGGTCCAAGGGCCTGCGTGCGCTGCTGCTGCCGGAGGATCCGGAGGAGAAGACCGACGAGGACCTGGCCGCAGAGGAGGTCGGCGGTGAGGACATCGCGCACATCGAGGGCGAGACCTGGCGCGCCATCGTCCGGCGGCCGGGCCTGCCCGCTGCGCTCCTGGACGCGGCCGAACGCGGCGGCCTGGAGGCGATGAACGAGCTGCTGGCGCGGCACCACATCGGCGCGGTCAGTCCGCCGCCGGTGATGATCCGAAGGGAAGAGCGGTGACGACCAACGACGAGTGGGCGCTGATGGCCTGGGCCTGCCTTCGGGCGGCCGACGAACTCGAACCGGGTGAGCTGTCCAGGGACCTGAGCAACGACTACGGTCCGGCTCGTGAGCGGCTCCGTGTGGCGGTCGACCATGGCACACCAGCGGAGATCCGGCAGGCCGTAGAGCGCTACGCCAACGCGTTCACCTACATCTCGGCAACGCTTCTCGCGCACTACGACACGCCGGGAACGCGGCTGCTCCGGGCCGTGGTCGACGTGAAGCGAGCCCTGCGAGCCGAGAAGCTTGATCGCGAAAGCGCCGGACAGGATGATCAGCAGGCATGATCCGTCTCCGACGGGAGCTTTACAACGTAAGGTAAGTGACCTGGAAGACCCCCCGCCGGATGATCGACGGGGGGTCTTCCGGTGCCTGGTCAGGTCCCGAGCGGTACCGGCCAGATGTGCCCGAGTTCGCACCGGAACCACCTGATCAGCTCACCGAAGGTCGGATCAACGTCCTCGATGATCTCGACCGGCGCGGCTCCGCAGGTTGGGCACGTGGCGGGTCGTTCGGTCACTTGATCTCCATGTCGTACTCCAGGCGGTAGCGGTCGGCCGCGAACACGATGTCGGCCACCTGCACCACGATGTCACCGGCTCGGAACGCCTGATCGATCGCGATCACGGGGACTCCCGGCGGGATGTCGAGCGTGTCGGCTTCGTCGGCCGTAGGCATTCGGACGTGCAGCGCCTCGCGAACGGCGTCAACGTGAACGCCGATCGAGTCGAAGCGCGGGACGATGCCCGTGTTCGCGAGCGGTCCCCGGGTCGGATCCTCGATCTCGGTGCCGCCGGTGAGGGCGAGCGGCTCCCAGCACACGGAGGAGCTGACCGGCTGCTCGTCCATGCGGATGAGGTAGGTGATCCGCTGCACGTCGGTGCCGCGTTCGATGCCGAGACGATCGGCCACCTCGCCGGGGGCGTAGGTGCGGTGTACGTCGGCCTGGACGGTCACGGCGCGCCCGGCCTCCTTGGCCTCGTTGAGGAACGTTGCCTTCGTGTGCGGCCGCCAGTACCGCTTGGGCGCGGACCTGACGAGCTGCTGCGGCTTGCGGACGAAGGTTCCCTTCCCGCGCACGCCATAGATCAGGCCGTCTGCGCGCAGGGATTCCAGGGCCTTCCTCACCGTGATCGGTGAGACGTCCCAGCGTTCGCAGAGCTCCCGCTCGGTCGGCAGCCGGTCACCTCCGGCGAGCTCACCGCTGGTGATCCGGTGCCTGATGTCCTCCGCGATCTCGATGTACGCGGGCATCCAGCGTCTCGACACAGCCTCTTCCTTCCTGAGGGTTGCAGTTCATATACGAACATGCTTACATACGAACAGCAGGTTCGTATATGAACATGCGAACACGGTATACCTCCTGGAAGGCGGTGGCACATGGCCACGATGAAGATCGACCAGACCGCGTCCTTCGCGCTGGCGGTGCTGATGTCGGCGCAGCCCAAGACCAAGTTCGCGAACGGGAAGCGGACCGAGGAGCAGGACGTCAGCAAGGACGGCGTCCCGAAGTGGGCGGTCCAGGTGACCGTCGCGGACCGCGAGACCGGTTCGGCCGACCTGCTCAAGGTCACGGTGACGAGCCAC
>NZ_BCQR01000308.1 GCF_001552175.1 Actinomadura kijaniata NBRC 14229
GAGGCGGTCGCCGCACTGCGCGCGGCGGGCCGCCGGGTCGCTGGCGTGGGCGGGCGTGCCGCCGTCCCCCGTGGTCGCCGCGGCCGCGGCGAGCCTGGCCACCCTGGCCGTGGCCCTCAACACGCGGCTGCCGCGCCGCCTGGACCCGACCTGCCGGACCGGCCCGGCGAAGTGACCGGCCTCCCACGGCTCGCGGTCGTCCTCGTGCCGGGGGCGGGTCAGGGGTCCAGGGCGCGCAGGTTGCGGCGGGCGGCGGGGGCGACGACGGGGTGGTCGGTGGCGGCGGCGCGCTCCCACCAGGACCGGGCCTCGGCCGGGTCGCCCTCGTCCTGGGCGATGAAGCCGCGGTTGTGCATGGCGCGCGGCGCGATCTCGGGGTCGCCGCTGGCGGCGGCCCGCTCGTACCAGGACCGGGCCTCCTCCAGGTCGCCGAGCTTCTCGGCGATGACGCCCAGGTCGTTCATCGCGATCGGCGCGACGGCCGGATGGTCGCTGGCGACGGCGCGCTCGTACCAGGAGCGGGCGCGGGCCAGCTCGTCGTCCTCCTGGGCGAGCAGGCCGAGGCTGCGCATGGCGCGCGGCGCGACGTCCTCGTGGTCGGTCGCGGCGGCCCGCTCGTACCAGCGGCGGACCCCGGCGCGGTCGCCCTCCTCGCGGGCCAGCAGCGCCAGGTCCCGCATCGCCTTGGGCGCGGCCTCGGGGTGCCCGCTGGCGGCGGCCCGCTCGTACCAGAGGCGCGCGCCGTCGGCCCCCGAGCGCCGCCGCTCGATGAGCGCCAGCCGCCGCATGGCGCGCGGCGCGACGTCGGGGTCCTCGGAGGACACCGCCTGCTCCAGCCACAGCCGCGCCTCGTTCAGCTCGCCCCGCTCGATCGCCTGCTCGCCGCGTTCCAGCAGCGTGCCGGGGGCGAACGCGGGCAGCGTCCCGGTCGGGACGGCGGCCGGGGCGGGGGCGCGGGTCGTGGGGTGGCCGGGCGTCGACCGCTCCTCGATCATCGTGGCGACCTCGCCGGGCAGCCAGTGGGCCTCGGCGCCGCGCGGCAGCCGCAGCCGCCGCAGGATCTCGCGCGGCTCCGGCCGGGCGGCCGGTTCCTTGGCCAGGCACGCCGCGACCAGGTCCCGCAGCTCCGCGGGGACCCCGTCCAGCCGCGGCTCCTCCGCGCAGATCCGGTAGATCAGCGCGTGCGGCTGCCCGCTGCCGAACGGCCCCTCGCCGGTCGCCGCGAACGTCAGCACCCCGCCCAGCGCGAACACGTCCGACCGCCAGTCGATCTCGCCGTCGCCGCGCGCCTGCTCGGGCGACATGTAACCGGGCGTGCCGAGCGGGCCCCCGGCGACGGTGTGCATGGTGGTGTCGGCGGCCAGCGCGATCCCGAAGTCGATGATGCGCGGGCCGTCGGCGGCCAGGATCACGTTGCCGGGCTTGAGGTCGCGGTGGACCAGGCCCTTCTTGTGGATGGCGGCCAGCCCCTCGGCCAGGTGCGCGCCCAGCAGCCGCACCGTGTCCGGTGGCAGCGGGCCGTGCCCGTCCACGGCGGCGGTCAGCGTCGGGCCGGGAATGTAGGCGGTGACCAGCCACGGCGGGTCGCCCTCGGGGTCGGCGTCCACGACGGCGGCGGTGTAGAACGCGTTGACGTTCATCGCCGCCCGCACCTCGGCCGCGAACCGCTTGCGGAGCTGCGGCAGCCCCGCGAAGTCCGCCCGGATGATCTTCACGGCGACGGCCCGGCCGCTGGGCGTCCGGCCGAGGTAGACCGTGCCCATCCCGCCCTGCCCGAGCCGCCCGACCAGCTCGTACTCGCCGACCAGCCGCGGGTCGCCCGGCTGCAACGGCTGGCCCCCGAACCCGGCGTCCTCCCCGCGGCCCCCTGACATGGTCCGGAGTATTGCGTATTCCACCATTCTTCGAACAGGCGTCGAAACCCGATTGTCATCAGCCGTCATGCTCTGGGATAGCGTCGGCGGAATGCCGCGTGGAACATACCTGCACCTGGACGAGGGGATCGAGGAGCGTTTCCAGTGCGCTCCGGGCCCGGGGGGCTGGCGCTATGTCGGGGAACGCGCCGACGGCGTCCGGCTGGATCTGGTCGTCGACTCGCGCTGGCGGCAGATCCGCGTCGAGATCGTCACCCCGTCCCGCTGGACGCGCGGCGGCGTCACGGGCCCGGCGGTCGCGTGGGTGCGCGGGGCGGGCGAGGAGGCCACCGAGCACGACGCGCCCGCGGCGGGTTTCACGGGGGAGTCCCCGGGGTTCCTGGTCGCGGTGGCGCGTTCGCTGGCGCTGGCCGGGGGAGAACAGCGCGACGTCCGCCTGGTCCGTTTCTCGGGCACGACGCTGTCCCCGTTGACGATCGCCGAACGGTGGCGTCTGGCCGACGTGGAGACCCATGAAACGGATACGGCCCCTCTCCCCGTCGAACGTTATGAAATAGCCGACCTGGCGACCGGGGAGATTCGCGCCGTGCATCTGGCGGGGGACGTGGTGGTCGCCGCCGAGGGAATCGAACTGACGGAACTGGATTCCCCGCCCAATCTGGGTTCGCTCGGCATCTCCTAGCGAACCGTGACGGTGTGGGTGGGCGTCGTGGGGTCGTGCCAGACCGACAGGACCTTCCGCGCCGGGTCCCAGCGCCAGGACCAGCGTCCCGCCGGGTCGCTGCCGGTCACCCTCGGGACCGCCGCCGAGGGCAGCCAGATCTCCGTCGGGCCGCTCACCCCCGGCCGGTTGCGCCAGGCCACCGTCAGCGCGCCGGACCGGTGGGAGATCCTCGTCGGGGTGCCCGCGATCGCGCGGGGCCGGGGCCGGGCCAGCAGGCGGCCGAAGACCGTCGGGTTCCCGTTCGCGTCGGTCACGCCGGTCGCGCCCGGGTCGTTCGACCAGTACGCCCAGCCGATCCGCAGGTCGTCGGCGAGCGTCAGCCAGTCGGCCGTGAAGTCCCCGGCCCCGGCCGCGTCGGCGTTCATCCCGCCGACCTCGCCGATCCACAGCGGCGTCCCCAGCCGCCGGGCCGCCGCCGGGAGGTTGGTCCGCCACAGCGCGAGCTGCGCCCGCGCCAGCGCCCTGGTCGGCCCGCTGTAGGACCCGCCGAGATCGATGCCGAGCGGGTACAGGTGCGGCGCCAGCACCAGCCGGGGCCCGCCGGGGCGCGGGTCGCGGACCGGGTCCAGGAACGTCGGCCCGCCCTCGTTGGGCCCGACCGGCTGCGGCTCCAGGAAGATCCAGTTGTCCCGGTCCACCTCCCGGATCGCGTTGACGACCCGCTGGTAGAACGGCGTCAGCGTCGGCTTCTCGAAGAACCCGAGCTGCCGCGTCCCCCCGAACGGCTCGTTGATCAGGTCGTAGCCCAGCACCGCCGGGTCGCCCGCGAACCGCCGCGCCACGTGCCGCCACATCGCCGCGTACCGCCGCATCAGCTCCGGATGCGCGCCGGTGTGGTTCCAGAAGTTGTCGAACGCCCGGACCACCCCCGGTTGCAGGTAGGTCAGCACCCACGGGGTCTGCGGCGTGCACGGCAGCCCGTCGGTGATCGTCGCCCACGCGGGGGCGCCGTTGCCCGCGCCGGGGCAGGCGGCCGGGCCGTAGATGTCCTGGTGCATGTCCAGGATCACGTGCATGCCCTGCTCGCGGTACCAGGAGACGCGCCGCGCGACCGCGTCCAGGTAGCCCTCGTCGTAGCGGCCCGGCCGCGGCTCGACGTTCTTCCACTGGACGAGGTAGCGGACCGAGTTGGTGCCCAGGTCGCGGGCCTCGCGGACGACGTCCTCCCGCGTGATCCAGGGGAGCCCGTCGGCGTTCTTGGCGCGGCTGGCGGTGTTGAGTCCGTGCAGGATCAGCGCCCGCCCCCGGTCGTCGGTGACGTGGCGCTGGTCGGCGGACGCCCGCGCGGTGCCGGGAACGGTCAGCGCCGCTCCCGCCAGCACGGCGACGGCGGTGAGACGAGCGAGCCGCATGGCGGCCTCCTGTCCAAAACGTGAAACTTATTCGGACAGTAGGTCGCCGGCGGCGCGCGTCCTAGCCGGAGAACCGCACAACGATGGCGGTCGTTTGTGGCGGGTGTTGCCACTTCCGCCCGCGCGGTTTTCGTGCCGGGGCCAAAGGGCTCAGTGGTACGGCGGAGGCGGCGGGGGCTGCTGCGGGGGCTGCTGCGGTGGCCGCTGCGGGCTCAGGACCTGCTGGTACGGCCCGGCCTGGTAGTTCCGCGGCGGCAGGAACGTCGGCTGCCCCGGCCCCGCCGGGCTGAACGGCGGCGGCGCGGGCGGCCCCTGGCGCGGCGCGCCCACCGGCACCGGCGCGAACCCCTGCCCCTGCGCGAACCCCGGCCCCTGCGCCCACGGCGGAACGGGCACCGGCTGC
>NZ_BCQR01000309.1 GCF_001552175.1 Actinomadura kijaniata NBRC 14229
GGCCGCCGCGGCCGCCGCCGGGCCGTGGCCCAGCCCGTCCACGAGCCCGATGACCAGGTCCTCGCCGGCGGGGGAGGGGCGGCGCGCCACGCACCAGCCGTCGCCGCTGACGGTCTCGGCGGGGTGCGGGACGAGCACGCCGCCGACCCGGACGGCCGGGAGCGCGACGGGCGGGCCGACCCGGACGAGCACGGCGGTGCCCCGGCCGGGCGGGCTGTAGACGTCGAAGTCGGCGGCGGCGCGGCGGCAGGTGCCGAGGCCCACGCCCAGCGACCCGGCGGTGGAGTGGCCGTCGGCCAGCGCGGCCGGGACGTCGGGGATGCCGGGGCCGTCGTCGACCGCGACCAGCTGCACCGACGCCGGGGACCGGCCGTCGGCGGGGGCCAGCACGTTGACCAGCAGGTGGCCGCCGCGGGCGTGCTTGATCAGGTTGGTGGCGAGTTCGGTGGCGGCCAGCTCGCACGCGGCGGTGTCGCGGTCGGACAGGCCGCCCTCGGCGGCCGCGCGCGTGGCGGCGCGGCGCGCGGTGTGCAGGTGGCTGCGGTCCTCGACGGGCACGTGCCGGCCGGTCGTCATCATCGTCGCGGTCGTCGTCACGTCGGGCTCCGGCTCCAGGAGACGATCGTCACGGTCGTGCCCCGTCCGGGACGGCTGTCCACCCGGAACTCCTCCACCAGCCGGCGCGCCCCGCCGAGGCCCAGGCCCAGCCCGGTGCCGGTGGAGAAGCCGTCGGTCAGGGCCCGCGCGACGTCGGGGATGCCCGGCCCCTCGTCGAGGAACACCATGCGCACACCGCGCCGACCCGGCCGCGTCACGTCGCTGATCTCGACCCGGCCGCCGCCGCCGTGCACCAGGGCGTTGCGGGCCAGCTCGCTGGACGCGGTGATCATGCGGGTCTGCTCGGCCAGGCTCATCCCGGCGCGCACCGCCGCCTCGCGCGCCGCGCGCCGCACCCGGATCAGGTCGCCGTCGGACCTGATCGGCAGCACCGTCGGCGCGCCCGGCGCGCCGCCCACGGGATCCCCTCCGCCGTCCCTCATCGCCTCGCCAGCATCTCCAGCGCGTGCGCCGACGACCGCGCCGTCTCCACCTCGGGCAGGTCCAGCCCCATCTCCACCAGCGTGACCGCCACCGCGGGCCGCATCCCGGCCACCACGGTCCGCGCCGCCAGCATCCGCACCGCCAGGGTGATCTCGGTGAGCACCCGGGCCAGATAGGAGTCGATGATCTCCACGGCGGAGACGTCGATCACCACGCCGTCCGCGCCGGTCGCGGCGGCCCGGTCCAGCAGGTCCTCCTGGAGGGCCACGACCGTCGCGTCGGTCAGCTCGGTCTGGACGCTGGCCAGCAGGACGCCGTCCAGCTCCAGCACGGGAATCCGGTCCACCGCTCAGCCCCCCGCCGGTGCGCCGATGTGCCGCAGCGCCCACGCCAGCGCGTCGGCCAGCGTCGACCGGGTGCGGATCCCGCCCAGGTCGATGCCGAGCGCGGCGATGGTCTGGGCGATCTGCGGCCGGATGCCGCTCAGCACGCAGGTGGCGCCCATCAGCCGGACGGCGGTGGCCGTCCGCATCAGGTGCTGGGCGACCACGGTGTCCACCATCGGCACCCCGGTGATGTCGAGGATCGCGACCTCGGCGCGCTGCTCGACGATGCCCTCCAGCAGGGCCTCGGTCATCACCTGGCTGCGCGCGCTGTCCAGCGTGCCGATCAGCGGCACCGCCAGCACGCCGTCCCACAGCCTGAGCACCGGGGTGGCGGTGTCGAGGATCTCCTGCCGCTGCCGGGCGATGATCCCGGCGTCCCGGTCCAGGACCGTCTCCATCGCCACCAGCCGCAGCGTGCCCACCAGCTCCATGGCGGCGACCACGGCGTCCCCGGCGTCCCCGCCCTCGTGGGAGGCGTGGTCGCGCACCAGCGCCAGCAGCGCGTGCCGCAGCTCGGCGACCTCGGCGCCGAGCTGGGCGGCGGTGGCGCCCGCCGCGCCCCGCTCGGCGAGCATCTCGGCGAGCTGTGGCCGCACCCGCTCGAACCCGGGGGCCGACGGGTCGGCGCAGTGGCCGGACCCGGCGACCTCCGCCAGGGCGTCCACGAGCCGGTGCGCCGCGCCGACCGCCGCGTCCCGGCCCGCCACGTACACCGCGCGGAACGGCGTCGCGTCGGCCCAGCGCTGCGCGAGCTGCTCGCGCCGGGAGCGCAGCGCCTCGGCGACCAGGGCCGTGCCGTCGTGCGGCCGGGCGCCGGAGCCGTTCGGCGCGGCCGCCCGGCGGGAGTCGTCTCCGGGGGAGACCGGCGTGTTCCAGGCGCCGTCGTTCACCGCGCACCTTCCTGATAGTCGGGTTCCGCAGGCATCAACCCGCGCCTGCCGGGGACGAGAGCAGACAGTCGTGACCATCGAGACCGGACGTTAGGGACAGTCGGTGAACCAGCCCAGCGAACAGATCTCCCGGTCGGTCGACCATCAGGCCCTCGAACACGCGGGCAGGATGTTCATCGCCGTCTGGTGCCGCTCGCAGGACCGGGTGGCCGGACACGTTCCGCCCACGCAGCTGCGGACGCTGGAGGCGATCGCGGCCCGGCCGCACCTCGGCATGCGCGACCTGGCCGCGCACCTGGGGATGATCCCCTCCTCGGCGAGCCGGTTGTGCGACCGGCTGGTGGCCGCCGGGCTGCTGGTCCGCGAGCCCAGCGACGTCGACCGGCGGCAGGTCGTGCTGCGGGCCACTCCGCAGGGCGAGGAGCTGCTCCGCGACCTGGCGCGGCAGCGACGGCGGGACCTGGAGGCGGTGCTGGACCGCATGCCTCCGGAGGACGGCGCCCGCCTGCTGGCGGGCCTGCTCTCCTTCGCCGAGCGCGCCGAGGACGACGGCTGCGACTGACGGCGAATAGTTGTCATGGGGCAATAGTAGGGGTGCGGGTCGCCCTCCGGTGGCCTTCCCGGCGAAGGCGGCCGGGCGCCGATCGGCTCCCGGGACGGGAAAGCGCAGGTGACGGCGGTGAGGAGGGTCACCAGCCGCCCCGAAAACTGATGTCGTATGACAATTATCGCCGGGCCTCGGCCGTCGGGCGCGTCGGCGCCCCCGTCGCCGGGCCGGTGACGGGGGCCGGCGGGAGGGGGCCGCGCCGTCAGCGCGGGCGCAGGTTCTTCAGGGCCTCGTCGGTGGTGGAGCAGACCGTGATGTGCTCGCGCAGCCCCGCCAGGTCCAGCACCCGCGCGACGGTCGGCTGCAACGCGGCCAGGACCAGCCGGCCGTCCTTCGCGACGACGGACCGGCGGGCGTGCAGCACCGCGCGCAGTCCCATCGAGTCCATGAACCGCAGCCCGCCCAGGTCCAGGACCACGTCCGGACGGTCGTGGCCCGCCGCCGCCCGCAGGACCGCCTCGGCGTCCTGGATCGTGTTGATGGTCAGCTCCCCGGCCAGTGAGACCACTGTGGCCTGGCCGGCGGTGCGTGTCTCCGTCTCCAGCGTCGTCATCGACGTACGAGCCTCCTGCGATCAGGGCCATCCGGCGGCCTCGCCCCGTCCCCGCCCGGATCGTCGCATGTGGACGGCGTCCCGGCGAGCTCGGACGGCGAGATGCGGTCGGTCGCGCGTTCAGCGGGAGAGGGGTGTTCCGGTCTGGAAGGCAGTGTAATGTCGCAGCGGCCGTTGCATGTCAGACGGCAACTGATCGCGTAGCGCGTGTGTCGACGCCGCCGGAGTCGGGTTTCCCGTCGAGGCCCTGAGTGGCCGGACCCGCGCGGTCTTCTGAGGGACAGGGTTGAACATGGGTGACGCTGGGGGGAAGAAGGCCGCGCCGATCACGCGCGGTGACCGGACGCGGAACGCGGACGGGGTGGGAGAGGCCGAGCTGCGGCGGCTGCTGGCCGGCCTGACGGCCGTCCGGGACGGTGATTTCGGCACCCGGCTGCCCGACGACGCCGACGGCCTGCTCGGTGAGATCGCCGAGGTGTTCAACGGCATGGTGGACCAGCTCTCGCTGTTCACCTCCGAGGTCACCCGCGTGGCGCGCGAGGTGGGCACCGAGGGCCGTCTCGGCGGCCAGGCCAAGGTGCCGGGGGTGTCGGGCACCTGGGAGGACCTGACCGACTCGGTGAACGCCATGGCGGGCAACCTCACCACGCAGGTCCGCGACATCGCCCAGGTCGCCACGGCCGTGGCCCAGGGCGACCTGTCACAGAAGATCGACGTTCCGGCGCGGGGCGAGATCCTGGAGCTGAAGAACACCGTCAACACGATGGTGGATCAGCTGTCGTCGTTCGCCGACGAGGTGACGCGGGTCGCTCGCGAGGTCGGCTCGGAGGGTCGTCT
>NZ_BCQR01000310.1 GCF_001552175.1 Actinomadura kijaniata NBRC 14229
TGGCTCGCCCGCGCCCCCGCCGACGGCACGTTCCCCGCCGACCTGCTGGGCCCGTCGCTGCTGGCCGGCGCCGGGATCGGCATCGCGTTCGTCCACCTGACCGGGCTGTCGGCGCGCGGGGTCGCGCCCGCCGACTCCGGGCTCGCCGGGGGCCTGGTCAACACCGCCCGGCAGCTCGGCGGGGCCGTCGGCCTCGCCGCCCTCACCGCCGTCGCGGCCGGGCACGCCGGCCCGGCCGGATACCGCGCGGCGTTCCTCACCGCGGCGGCCATCGCCGCCCTGACCTCCCTGTTCACCCTCACCACGACGAGGAGCACCTCATGACCGCCGGTTCCGCCCCCATGGAGACCACGATGACCAAGCCCTACATCAGCGACCACTTCGCGCCCGTCCCCGACGAGACCACCTCCCACGAGCTGACGGTCCACGGCACGCTGCCGCCGGAGCTGTCGGGCCGCTACTTCCGCAACGGCCACAACCCCAGGCCCGGCGACGTCCCCACCCACTGGTTCAAGGGCGCGGGCATGATCCACGGGCTGCGGCTGCGGAACGGCCGCGCCGAGTGGTACCGCAACCGCTGGGTCCGCACGCCCGCCCTGGACGGCGTCCCCTACATCGGGGCCGACGGCGTCCCGAACCTCGCGGCCAGCGGCGCGGCCACCCACGTCATCGAGCACGCGGGCCGCATCCTGGCCCTCCAGGAGGCCAACCTGCCGTTCGAGGTGACGCCCGAGCTCGACACGGTCGGCGCCCACGACTTCGGCGGCCGCCTCACCACCGCGATGACCGCCCACCCCAAGGAGGACCCGGTCACCGGCGAGCTGCACTTCTTCGGGTACTCGCCGTTCCCGCCGTACCTCACCTACTACGTCGCCTCGGCCGCCGGGGAGATCACCCGCGCCGAGGTGGTCGACGGGGCCGGGCCGTCGCTGATGCACGACTTCGCGATCACCACCGAGCACGTGGTGTGGCTGGACATGCCGGTGGTGTTCGACCACGCCGAGCAGTCGGGCATCCCCTACCGCTGGAGCGACGGCTACCCGGCCCGCATCGGGGTCATGCCGCGCACCGGACCGGCGAAGGTGACCTGGTTCGAGGTCGAGCCGGGCGCGCTGCTGCACGTCACCAACGCCCACGTCGACGCGGCGGGCCGGATCGTCGTGGAGGGCCCGCGCTACGACCGCGCCGCGTGGGAGGGCTCGTGGAAGTGGTGGATCGGCTCGCCCGGCCACGGCCCCACCCCGAACGCCGGGGCCGTCCTGCACCGCTGGGTCCTCGACCCCGCGACCGGCCGGGCCACCGAGGAGACGCTCGACGGGCTGGTCACCGAGTTCCCGTCGATCAACGACGAGTACACCGGGCGGGCCAGCCGGTACGGGTACGCCATCGCGTTCCCCGGCGCGGGCCTGCGCGAGCACGCCGTCGTCAAGTACGACACCGCCACCGGCACGCGGCAGCTACTGCCGATGGGCGCGGACCGGATGCCGGGCGAGGCGGTGTTCGTCCCGGCCGCCGGGGCGACCGCCGAGGACGACGGCTACCTGCTGACGATCGTCAGCGACCTGGCCCGCGACGCCTCCCGGTTGCTCGTGCTCGACGCGCGTGACCTGGGCCGCGACCCGGTGGCCGCCGTCGAGCTGCCCCGCCGCGTGCCCGCCGGGATCCACGGCTCCTGGATCCCCGACGCCGACCTCGGCCGCTGACCCGCCCCCACGGAAGGAACCCCATCATGATCGACATCGACCGTACCGCACCCGTCGTCGTCCGCCACGAGATCGTCGTCGCGGCCCCGCCGGAGACCGTCTGGAACCTGCACACCGCCGTCGACGCCTGGCCGGCCTGGAACACCGGGATCGACGAGGCCGCGCTGAACGGCCCGCTGCGCGAGGGGGCGACGTTCACCTGGCTCACCCACGGCCTGGACATCACCTCGACCGTCCGGGCGCTGGAGCCCGGACGCCGCATCCTGTGGGGCGGCCCGGCGCACGGCATCGAGGGCGAGCACGTGTGGACGTTCCTGCCCGAGGGCGACGGGACGCGGGTCGTCACCGAGGAGTCGTGGGCGGGCCCGCCGGTCGAGGCCGACCCCGAGGGGACGCGGGCCGCGCTGGACGCCTCGCTGACCGCCTGGCTGAACGACCTGAAGACCGTCGCCGAAACCCGCTGAACAGCAGGAACGCCCCGCCGCGCACCGGCGGGGCGTTCCCGCGTCCAGGCTGTGTCGCAAAAGCCCTGGCCTACGGCGCTCGCCCGGGGGGCTCGCACCTCACCAGGTCTTGGCGAGCGCGACATCGCTTCGCGATCTGACCTGCGGGCCCTCGCCTCCGGCCTCGGGCCCGCAGGCCAGGTCACGCGCTCGCGCGCGTGGCCGGGCCGCCGGGGCGTCCGGCCGGGCGGTTCGGGCGCCGTAGCGCACTCGCGCGTGGCCGGGCCCGCTTCGAAGCGGGCCCTAGGCGCCGAGCAGGTCGCGTCCGGCGACGACGATGCCGTCCTCGTCGCTGTAGAGCCAGTCGCCGGGGCGGAACTCCACGCCGCCGAACGTCACCGGCACGTCCACCTCGCCCGCGCCGTCCTTGGCGCTCTTGCGCGGGTTGGACCCCAGGGCCTTCGCGCCGAGGTCGAGCCCGGCCAGCTCGACGACGTCGCGGACCGCGCCGTTGATGACCACGCCGGACCAGCCGTTGGCGACGGCCGCGGCGCCGATCATGTCGCCCATCAGCGCCGAGGCCAGCGACCCGCCGCCGTCCACGACCAGCACCCGGCCCTCGCCGGGGCTGTTGAGCAGCTTCTTCACCAGGCCGTTGTCGCGGTCGCAGCGCACGGTGACCACCTGCCCGGCGAACCGCGTGCGCGCCCCGTACTGCCGGAACTGCGTCTCGCAGCTGCGCAGCTCGTCCCCGAAGTCGTCGATCAGATCAGCGGTCGCGAAGTCCATGCCCGGATCCTACTGAGGGGTAGCGGGCGGCCGCCGACTGGCCACCGGGCCCGGTGGAGGCGCGATAATCGGCTGACCACCCGGGAGGCCGCCATGATGAACAGTCCGCCCTTTCAGCCGCTCGCGCCCGGCGATCCGCTGCTGGTCGGCGGGTACCGGGTGCTCGCGCGGATGGAGGCCAGCGGCCGGGGGTGGGTGTACCTGGCCACCACCGACAGCGGGCGGCGGCTGGCCGTGTGGGTGGTGCGGCCCGAGGCGCTGCGGGACCCGGTGTTCCGGGAGCGGTTCCGCAAGGACATGGCCGCCGCGCGGCGGGTCGGCGGACGGCGGGTCGCGCCGGTCGTGGACTTCCACGCCGACGCGCCGCAGCCGTGGGTGGCGACCGAGTACGTGGCCGGGCCGTCGCTGGCGCAGGTGGTCGTGGAGTCGGGGCCGCTGCCCGCGCGGGCGGTGCGGATCCTGATGGGCGGGATCGCCGAGGCGCTGCGCGACATCCACGCGGCGGGCGTCGTCCACGGGCGGCTCATGCCCTCCTCGGTCCTGCTGGCGCAGGACGGTCCGCGCGTCACCGGCTACGGCGTCGCCCCGGCCGGTTCGGTGGACGCCGACATCCTGGCGCTCGGCGGCGTCGTCTTCTACGCGGCCACCGGGCGGCAGTACGAGGGCGACGGGCTGGCCGAGTGCCCGCCCGACGTGCGGCCCCTGCTGGAACGCTGCCTGGCCGACGTCCCCGCCGAACGCCCGAGCCCCGAGCAGATCATCGCGTCGCTGGAGCACGGGACCGGAGCCCCCGAGCCGGACTGGCTCACCCCCGAGATCGTCGACCGGCTGCTGGCCCACGCGACGTTCCCCGGCGACCCCGACCCGCCCCCTCCGGTCCCGGAGGGCGAGGCGTCCGTTGTTGAGGCGCCGCCGGGCGAGCCCGAACACGCCGACGAGCCGCCGCCCGCGGCGGACACGTCCACGGACGCGGCGCGGACGGACGCGAAGCACGAGGACATCGGACACGCCGAGCACCCGGAGACGCCGCACGCGGAGGAGCCACCGGCCTCCGACACGGAACACTCCAACACGGAGCACACCAACACGGAGCACGCAACCACGGAGCGCCCAACCACGGAGCGCCCAACCACGGAGCACGCAACCACGGGGCACGCCGACACGCCGCCCGCGGACACGCGCGACGACGTCCCGGCCCGCGCGGGCGGGACGTCCGCCGCCGACACACCGCTGGACACGGGACCGTCCCCCATGCCCGCGCCGATGGGACCGCCGCCGGGCGACGGGGTCGCCCCGCCCTCCGACACGCCGCTGGACGCCGGGCCGCCGCACCCGCCCGCGCCGATGGGTCCGCCGCACGTTCCGGCCGGGCCGCCGC
>NZ_BCQR01000311.1 GCF_001552175.1 Actinomadura kijaniata NBRC 14229
GTGTCCTGCTCGGGCCTCCCTGGCGGGCGGTCCCTCGCGGCGACACAGAGAACACTAGCGGTAAACCGGCCCGGATGCGTAATCGAATAGACGGTGACGTTCTGCACCCGCGCGCGGGTGTCAAGGGGTTCGGGAACGCAAAAAACCCCGGGTCCGAAGACCCGGGGTCCGCTGTCCGGTGGGCGATACTGGGATTGAACCAGTGACCTCTACCGTGTCAAGGTAGCGCTCTCCCACTGAGCTAATCGCCCGCGACACCCCTCGTCGGAAGGGTGCGCGTGGAGGTGGAGACGGGATTTGAACCCGTGTACACGGCTTTGCAGGCCGTTGCCTCGCCTCTCGGCCACTCCACCAGAGCGAGGCCGGTGAAGACCTCTCAGAGCGGAAGACGGGATTCGAACCCGCGACCCTCACCTTGGCAAGGTGATGCTCTACCAACTGAGCCACTTCCGCGTGATCTCCGCTCGGGGCTCCCCGGGCGGCGACAAGGAAGAGATTAGCGCGTCCGGGGCCCAAGCCCAAACCGGTTTCCCGGCGTGCCCGCGCGGGCGGCACACTGGTCTGCATGAACGATGCGTTCGCGCACGTCGGGGGGCTGCTGGCCACCGGGCTGGCCGAGGTGACCGGCGATCCGGCCGCGCTGGACTCGCGCGGCTGGTGGGCCGTCGTCGCCACCTACGAGGGCAAGGTCACCTGTGCGCGGTTCGAGAACGTCCGCCCCGCCCCGCACCCGGACGGGCCGTGGAGCCCGCCGGGGGAGTGGGACACCTCCCTGGACGAGGCCGCCTACGTGGCCGGGGTCCGGCGGATCCGCGCCGCCATCGCCGACGGCGTCGTGTACCAGGCCAACCTGTGCCGGGTCCTGTCCGCGCCGCTCGGGCGGCACGCCGACATCGCGGGGCTGGGAGCCCGGTTGGCGCGCGGCAACCCCGCGCCCCACGCCATGACGCTGCGCATCCCCGGCCTGGAGGTCGCCAGCGCCTCGCCCGAGCTGTACCTGGCGCGCGACGGCGACCTGGTGGAGTCCAGGCCGATCAAGGGCACCGGGCGCACCGAGGCGGACCTGCTGCCCAAGGACTACGCCGAGAACGTCATGATCGTCGATCTGGTCCGCAACGACCTGGGCCGCGTCGCCGCCACCGGCTCGGTGGTCGTGCCGGACCTGTGCGCCGTCGAACCGCACCCGGGCCTGGTGCACCTGGTGTCCACGGTGCGGGCCCGGCTCGCCGGCGGAATGGGGTGGCCGGAGCTGCTGGCGGCGACGTTTCCTCCCGGTTCGGTGACCGGCGCGCCGAAGTCCAGCGCCCTGACCTTGCTGGATGAACTCGAACCCGTCCCGCGCGGGCCGTACTGTGGGGCCATCGGCTGGGTGGACGCCGACTCCCGGCGCGCGGCGCTGGCGGTCGGCATCCGGACCTTCTGGGCCGAGGACGGCCGGCTCCGGTTCGGCACCGGGGCCGGCGTCACCTGGGGGTCCGATCCGCACGGCGAATGGCGCGAGACCGAGCTGAAGGCGGCTCGGCTTTTGGAGGTGGCTTCCGGTGACGGGCAAGGTGTGGGTGAACGGGCGGCTGCTCGACCCTGAGCAGGCGACGGTCTCGGTCTTCGACCACGGGATGCTGGTCGGGGACGGGGTGTTCGAGACCGTCAAGGCCACCAGCGGGGAGCCGTTCGCCCTCACCCGGCACCTGCGGCGCCTCACCCGCTCGGCGACCGGCCTCGGCCTGCCCGCCCCCGACGAGGACGCCCTCGCCCAGGGCGTGCTGGAGGTGCTGGCCGCCTCGCCGAGGTGGCCGCTGGCGCGCGTCCGCATCACCTACACCAGCGGCGTCGGCCCGCTGGGCTCGGACCGGGGGGACCAGGGCCCCACGGCGGTCGTCGCGGTCGGCGAGCAGCGGCCGTTCCCGCCGACCGGCAAGGTCGTGGTGGTGCCGTGGGCCCGCAACGAGCACGGCGCGCTGACGGGCCTGAAGACCACCTCCTACGCCGAGAACGCCCTCGCCCTCGCCCACGCCAAGCAGCGCGGCGGCGGCGAGGCGATCTTCGGCAACCTCGCCGGGAACCTGTGCGAGGGCACGGGCACCAACGTCTTCCTGGTCCTGGACGGCCGCCTGGTCACCCCGACGCTGGAGTCGGGCTGCCTGGCCGGCGTCACGCGCGCGCTGACGCTGGAGTGGTGCGGCGGCGAGGAGCGCGACGTGCCGCTGTCGGACCTGTACCGGGCCGAGGAGGCGTTCCTGACCTCCACCACCCGCGACATCCAGCCGATCGCGTTCGTCGACGACACCGCGCTGCCGGACGCGCCCGGCCCGATCACCGCGAAGGCGATGGAGCAGTTCGCGGCCCGTTCCGCCGAGCTGATGGACCCCTGATAACGATCCCGACTCTGGCCCGGCGGGGGGTTTACAAGATCGGGATCCGGGGTCACGGTGACGGTGAGCTCAAGGGAGGTCACCGTGGACCACTCCAGACGGCGGGGAACCACCGGGCTGCGGGGGATCGTCGGGGCGCTGGCCGCGTTCGCGCTGACGGGCGCGGCCCTGTCCGGCTGCGGCGGACCGGACGGCCCCACCCTCACCATCGGCCGCAACGCCATCGAGGGCGGCAAGAACTCCGGCGAGGCCGAGTGGATCACCAGGACGGTGATCCCGCGGTTCGTCGCCGCGCAGAAGGCCAAGGGCGTCGACGTCAGGGTGCGCTACCGGGGTTCGGGCGTGGCCGACGAGGCGTACAAGACCCGCGTCTCCCTGGACCTGAAGTCCCGGTCGGGCGCCGACATCCTCGACGTCGACGGCATCTGGGTCGGTGAACTCGCCCAGGCCGGATATCTCAGACCCCTCACCGAGCTGGCCGGCGCGCAGGCCGACGCCTGGGACGGCTGGGCCCAGATCCCCCGGGCGGTGCAGAGCCTCGGGTCGTTCGACGGCAAGCGGTACGGCATCCCGGCCAACACCGACGGCCGCCTGCTGTTCTACAACAAGAAGCTCTTCCAGCGCGCCGGGCTGCCCGCCACCTGGCAGCCCAGGAGCTGGGACGACATCCTCACCGCGGCCCGCGCCCTGCGGAGGGTGCCGGGCGTGACACCCCTCCAGATCAACGCCGGGACGCCCATGGGCGAGGCCACCACCACCCAGGGCGTGCTGCCGCTGCTGGCCGGGGCCGGGGCCGAGATCCACGCCGACGGCAAGTGGACCGGCGGCGGACCGGCCCTCAAGCAGGTCCTGTCGTTCTACTCGGCGGTCTACCGGCAGGGGCTCGGCGACCCGCGGCTCCAGCAGGAGGCGCAGGGCCGCGACAAGTCGTTCGCGGAGTTCGCGCAGGGCCGCATCGGCATCCTGGCCGAGGGCGACTACTTCTGGCGCGACGTGATCAACCCCCGCAACGGCACCGCCCGGATGCCCGACCGCGACCAGGCGGTCGGCTACGCGATGTTCCCGGCGATCTCCCCGGGCAAGGGCGTGCGGGGCCAGTCGTTCGTCAGCCTGTCCGGCGGCCCGGTCTCGGTGATCAACCCCCACACCGAGCACCCGAAGCTGGCGTTCGAGCTGCTGGCGTTCATGAACTCGGCGGAGATGCACAAGGCCCGCACCGCCGGAACCCCCGAGATCACCTCGCGGACCGACGTCAACCGCGAGGTCCTGAGGAGCGATCCGCTGCTGGCCTACATCGCCGAGAGGATCCTGCCGATCACCGTGTACCGGCCGAGCCTTTCGGCGTACCCGCAGGTGTCGATCGCGTTGCAGGAGGCCACCGCGAACGTCGTGGCGGGCCGCACCCCCGACGAGGCCGCCGCGGGGTACCAGCGGAGGCTGGAGGAGATCGCCGGTGGCCCCGGCAACGTCGCCGCCCGCTGAACCGGCCGCCGGACCGGCCGCCCGCCCGGCCGAGGACGCGGCCGGGCTCGGCAGGGCGCGGGCGGCCGCGTTCGTC
>NZ_BCQR01000312.1 GCF_001552175.1 Actinomadura kijaniata NBRC 14229
GCGGGCGCGGCCGGAGCCGGGGCGGCGGGAGCCTGCTGGGCGGCCTGCTGCTTGGCGCGGGCGGCCTCCAGGACGTCCTGCTTGCGGATGCGGCCGCCGACGCCGGTGCCGTTGACCGAGCTGAGGTCGACGTCGTGCTCGGCGGCGAGCTTGCGCACCAGCGGGGTGACGTACGGGCCGTCCGCGGACGGGGCCTGCTCCTGCTTGGGCGCCTCGGCCTGCGGGGCCGGCTGCGGCGACGCCTGCGGGGCGGGCTGCGCGGCCGGGGCGGGCTCGGGCGCCGACTGCTGCTGGGCCGGGGGCGGCCACGCCGACGGCGGCGGGGCCTGCTGGGCCTGCTGGGCCTGCTGGCGCTCGGGCTCCGGCTCGGGCTCGGCGGCCTGCTCCTCGCCCTGCTCCTCGGCCTGCTCCTCGGCCTGCGGGGCGGACTCGGGCGCCGGGGCGTCGCCCTCGTCACCGATGATCGCCAGTTCGGCGCCGACCTCGACGGTCTCGTCCTCGGCGACGGTGATGCGGGTCAGGATGCCCGACGCGGGCGAAGGGATCTCGGTGTCGACCTTGTCGGTCGACACTTCGAGAAGCGGCTCGTCGGTCTCGACGCGCTCACCCTCCTTCTTCAGCCAGCGGGTGACGGTGCCCTCGGTGACGCTCTCGCCGAGCTGGGGCATGGTGACGGAGACCGGCATGGCTCTCAGCGACTCCTTCGAATTCGAATATTGCGTGCGGGCGATGGATCAGCCGTGCACGTGCAGCGGCTTGCCGGCGAGGGCGAGATGGGCCTCGCCGACCGCCTCGGACTGCGTCGGGTGGGCATGGATCAGCTCCGCGACCTCGTCGGGGAGGGCCTCCCAGTTGTAGATGAGCTGCCCCTCGGTGACGAGTTCGCCGACGCGAGCGCCGACCATGTGGACGCCGAGGACGGGACCGTCCACGGCGGCGATCACCTTGACCTCGCCCTGCGTCCCCAGGATCTTGCTCTTGGGGTTGCCGGCCAGGTCGTAGGTGACCTCCCTGATCTCGATTCCGCGCTCCCGCGCCGTCGCGGTGGTGATGCCCACCGCGGCGACCTCGGGGTCGGAGTAGGTGATGCGGGGGACCCCGTCGTAGTCGATCGGCCGCGGGTCGAGCCCGCCCAGCCGTTCGGCCACCAGGATGCCCTCGGCGAAACCGACGTGCGCCAGCTGCAGGGTCGGGATCAGGTCCCCGACCGCCGAGATGGTGGGCACGTTGGTGCGGCAGAACTGGTCCACCTTCACGAAGCCGCGTTCGGTCTCGACGCCGACCTCCTCCAGGCCGATGCCCTCGGAGACGGGGCCGCGTCCGACCGCGACCAGCAGCAGCTCGGCCTCCAGGGTCTTACCGCCCTCCAGCGACACCGAAACGCCGCCGTCGGTGGTCTTGACGCCCTCGAAGCGGGTGCCGAGCTCGTACTTGACGCCGCGCTTGCGGAAGGCCCGCTCCAGGCGCTTGGAGCTGGACTCCTCTTCCAGCGGCAGCAGGTGGGGCAGCGCCTCCACGATGGTGACCTCGGCCCCGAACGACCGCCACACGCTGGCGAACTCGACGCCGATGACGCCGCCGCCCAGGATGACGACCGACGCGGGGACGCGGTCCAGCGTGAGGGCGTGGTCGCTGGAGATGACGCGTTCGCCGTCGATCTCCAGGCCGGGCAGGGACCGCGGGAAGGAGCCGGTGGCCAGCACGATGTGCCCGCCCTCCAGGTCGCGGACGGTGCCGTCGGCGGCGGTCACGCGGACGGTGGTGGGCCCGGTGAGCCGGCCCTCGCCCTCGACGATCTCGATGCCCTTGGATTTGATCAGCCCGGTGAGGCCCTTGACCGTGGTGGACACGATCCGGTCCTTGTAGGCGTGCACGCCCGCGACGTCGATCCCCTCGAACGACGCCCTGATCCCGAACCTGGCGGCCTCCCGCGTCTGGTCGGCGACCTCGGCGGCGTGCAGCAGCGCCTTGGTGGGGATGCATCCGCGGTTCAGGCAGGTGCCGCCCAGGGCGTCGCGCTCGACGAGGGCGACGGTCTTGCCGAGTTCCGCGGCGCGCAGCGCGCACGCGTAACCGCCGCTGCCACCACCCAGGACGACGATGTCGAAGGTGCCGTTGGCCACTGGACGCTCCCTTTCCGGAATCCGCGCTCTGAGTCGAGCCCCGGCGGGGGGCCCGGGCGGCTGTGCCCCGGCCCCGTCGCCAAGAGAAATCTATTCGCTTGTCAGGTCCGGCGACACCGGGCCCGTGTCACGGCGTTCCGCCGGACGGAAGGGAGACCGGTCACAGGTTCCCGGCGGCCAGCTCCTCGGCCAGCCGGACCAGGGTGCGGGTCGCGGCGCCGGTGCCGCCCTTGGGGGTGTAGCCGTAGGGCTCGCCCTTGTTGAACGAGGGCCCGGCGATGTCCAGGTGCGCCCACCGCACGCCGTCCGGCACGAACTCCTGGAGGAACACGCCCGCGGTCAGCATGCCGCCCCAGCGGTCGCCGCTGATG
Organism: Actinomadura kijaniata NBRC 14229; assembly: GCF_001552175.1. Lineage (GTDB taxonomy): Bacteria > Actinomycetota > Actinomycetes > Streptosporangiales > Streptosporangiaceae > Spirillospora > Spirillospora kijaniata. Next base: position 2,495 of record NZ_BCQR01000312.1, read on the forward strand.
TTGGCGATGTCGGCGACCGACGAGTCCAGGCCCTTGCGCAGCTCGGCCGGGAGCGGCATGCCCCAGGACGGCTCGCCCGCCTCGTTGGCGGCGGCGACCACGCGCTCGCGCAGCGCGTCGTCGTTGGCCATGACGCCGGCGGTGCGGGTGCCGAGGGCGACCAGCTGGGCGCCGGTCAGGGTGGCGACGTCGACCAGGACGTCGGGGGCGTCCTCGCCGGAGCGCACCAGCGCGTCGGCCATGACCAGGCGGCCCTCGGCGTCGGTGTTGAGGACCTCGACGGTCTTGCCGCCGTAGATGCGGATCACGTCGGAGGGGCGCTGCGCGGTGCCCGAGGGCATGTTCTCGGCGAGCGCCAGGTAGCCGACGACGTTGACCTTGGGGCCGAGCTTGGCGATGGCCGACATCGCGCCCAGCACCGCGCCCGCGCCGCCCATGTCGGACTTCATCCAGTCCATGGCGTCGGCGGGCTTGAGGGACAGGCCGCCGGAGTCGAAGGTGATGCCCTTGCCGACCAGCGCCAGGGTCCGGGTCGCCTCGGGGTGGGTGTAGGCGAGGCGGACCAGGCGGGGCGCGTTGGCCGAGCCCTGGCCGACGCCGACGATGCCGCCGTAGCCGCCCTCGACCAGCGCCTTCTCGTCCAGGATCTCGGCGTCCAGGCCGGTGTCGGCGGCGACGCGCGCGGCGGTGTCGGCGAAGTCCTCGGGGGACAGGTCCGACGGCGGGGTGTTGACCAGGTCGCGGACCAGGGCGACGGCCTGCGCGACGGTCTCGGCGCGGGCGGCCGCGACGGCGCCGTCGGCGGTCTGCACGCCGGTCAGGATGATCTCCCCCACGGGGTCCGGCTGGTCGCCGGTCCGGTAGGCGGTGAACGCGTAGTTGCCCAGCAGTGCGCCGAGCGCGACGGCCTCGGCCTCGGCGACGGAGGCGGCGGGCAGCGCCACGGCGACCCGGGAGGAGCCGGCCAGGGCCCGCAGGCCCGCCCCGGCGGCCCGGCGCAGCGCCTCGGCGTCGACGTCCTCGCCCAGTCCGACGGCGACCACGACGGGGGCGGGGACCGCGCCCAGCGTCGGGAGCTTGGTGACCTCACCGGCCTTGCCGGTGGCGCCCAGCGACTTCAGCGCCGCCGCGAGCCGGCCGTCGAGGGCCTGGTCGAGACCCTCCGCGCCGGCGGCCGGCGTGACGCCGGAGTCCGCGGGGGCGACGCCGATCACGATCGCGTCGACGTCGAGGGTGTTCGGGGCTGCGCTGTCAAGACTGATGGTCGTCACGTAGTCCGATGTTAGTCCTCCTGGTGACCGGTTTCGCCCTTTTGGATCAAGCATTGCCTTGCCCCGCCGCAGGCCGGCGCGCGGCCGGGCGGACGCCCGGATTCCGGCGGGGGCGGGGCGGCGGCCCGGGCGCCCGGCGGCCGCCGCAC
>NZ_BCQR01000313.1 GCF_001552175.1 Actinomadura kijaniata NBRC 14229
CTCCGCCCCCACATCCCGGTAGGGGACTCCGTCCCCTACAACCCCTCGTGGGGCTCCGCCCTTACAACCTCGGCGGGCCTTCACACCGCACCCCCGGCAGGGCTTTGCCCCGCATGCCCGGCGGGCCTTCACCCCGCACGCCCGGCAGGGCTCCGTCCCCCACACCCTCGGCAGGGGTGCTGTCCCCGCACCCCCTTTGTCGGGCTTCGCCCCCACACCCCTTCGTGGGGCTTTGCCCCTACGCCCCCGGCGCCGAGACGACGTGAGCGCCGGGGGCGGGCCAGGTCGGGCGAGCCCGGATCCCGGATTGCGGCGCGTGTTCGGTGGCCCACGCCGTGACCGTCCCCGGGCGGACGCGGGAGTGCCTCGCGTCCCTGTCTGGTGGGGGCGGTCTTTCGCGCTCGTGGGGAACGGCGGGGCGCATGAGGTCCGCGTGCGACCCCGCCGGGGCCTGCCGGGCGGGTCAGCGGACCAGCCGGAAGAACGCGCGGACGTCGGCGACCAGCAGGTCCGGCGCTTCCATCGCGGCGAAGTGGCCGCCCCGGTCGAACTCCGACCAGTGGATCACGTTGTGCTCGCGTTCGGCGACGCGACGGACCCCGGTGTCGCCCGGGAAGACCGCCACCCCGGCGGGAACGTCGGACTTCTCGACGGGGCGGCCCCAGTCGGCCGCGCTCTCCTTGTAGAGGCGGGCGGACGACCCCGCGGTGCCGGTGAGCCAGTAGATGGTGACGTCGGTGAGCATCTGGTCGCGGTCCACGGCCTGGTCGGGGAGGTCGTGAGCGGGGTCGGTCCACTCCTTGAACTTCTCCACGATCCAGGCCAGCTGGCCGGCGGGGGAGTCATGCAGGCCGAAGGCCAGGGTCTGCGGGCGGGTGGCCTGGATCACGGCGTAGCCCGAGGAGTCCTGGTCCGAGTAGCCGGCCAGCCGGGTCCGCTCCGCCTCGGTGAGACCCTCCAGCTCGCCGGGGGCGAAGGTCGGGAAGCCGAGCGCGCCGTTGACGTGGACGCCGACGACGCTGTCCGGGGCGACGCGGCCGAGTTCGGGGGAGACCACCGCGCCGGTGTCGCCTCCCTGGGCCCCGTACCGGTCGTAGCCGAGGCGGCTCATCAGCTCGGCCCAGGCGCGGGCCACCCGCCGCACGTTCCAGCCGATCTCGCGGGTGGGGCCGGAGAAGCCGAAGCCGGGGAGGGAGGGCGCCACCACGTGGAAGGCGTCGGCCGGGTCGCCCCCGTGGGCGCGGGGGTCGGTGAGCGGGCCGATGACCTTCATGAACTCGGCGATCGAACCGGGCCAGCCGTGCGTGAGGACCAGCGGGAGCGCGTCCGGCTCGGGGGAGCGGACGTGCAGGAAGTGGATGTTCTGCCCGTCGATCTCGGTGGTGAACTGCGGGTACTCGTTGAGCGCCGCCTCCTGCGCGCGCCAGTCGTACACCGTCCGCCAGTACTCGGCCAGCTCCCTGGCATAGGAGGACGGGACGCCGTACGACCAGCCGGTGCCGGGCGGCTCGTCCGGCCAGCGGGTGCGGGCCAGCCGGGCGCGGAGGTCGTCCAGGTCGGCCTGCGGAATGTCGATGCGGAACGGATTGATCTTCGCCATGTCCACGACGCTAGGAGCGACCTAGGACGGTTCCGCTCCTAGGTCGGCGCGGGATTGACGGTGGGGCGGACACCTCGGCGCGGCTCGGCGTCATGATGCGGACCGTACGGGGGCCTGGACCGGCTGTTCGCCGCATGCCTCCGCCCGGCGCGCCGGGCGGAGGCGTCCGCGGGGCTCGTGGCACCGACGCGCACCGTCCCGCGCGTTCCGGGGCCGAGGACGCGGTGAAGGGGAACGCCGGTGACGGCGCGATCCGGCGTTCAGGCCCGGCTGGTCGGCTGGTCGAGGAGCGCGGCGGCCTGTTCGCGGGCCTGGCGGAGCCATTCGGTCCGCTGGGCTTCGGTGGAGTCGGTGACGGTGCGGAAGACGGTGCGCCTCACGTCGGTGATGCCGACGTAGGGCAGCACGCACGCGGCCCAGATCTGCTGGAGCGGGTCGCCGAACTCCTCGCGTTCGCGGTCCTCGGGGGTGTCGGAGGTGTTGAGCACCAGCGCGCGTCCGGCCTTCAGCAGTCCGGCGGGTTCCCCGTCGGCGGTGCCGAGCTTGTAGGCGACGCCGGGGGCCAGGACCCGCTGCACCCACCCGGTCAGGACGGCCGGGGGCATGCCCCACCAGTTGGGGTGGACGAAGACCATGGCGTCGAGCGCGGCGACCTCCCGCCGGTGCGCCTCGACCCGCGCGTCGACGGAGGAGCCCGCGTCCTGGACGGTCCCGGTCTCGGCGGCCGTCAGTGCCGGGTCGAACCCCTCGGCGCACAGGTCGTGCGCGAGCACCTCGCATCCGCGTCCGCGCAGCTCGTCGACGACGGCGTCGGACAGGGCGTGGTTGAAGCTGCCCGGCCGGGGGTGGGCCAGGTACACGGCGATACGCATGATCGTTCTCCTCGGGTCGGGGGCGATCATAGGGGTCGGCTCGTCATCCCGGCGGCCGGGACGCCGGGCGCTTTCCCTCCGACCCGGCGCCTTCGGGGGATCGGGCGGCGAGGCGGTGCGCGATCTCCGACAGCGCGACGGCGGCCACGGCGACCACGGCCGCGAGCGGGCCGAGCAGGTGCGCGCCGGTCCAGGCGATCCCGGCGGCCCCCAGCACCCCCGACAGCGAGATCGCGAGGTAGAGGACGGCGGCGTTCAGCGACACCAGGACCGGGGCCGCCGCCGGGTTCAGGGCGATCAGGCGGGTCTGCTGCGGGGTGGTCACGGCGTAGGCGGTCAGCGCGTAGCCGACCGTCATCGGCAGCGCCAGCCCGTACGACCCCCGGGCCAGCGGCAGGAGCAGCAGCGCCACCACCAGCAGCGCCAGCGCCCCGGTCACCACCGCGCGCCCGCCCAGGCGGTCGGCCAGCGTTCCGGCGACGTGGTTGGCGAGCGTTCCGGCGACGCCGAACACCAGCAGCAGGACGGCCAGGCGGTCCCCGTCGCCGCCGGTCGCGGGCGCGAAGACGGCCGCGACGTAGGTGTAGGGAACATAGATCGCGGTGAACCCGGCCAGGGTGGTGGCCAGCAGCGCCAGCGCCCGGCGGTCGCGCAGCGGCGCCAGCCGCCCGCCCGGTCCCGCGGGGGCCGTGGCGACCCGGCCCGGCACCAGGGCCAGCACCCCGGCCGCGCCGAGGACCGTCAGCGCCACCAGGAACCACACCGTCGCCCGCCAGCCCAGCGCGTCGCCCAGCGCGGTGCCGAGGGGCGCGCCGAACGCGGTGGCCGCGGCGAAGCCGGTGGTGACCGTGGCGATCGCCCGGCCCCGGCGGTCGGCGGGGACCAGGGCCGCCGCCGTCACCGACGCGGCCGGCACGAACAGTCCCGCGCCCGCCGCCGCCACGACCTGGCCCGCCAGCACCAGCGCGAACGACGGGGCGAGCGCGGTGGCGACGTTGCCCACCAGATGGACGCCGAGCGCCGCCAGCAGCACCCGGCGGCGCGGCCAGGCGGCGGTGAACGCGCCCAGCACCGGGGCCAGCACGGCGCACGCCAGCGCGAACACCGTCACCACCTGCCCGGCGGCGCCGATCGACACCGCGAACGCGCGGCTCAGCTCCGGCAGGATGCCCGCCAGCACGAACTCGTCGGTCCCGACCGCGAACACTCCCAGGCCGAGCGCCGGGACGCCCCAGCGCGCGCCGCGGCCGTTCACCGGGCCCCGCCCCGCAGCGCGACGCGTCCGGCCAGCCACGACACCGCGAGCCCGGCCACGGCGCACCCGGCCGCCGCCTCGGCCACCGCCGCG
>NZ_BCQR01000314.1 GCF_001552175.1 Actinomadura kijaniata NBRC 14229
GGGCGCGTTCAGGGTCCCTCGTGGGCTTTCGGGGCCTGGGCCCTACGAGCTCTCGTCGCCGGCGGCTTCCGCGGCTTCGCGGAGGCGGGCGAACTCCGCGGCCATCCGGTCCAGGGGCCAGCTCGCGTTCAGGCCGCTCGGGTTGGGCAGCACCCATACCCGGGCGGGGCCGATGCGGTCGTCCTGGGGGCCGATCTGCGCCTTCTTGTCGCCGAACGCGGTGCGGTAGGCCGTGACCCCGGCGACGCCCAGGTAGGCGGGGCGGTAGCGCTCGACGAGCGCCACCAGGCGTTCGCCGCCCTCGCGGAGTTCGGTCTCGGTGAGCTCGTCGGCGCGGGCGGTGGTGCGGGGCGCCAGGTTGGTGATCCCGAGGCCGTAGGAGGGCAGCAGGTGCTGTTCGGCGGGGCGCAGCTGGCGTTCGGTGAAGCCGGAGCGGTGCAGCGCGGGCCAGAACCGGTTGCCCGGGCGGGCGAAGTGGTGCCCGGTGGCCCCCGAGTACAGTCCGGGGTTGATTCCGCAGAACAGCACCCGCAGCGTCGCCCCCTCCGGGGGCAGGATGTCGGGGATCAGCTTGTCGCGGGCGGCTTCGAGGTCGGCCTTGGTCGGACGCATCACATCAGGCTACGTACCACGAGTGTGACGGCTGATGCGCCCACGACCACGAGGATTCCGGCGCGCATGCGGCCCGCGTCCAGGTGGCGGCGCAGCGGGCCCGCCACGGCGAAGCCCGCCAGCACGAACGGCGTCAGCGCCAGCCCCGCCGTGACCTGCCGGTACGGCAGCTGGTGCGTCGCGGCGAGGGTGAGCAGCGACAGCAGGGCCCCGACCGTGAAGAACACCGCCAGGGTGGCGCGGACGCGGGGCCCGCTCTCGCGCTGGTAGAGCAGGGCGATGGGCGGGCCGCCGATGGAGGACGCCGTTCCGGTGGCGCCGGAGACCAGCCCGGCGGCGGCCAGGGTGGCGCGGTTGCGGGGGACGTCGCCCGACCACAGGGACGCGGCCAGCGCGGCGAGCACGACGAGGCCGATGACCGCGCCGAGCGGTCCCGGCGGGACCGACGCCACCACCCAGACGCCCAGCGGCGTCCCGGCGACGCGCCCGGCGAACGCCCAGCCGAGCCCCCGCAGGTCGGCGTGGCGGACCTCCCGGACGAGGGTCGCCAGCGGCAGGACGGTCGCGGCGACCAGGATCGCGCCGGGCATCAGGGTGGGGAACAGCAGCGTCACCACGGGCGTGGCGACCAGGCCGACGCCCAGGCCGACGCTGCTCTGCACGATCGCGCCGAGCAGCACGGCCAGGCCGCCGACGACCAGGAAGTCGAGATGGGGCATAACGCCGCGGAACGCTACACCCCCACTCTTCCGATCGGTTTCAGGCGGATGCGTCGATGAGCGCGGCCACCTCGGCGCCGGTCAGCTCCAGGCCGGGGACCGCGAGCAGCGCCGGGAGCTGCTCGACGGTGCGGGCGCTGTCGACCAGCCGACCGGGGCGGTACTTGCCGGTGAGGAAGCCGGAGGCCAGGCCGTAGTGGGGCAGGGCGGCCAGGCCGCCTCGTAGGTGTCGCGGGAGACGAGGTTGTAGTGCGACTGGGCGGCGACGTAGCCAAGTGACTCTTCAGACTCAAGTGACGGCGGTCAAAGACTTCGTCCGCACCGGGGACAGCCCTCGGCTCGCCGATCCTCCTGGTCACGTCGTCGTTTACGGGCAAGGCGGGGATGCGGGCCGGTATTCCAGTCAGGAACATACGTCCGCCTATGACAGCATGTGCCCATGTTGACCGCTTGTCTCGCGTTCGCGGCCGTGGCCGCGCTGGTGACCGTCACTCCGGGCCTCGACACCATGCTGGTGCTGCGGGCGACCGTCACGGGCGGGCGGCGGACGGGCCTGCTCGCCGGGCTGGGCGTGGCGCTGGGCTGCCTGACGTGGGCGCTGGCGAGCGCGGTGGGGCTGACGGCGCTGCTGGCGGCGTCGCGGCTGGCGTTCGACGTGCTGCGCGTCGCGGGCGCGGCCTACCTGCTGTGGCTGGGCGGCCGGGCGCTGTGGACGGCGCGGCGGGGGCGGGCGGCCGGGGCCGCCGAGACCGCGGACGCGCCGATGTCGTGGCGGGAGGCGCTGCGCACCGGGTTCACGACGAACCTGCTCAACCCCAAGATCGGCGTGTTCTACATGAGCCTGCTGCCGCAGTTCGTGCCGCAGGGGGCGTCGATGTTCTGGACGAGCATGCTGTTCGCGGCGATCCACGCCGTCCAGGGCCTGCTGTGGTTCGGCCTGCTGGCGGCGGTGGCGGGGGCGGCCCGCCGGGTGCTGAGCCGCCCGGCCGTCCGGCGCCGCCTCCAGCAGGTGATGGGCGTGGCGTTCATCGGCTTCGGCCTGAAACTGGCCGCCGATCACTGACGGGGCAGCGGCGATCTAGGCCCCGACCAAGGGAAACTACTTTGAGTAATCAGATTGGATGCTCTGAGTAACGGGAAGGGTGGGGGTGTACCGGGCGATCATCACGCCGGGTGTTCGGACACCCGGCCATGACGCGCCCGTCGGATCGCGTGGTGAGGAACCCCCATGTCACCCGGAAACGAGGAACGCCGGTCGGCGCGCCCGTGGCGCGGAAACGGTGAGCGCTGGGCGCACGACGGGTGAGGGCGCGCGGACCGCTCGCCCGGCCGCGCCGTCCCGCACGGCGGGAGAGCGCGCTGGCGGCCTTCGCGCGCTGGTCGGTGCGCAACCGGACCGCCGTGCTGGCGGCGTCCGCGGTCACGGCCCTCATGCTGGGGCTCCTGGCGGCGGGACTGGCCGACCGGCTGTCCAACGGCGGGTTCCTGGCCACCGGCACCGAGTCGGCCCGCGCCGACGCCCTGCTGACGCGCGGGTTCGACGCCACGACCCCCGACCTCGTGCTGCGGGCCGCGGCGGACCGGCCGGTCGACTCCGGCCCGGTCGCGGAGGCGGGCGCCCGGCTGACCCGCCACCTGCGCGGACAGTCCGGGGTGGCCCGCGTGCGGTCGTACTGGGACGGACGGCCGGCCGCGCTGCGCGCCACCGACGGCCGTTCGGCCCTGCTGGTGGTGGACCTGGCCGGGACCGAGGCGGACGCGACCCGCACCGCCGAACGGCTGGTCCCGGACCTCGCCCGCCGGTTCGCCCCGCTGCGCGTGACCGCCACCGGACCGGCCTGGACGAACGTGCAGTTCATCCGGCAGGGACAGGACGACGCGCGCAAGGCCGAGGTCGTCGTCGCGCCGCTGGCGGTGCTGATCCTGGTGATCGCCTTCGGGTCGGTCTTCGCCTCGCTGCTGCCGGTCGTGGTGGGCGCCCTGGCCGTGGTCGGCACGCTGGCCGCGCTGCGGCTGCTGACGCACGCGATCGAGATCTCGGTGTTCGCGCCCAACCTGGCGACCGCGCTGGGGTTCGGGCTCGCCATCGACTACAGCCTGTTCATCGTGACCCGCTTCCGCGAGGAACTGGCCCGCGGGCTGCCGGTCGGCGAGGCCGTGGTGCGCAGCATGGCCACCGCCGGGCGCACCGTCGTCTTCTCGGCCTGCACCGTGGGCCTGGCCGTCAGCGGGCTGTTCGTCTTCCCCGTCGCGCTGCTGCGCTCGCTGGCCTGGGCGGTGATCACGGTGGTGGCGCTGGCCGCGGCCGCCACGATCCTGGTGCTGCCCGCCCTGCTGGCCGCGCTGGGCACCCGCGTCAACGACCTGGACCCCTTCGCCCGGCTGCGCCGCCGGGCCGCCGGGGCGGGCCGCCGCAGGGCGGTGCGGGCCGCGCGCCGCCTCGTGCTGGCCGGTGGGGCGACCGC
>NZ_BCQR01000315.1 GCF_001552175.1 Actinomadura kijaniata NBRC 14229
GCCCCCGGCCGGGCCGCCGAGCGCACCGGCGACCGTGCCGGGGCCCGCGGCCCCGTGGTGGGCGGCGGCGGGGCGACCGCGGCCTGGCCGTCCTGGGGCCTGACCCACACCCAGCACACCCTGCCCCTGAACTCGGCGGCGTCCCGGCAGCGCGCCGCCACGGCCCGCCAGCCCCTCGCGCAGGTCCAGTCGCTCATGGGCTGGGGCGCGACCAACCCCGAGCCGTCGCCGGGCCGCCACGACTTCACCACCCTGGACCGCCGCGTCGAGCTCATCCGCGCCACCAAGGGGACCCCGGTCCTCACCCTGTGCTGCGCCCCCGACTGGATGAAGGGCGGCACGGCCGGGCGGACCGACTGGACGCGGCTGGAGAAGGCCCCCGACCCGGCCCACTACGACGACTTCGCGAACCTCGCCGCCACGGTGGCCCGGCGCTACCCCGACGTCCGCCACTACCTGGTCTGGAACGAGTTCAAGGGCTTCTGGGACCCGGCCCGCAACACCTGGGACGCCGCCGCCTACACCGCGCTCTACAACAAGGTGTACACGGCGCTGAAGAAGGTGAACCCGCAGATCCGCGTCGGCGGCCCCTACATCCCGATGGACAGCAACCCGCCCGGGCAGGGGCCGCCGAGCGAGGTGAGCGGCCCGTGGGGCGCCGTCGACCCGCGCGTGCTGGACGCGACCCGGTACTGGCTGAAGAACAAGGCGGGCGCGGACTTCCTGGTGGTGGACGGCGCGTCGCTGCCGGGGAGGACGGGGCGGCCGGGCCAGGCCCCGGCGCGGGTGAACGTGATCGACGCGCTGGCGAAGTTCTCGGCGGTCACCCGGTGGCTGCGGGAGCAGAGCGGCGACCGGCTGCCGGTGTGGTGGGCCGAGTGGTACGTGCAGCCGCGGGGCGCCACCTGGTCCGACGAACGGCTGGGGGCGGTGCAGACCGCCGCGATGATGGAGTTCGCGCGGGGCGGGGCGTCGGCGGCGTTCTACTGGAGCCCGCAGGTCGCGACCTCCGCCGAGTGCCTGGGCTGCCTGTGGTCGGGCACCTCCGCGGGGAACCGCGGCACCCCGACGCTGACGATGCTCCAGAACTTCACCCGCTGGTTCCCGCCGGGCACGCCGCTGCTCGCCATGGCCTCCTCCAACCCCGACATCCGGGTGCTGGCCCAGCCGAGGCAGATGGTCGCGGTGAACACCACCGGCAGGCCCGCCCGCACGCTGCTCAACGGCAAGGCCCTGGAACTCGGCCCCTACGAGAGCCGCTGGATCCCGCTGTGACCGGGGCCGGACGCTTTCCGGCAATGTCACTCCCCGTCCCGGCGGGCTGGCGTAGCGTTGCCTCGTCCCCCCGTCGGCGGCCGCGCCGACGATCACGCCACGCAAGGAGTCGTCCCTCTGCGCAGCACCGAGACGGGCAGCGACCGCCTCCCGTTTCCCGATGACGACATGGAGCCGGAGGAGGTCTCCGGCGCGCCCCCGGCGGATCCGTCCGGACCGGACCGGGCGCTGCTCGACGCGCTGGACGTGCTCGACGAGGCCGTCGTCCTGGTCGACCCGGGCGGCACGGTGCGGCGGGCCAACGCCCGCGCCCGCGACCTGCTCGGCGACCCGCGCCCGGGGCGGCCGCTGGCCTCCGGCGCGATCCCGCCGCTGCTGGAGGCCGCGCAGGCGGGCCGCGCGACGTTCGACGCCGACCACGGGGGCCGCCGCGTCACCGGCCGCCGCCACGTGCTGCCGGGCGGGTACGCGGTCTGGGTGGCGCGCGACGTGACCGCCGAGCGGGCCCGCGAGGACGCGCTGCTGGAGGAGCGCACGCGCAAGGCGTTCCTGGCCCGCACGGGCCGGGTGCTGTCGGGCACCCTCAACCTGCGGCGGGCCTGGGCGCTGGCGGCCCGCCTGACGGCCGACGAGCTGGCCGACCAGGCCGCGGTGACCCTGTGGGGCGACAACGGCCGGCCCGAGACCGCCGTCTCGCGCCACGGCGAGACGTCCTTCCGGCTGGTCCCGCCCGGCCGGGGCGTCACCCGCGTCCACGACACCGGCCGCCTGGAGCGGCACGACGCGGTGAACGCCGAGCGCGCCCGGGAGCTGTGCCCGCCGGAGATGACGACCGACGGGCCCGCGCACGTGCTGCTGGTGCCGCTCACCGCGCGCGGCGTCTGCCGGGGCGTGCTCACCCTGCTGCGGGCCCGCCCGTTCGGCGACGGCGACCTGGACCTGGTCCGCGAGCACGCCGACCGGGTGGCGCTGGCGCTGGAGGCGGCGCGGCTGTACGAGCACCGCGCCGACGCCGCCGGGGACCTGCGCCAGGCGCTGCGGCCCCGCCCGCTCCCGCAGATCCCGGGGGTGCGGCTCGGCGCGGTCTACCGGCCCGCCCCCGAGGAGTCGATGATCGGCGGGGACTTCTACGACGTGCTGTACGCGCCGGGCCACGGCTGGCTGCTGGCGCTCGGCGACGTGTGCGGCAAGGGCGTCAGCGCCGCCGTCTACACCGCGCAGGTGCGGCAGGCGCTGCACACCGCCGCCGACGTGGCGGGCCCGCTCACCGAGGCCCTGGACCTGATCAACCGCACGCTGCTGATCACCGACGACAGCCGGTTCGTGACGCTGGTGCTGGCGCGGCTGTCGGCGCTGGGCGACGGAATGGTCCGGGTCGACCTGGCCAGCGGCGGGCACCCGCCGCCGGTGGTGGTGCGGCGGGACGGGACCGTGCGGGCGTTCACCCTGGAGGGCGCGATCGTCGGGGCGCTGCCGGACGTGGAGTTCGAGGAGACCTCGGTCATGCTCGACCCGGGCGACGCGCTCTACCTCTACACCGACGGGATCGTGGAGGCGCGCGGGCCGGACCGGGAGATGTTCGGCGCCGAGCGGCTCCACCGGGCGCTGGCCCGGTACCGGGGCGCGCCGCCGACCGCGGCGGCGGAGTGGGTGGCGCAGCGCGCCCTGGCCCACCTGGGGTCGGGCGAGCACGACGACATGGCGATCCTGGGTGTCCAGGCGTGGCCGCCCGGGCACCGGATGCACGAGGAGGGGTCATGACCGCTGGCGTCGCCGGAGAGGTCGCCGAGGAGTTCTTCACCGCGCTCGGGAGGGCGGACGTCGAGGCCGGGGTGCGGATCGCCACCGGCCTGCGCGCGGCGGGCGTGCCCGTGGCGGAGATCCTGGACGGGCTGGTCGTGCCCGCCCAGCGGCGGGTCGGCGAGTACTGGGCCGCCGGACGGTGGGACGTGGCCCGCGAGCACGCCGCCACGCACGTGTGCGAGCAGGTCGTCGCGGCGCTGACCCGGCCGGGGCCGCAGGGGCCGCCGGAGCCGCGCGGCCGGATCGTGCTGGCGTGCGCCGACGGCGAGTGGCACGCGCTGCCCGCCCGGCTGGCCGCCGAACGGCTGCGCGCGGCGGGCTGGGAGGCGGTGTTCCTGGGGGCCTGCACCCCGGCCCGGCACCTGGCGCGATTCCTGGAGTCGGTGGGACCGGACGCGGTCGGGCTGTCGTGCACGTTCCCGGCGGCGCTGCCGCGGGCGCGGGCGACGATCGAGTCGGCGCGGCAGCTGGGGGTGCCGGTGCTGGCGGGCGGGCCCGGGTTCGGGCCGGACGGCCGCTGGGCCCTGCGGCTGGGC
>NZ_BCQR01000316.1 GCF_001552175.1 Actinomadura kijaniata NBRC 14229
GGCCCGATCGGCGGTCCCGGCGTCCGGCGGCCCGCCCCGGCGGCCCCCGAACGCGTCCCGTCCCCGACCATGTCCCCGGCCGCCGGCGCCGCGCCCGTCGCCACCCACGCCCCCGCCGGCGGCGGCCTGCCGCAGAGCGTCCTGGTGACCGTGGTGTCCGGCGCGCTGCTGCTGACGGCGTTCGTGGCGCGGCGGCGGGCCGTCGGGCCGCTGGTCGTCCCGGTGTCCGGAACGGTGCGGCGACCACCCCGGCGGCCCCGGCCCGAGGCTCCCGTCCCGGCGGCCCGCGCGGTCGCGACCGCCGTCAGGCTGGCCCGCCCGGCGGGGATGGGCCTCGTCGGGCCGGGCGCGGACGGGTTCGCGCGGGCGGTGCTGGTGGACCTGCTGACCGGCGACGAGTCGGCCGACGGCCTGGGGCGCGCGAACGTGGTGACGACGCGCGCCGAGCTGGACCGGCTGTTCGACGGCGGCGTCGACGAGGCGCTGGCGCAGGCCCTCGCGCCCCGGCTGCGCGTGTGCGACCTGCTGGAGGAGAGCATCGAGCACCTGGAGCTGGAGCTGCTCATGGCCGAGGCCGAGCGCGCCCACCCCGACCTCAGCCCGACCGGCGGCCGGGGCCTGCCGACGACGTTCTGGCTCTGCACGCCGGGCCAGGACGACGACGTGGTGCTGCCGCTGGTGCGGCGCGGCCCGGAACACGGCCTGGTCGGGCTGCTGTTCGGGCCCTGGCCGCACGGCCGCGCCTGCGCGGTCGACGCCGCCGGGACGGTGCCGGAGGCCGGGGTGCGGGTGGCGGCGCCGACCTCCGCCGAGGCCCTGGCCCGGCTGCGCGCCCACGTCGCGCAGGAGCAGGGCGGCTGGGCGTGAGAACGCCGAAGGCCCCGACCGTCACCGGTCGGGGCCTTCACCGAGGTACCCCTGAGCGGATTCGAACCGCCGTTACCGCCTTGAGAGGGCGGCGTCCTAGGCCACTAGACGACAGGGGCGCGTCGTCGCGACGTCTCCACAAGAAGACCCCGACCGCCTGAGCGACCAGGGCTTCGTGGCTCCGTGCGTACCCCCGAGCGGATTCGAACCGCCGTTACCGCCTTGAGAGGGCGGCGTCCTAGGCCACTAGACGACGGGGGCTTGCGGACTCGTTCACCAGCCGGTGAGCGAACCAGCTGGGGTACCAGGACTCGAACCTAGACTAACTGAACCAGAATCAGTCGTGCTGCCGATTACACCATACCCCAGTGCCGTGAGCTGGACTTTCCGGCCCGTCTCCGGGTCCGGTCCGTTTCGCTCGCGCCTCGAAGAGATTAGCGCACCTTCGGGGGAACGCCAAAACGAATACCCGGTCCACCCGGCCGTCCCGCCCCTCCCGTCACTCGCTCAACGGACGAGGTCGGACGGCCCGACATGCTGGTCGAACCAGTCCATCAGCGGCCGCAGCGTCCGCCAGGAGCTCCGGACGCGTTCCACGACCTCGGGGGTGCGCGTCCACGGGTCGGCGGGCCAGCCCGCGCTGGCGTACAGCGACCGGTGCCGCAGCAGCTCCAGCCGGGGATGGTCGGGCGGGGTGCCGCGCGGGCGGGTCTTGAGGACGTCCCCGTTGATCTCCAGCCCGGCGTCGCGCAGCCCCTCGACGATCGCCGCCAGGGGCTTGCCGGACAGGTCCTCGTCCACGGCCGTCCGGTACCGGTGCAGCTGCTCGGTGCCCGGCATGTACATCCCGCCCGCCACCAGGATCCCGTCGGCGTCGATCTCGACGTAGAACCCCTGCTCGGTGATGGCCCCCTGGTGCGTCTTGTAGGGGGTCTTGTCCTTGCTGAACCGGACGTCGCGGTAGGGCCGGAAGATCTTGGCGGCGCCGAACTCGTCCTCCAGCTCGGCGCACAGCTCCGCCATCGGCGCGCGGACGTGCCGTTCGTAGGTCTCCTTGTGCTCCGCCCAGTAGGACCTGCTGTTGTCGGCGAGCAGCCCCTCGTAGAACGCGAAGGACTCGTCGCCGAAGCCGGTGAACCCCACGGCACCCCCTTGGAAAAGTCGTACGGCGTCCCGGGGACACCCTAGGGACGCCGTACGACAAAACGTCGTCAGTCGCGGGCGATGACGCGGTTGGTGAGGTCGCCGACGCCCTCGATGCTGACGGTGACCTCGTCGCCGATCTCCAGCGGGCCGACGCCCGCCGGGGTCCCGGTGAGGATGACGTCGCCGGGCAGCAGGGTCATGACCTGGCTGACGTAGGCGACCAGGGCCGGGATGTCGTGTTCGAGCCGGGAGGTGCGGGCGTCCTGCCGGACCTCGCCGTTGACCAGCGTCCTGATGGCCAGGTCGGAGGGGTCCACCTCGGTCTCGATCCACGGGCCGAGCGGGCAGAACGTGTCGAAGCCCTTGGCCCGCGTCCACTGCCCGTCCTTCTTCTGCAGGTCGCGGGCGGTGACGTCGTTGGCGCAGGTGTAGCCGAGGATCGCCTCGTGGGCGCGGGACTCGGGCACCTCGCGGACCATGCGGCCGATCACGATGGCGAGCTCGCCCTCGTAGTCGACGCGCCGGGTCAGCTTCTCCGGGTAGGCGATGGCCTCCCGGGGGCCGATCACGGCCGTGGACGGCTTGGCGAACATCACCGGTTCGGCCGGGGGCTCGCCGCCCATCTCGCGGGCGTGCTCGGCGTAGTTCTTGCCGATCGCGATGACCTTGCTGGGCAGGATCGGCGCGAGCAGCCGCACGTCGGCCAGCGGGAGCCGCTGCCCGGTGAACTCCAGCTCCCCGAAGGGGTGGGCCGCGATGACGGCGATGGTGTTCTCTTCGACCACCCCGAAGGCCATGCCCCCGTCGGTGGAGAACCTCGCGATACGCATGGCCGTCAGCCTAACGGCCCTGGTGACCCCGGCGGCGGGGCCGCCGGGGCCGGGGACGGCTCAGAAGCCGCAGGGCTTGTCGCCGAACCGGCAGCCCTTCGGGTCCACGGGGGTGCCGGACGCGCCGTACTGGATCTGCCAGGTGGCCCCGGGCGGCAGCGGGACGCCGCCGGGCAGGTTGTGGATCTCCACCTTGGAGCCGCGCCGCACCAGCCGACCGCCCCAGATGTTGCGGACGTTCGCGCCCGGCGCCTCGAAGGTGATCTTCCAGGACCGCAGCGGCCGGGTCGACCGGTTGGTGATCACCATGCGGCTCTCGAAGTAGCCGGGGTCCTGCTGGACGAGCTGGTAGGTGATCCCGTCACCGGTGCGGACCGGACCGACCGGGGCGGTGGTGGGCGGCACGGTGGTGGACGGCGCGGTGGGCTGCTGCCCGGGCGCGGGCTGCGTGCCCGGGGACGTCGGCGCCGCGGTCGGCTGCGTGGCCGGACCCGTGGTGGGCGTCGCGCCCGGCGTCGTCGGGGTGGCCGGGGGCGTGGTCGCGGCGGGCGGGGTGGGCTGCGCGCGGGTCGGCGAGGGGTCGT
>NZ_BCQR01000317.1 GCF_001552175.1 Actinomadura kijaniata NBRC 14229
AGGGGGTCGCGCTGTCCACGCCGGCCGCCCGGTACCGGCTGGTGCGTGACACCGACCGGCTGGCGGTCGGTCCCCTGATGGTGGGGATGCCGCTGGGGGACTACGAGGTGGTCAAGGGCGAGGAGTACACCCTGTGGGGGATGTTCAAGGTGCCCGCCGAGGTCACCAGCCTCACCGTCGAGGTCCCCGGCTTCAAACCGGTCACCAACCTCCCCATCGGCTGACCGGCGTCTCCCCGTGAGTTCGACTGCCACCGATGACGCGGCGCGGAAGGAGCCGGACCAGAGCAACTCCGCGGAGACACGGTCGCGCCCGGGACGCGTCCCGGGCGCGACCGTGCTCGCGGGCGCGGCCCTCGTCGCGGTGACCTTCGGCGTGGGTCTCCGGCCGCTCCAGGACAACTCCTTCCTGTGGCATCTGCGGACCGGGCACTGGATCCTCCAGAACGGCGTGCCCCGGGAGGACCCCTTCTCCTTCAGCGCGCCGGGTGAACGCTGGGTGGCCCAGTCCTGGCTCGCCGAGATCCTGTACGCGGGCCTCGACGAGCTGGCGGGGCCGATGGGCATCCGGCTGTCGCAGGCGCTCCTCGGAGCCCTGATCGCGCTGTCCGCTCTGGGGCTGGCGCTCCGGCTGACCCGTGCTCCGGTGCGCGCCGCGCTCCTGGCCACGGTGGCCGTGGGGGTCTCGTTCACGCTGTGGTCGAGCAGACCCCTGCTCCTGGGGCTCGCCGCCGCGGTCGCGCTGCTGTGGACGGTCGAGGTTCCGGACTCACGGCCAGGGCGCCGTCCGTTGCTGGTCATCCCACTCGTGATGTGGCTGTGGGCGAATCTGCATGGCACTTTCGCACTCGGCTTCGTCTATCTCGGCCTGCATCTGGCGGGTTCCTGGCTGGACGGACGGCCGCCCCTACGAGGGCGGGAACGCGCCCTGGCGTTGGGCGGCCTCATCGGATTCGCGGCGTGCTTCCTCAACCCGTACGGCGTCAGCCTGGTCACGTTCCCGGTGGAACTGCTCGCCCGGGGCGACGCGGTGGAGAACATCGTCGAATGGGGGTCTCCGGACTTCCGTTCCATGCAGGGGGTGGCGTTCGCCGCCTTCCTCGCGGTCTTCGTCGTGGTGGTCGCATCGGCCCGCCGCCGCCCTGACCGCCGCGATCTGTTGGTGGCCGTGCCGTTCCTCCTGCTGGGGTTGTGGGCGCAGCGCAACATCCTGCTGGCTCCGCTGATCGTCCTGCCAGTGCTCGCCCGGCTGGTGGCGGTGACGGAGCCGCGGGTCGCGCGGCGCGGACCGGCCAATCTCCTGCTGCTCGGAGTGATCGTCCTGCTGGGAGCGCAGATGGTCGGCCAGGGGCTGCGCGCGCCGGACTTCGCGCTCGACCAGCGCTACCCCGTACGGGCGATGGCGGCCGTGGAGCGGCAGGGGCTGCTGGGGCGGCGGCTGCTGACCACCGACGAGTGGGGCGGTTACGTCATCCATGCGTACTGGCCCCGGCAGCGCGTCTTCCTCGACGACCGCTACGACATGTACCCGATCGGCCTGGTCCACGACTACACGCGGTTGTCGAAGGGCATGCCCTCCTGGTCGCGGATCCTCGACAAGTACGCTCTCGACGTCGTGGTGTGGCCGAGGGACACACCACTCGTGTCGCTGCTGGAGGGGGCGTCCGGCTGGCGGGCCGTCCACCGGGACGACCAGGCCGTCGTCTTCGCCCGTCCCTGATCCGGTCCGGCTCAGGGACGGCGGACGGCGACGGTGGTGTCGGCGGCCAGCTCGGTGACGACGAAGGACCCGGAAGCGAACTGCTCCTTGCGGAACCTCAGGGTGTCGGGCACCATCAGCCCCTTCCAGACCAGGTCGGAGCCCTCGCGGCGGAGCACGAACACGTCGATCGAGCCAAACGCGGTGCGCGCCGAGGCCCGGGCGAAGGCCGCCGGGTCGGTGGTTCCGGCGAGCGTCCGCAACGTGCGGTGCCGGTCGTCCCAGCGCAGCGGCCCGTTCGCGCCGATCCGGTCGACTCCCAGGTAGCCCCGCCACGGCAGGAAGGCGAAGACCTGCTCGTCGAAGGAAACGGTGCGCGGTAGCGCGTCGTCGGGCCGGGTCTGCCGTACCGCCCGTTCGATGTCGGCGACGGGAAGGTACCGCCATTCGCCGACCGGAACGGTCACGCCCTGCGGGACGGGGACACCGGCACCGTACCTGGGCATCCTCCCGTCAGGGAGCGGCTGAACGTGCGCCTGAACGGCCAGTTCGTTCCTGGCCGCCCAGGTTTCCGTGCCGTTGGCGGCCCTGGACCAGGGACCTGCGGGCATCCAGTACAGCCAGAAGGTGAACCCGGCGAACAACACGGTCACGGTCGCCGCCGTGACGCCGAGGACGGGCCGGAGCCGGGGTCGGGGCCGGGAGAGCACCGTCGCGACGCTCAGGACCAGGCCTGCCGTCAGGACCGCTTTGATCAGCGGCAGTGTGTAGTAGTAGAGCCCGCTGTGCCCGGTCAACGTCCACCGCAGCATGCCCACCGCCTGGTAGGCGTAGGCGCCGGCGACGAGGGCCAGCAGCGGCCGGGCCCACCACGCGGACCTGCTGTACCACAGCAGGCCGAGGAGGCCGCCCGCCTGAAGCGCCCCGTCCAGTCCCGGTTCCAGGAAGGGGAAGGGGTTCTGTGACAGGCGGTCACTGTCGTACATGTCGCCGACCTGTTGCCCGCCGTGGGCCATCGCCCACAGGTAGGGGATCGTGTACCAGGAGGTCAGGACGGCTAGCGTGGCGGTGACACGGGCCAGGTAGCGCAGGTGGTCACGACGGTCGGGTGCCGTTCGCCAGGTCCACCAGACCAGCGGGACGAGGCCCGCCGCGGTGAAGACCACGTAGGCGTGGTAGCTGAGGCACATCACCGACGCCAGCAGCCCGGCGGGGAGCCAGCCCAGCCGGTCACGTGGCGGAGCGGCGATCGTCAGCAGCACCAGTGGCACGAAGATCGTCAGCGCGAGGATCTCGTGGGCCTTGCTCGGGATGCCCAGGGCCAGCGGGGCCGACGCGCTGATCACCAGTGCCGTGGGCGCTGCCGTCACCCGCGACCACAGCACGAACGCGATGACGACGGCGGTCGAGACGGTCAGGCACTGGGCGGGGCCGAGCAACCGCCAGGCGGGCGTGTCGAGCAGCAGCGCGGCCTTGCCGAGGAGGTAAGGGAAGAGCGGCGGGTACTCGGAGGGCACTTCGCCGGAGATGCCGTCGCTGCTCGCCCAGGTCGCGGTGTAGCGGGTCGCCATCGCGGTGATCCGGCCGGCGTCGCCCTGGGCACCCCCGTAGCCGAAGGGCGTTCCCGACAGCGCTGTACGCAGCACCAGGGCGGCGAAGGACGCGAGCA
>NZ_BCQR01000318.1 GCF_001552175.1 Actinomadura kijaniata NBRC 14229
CCAGGCGCGGGGTCCCGGCGGCGGCCGGGCGGCCACCGCCGGGCAGCGTCCCGCCCTCGGTCGCCACCAGCACGCCGACCAGCGCGGCGGTGAGCACGCCGCCTACCGCGATCGGCAGCACCGGGCGGCGCGCGGACCGGGCCAGCGCGTCGGGGACCGGGTCGGGGCGCTCCACCGGCGGCAGCAGCGCGACCTCGGCCGCCTCGATCACCGCCCACGGGTCGCGGACGCCCAGCCGCACCAGGTCGTCGCGGACCCGGTAGCGCGGCATCCCGGCGACCCGCAGCAGCACGCACGCCACCCGCACGCCCGCGTCCAGCCGCGACAGCGCGGCGGTCACCGCCGGGTCGGGCAGCCGCACCGGCAGCGCCCGCAGCCAGGGCCCGAGGCCCCGGTACATGCGGCGCGAGGGCCGCATGGCGCGGCGCAGCACCCGCAGGCGGCGCCGTTCGGGGTCGCCGCCCCACCGGGCCGCGCCGTCGACGATCCGGCGGGCGACCGCCAGCCGGTACGCCCGCTTCCCCTTGCCCGGCAGGGCGAAATACGCCAGCCACACCAGGTCTCCGTATCGCGACCCGGCTTCCACCGGGGTTTCCGCCATGGCCTGCTCCGGCATCGCCGAACTCCTCCAACACCCGCGGGTCGATTGCAGGCCAGAGGCTAGGGAGGCGAATGAGCGGCGGGCGCGGAATTGAAGGAACGATTAACCGGCGGGGCCACTATTTCCGTTCTTTTGCCGATGTCAGCGCGGCGGGTGCGCGACCCGTTCGGTGAACGACCCATGGAATCCCATGGGGATGTGGTGCCTCAGGTGCGCGACGGCGACGGGCTCGGCCTCCACGTCCCGCGCGTCGAGGACCAGCAGCCGGGAGCGGTGCTCCCCGGGGTCGTAGGCGAGGGTGAGCAGCCAGCCGTCGCCCTCGGCGGCGTCCGGCGCGCGGGGGACGAAGACGGGCTCGCCGAAGCCGTGGCCGGGCGGCAGCTCGTGGACCCGGCGCCGCCCGGTCGCGTGGTCGAGGTGGTGGACGCCGACGCCGTTCGGGGTGCGCCCGGCGAAGTAGGTGTGCCGGTGCGGGCGGCCCGCCCGGCGCGCGTCGGCGTGCGGCAGCTCCATCGGCAGCGCGCACACCTCCTCGCCGGTGACGCGGCCGTTGGCGCCGATCCGGTAGCGCACCAGCGCGCACCCCCACGGGAAGTCGCTGGTGCGGAACTCGCTGAACGGCCGGATCGCCGACTCCCAGTCCCGGAACCGCACGAACTCCACCACCGTGTCGGGGCCGTCCTCGAACGCGTTGACCAGGTGGAAGCCCATCAGCGACTCGTGCTCGACCACCCGTGCCCGGCCCCCGTACCGGGGCGCGACCACGAAGCAGGTGGGCCGGTGCGGCTCGTGGGCCAGGGCCTCGACGATCGAGCCGGTGCCCAGCAGGATGCGGCCCGCCTTCGGGATCACCGGGTTGATCACGAAGACCATGTGGCGGCGGGTGAGCGCGAAGTCGTGGTTCCACGGGGTGTAGGGCAGCGGGACGCGCGGCAGGCGGTGCAGGCGGCCGCCGGTGTCGACGCGGTAGCGGCGCAGGCCGCGCGGGCGGGTGAGGTCCATCCCGAAGTTGAACAGCTCGCCGGTGTCGGGGCAGCGCGACGGGTGCGCCGAGAACGCCGACAGCGCCGTCAGCCGCCCGCCGAAGGAGTGCTCGCCGAGCGTCTCCAGGCTGTCGGGGTCCAGGCGGAACGGGCGCCCGCCCTCCCACAGGGCCAGCAGGTGCCCGCCGTGCAGCACGACGCCGGTGTTGGCGACGTTGGCGGGCGGGCGCAGCGCGTTGGCCAGGGCGCCGCCGGGCCGCTGGGTGCCCAGCCCGCGCAGCCCGACCCGGCCGTGCCGCTGCCCGTACCGGTAGTGGCGGGTGCGCACGTACCGGTTCCGGTAGCGGACCGCGCCGCCGGCGAAGGAGAACAGCGAGACCATGCCGTCGCCGTCGAAGATGTGGTCCAGCAGGGTCTCGCCGACCTGCCAGCGGCCGGGGCCGTTGCGGTACAGCGTGCCGGTCAGGCCCTCGGGGAGCCGGCCGTCGATCTCGTCGACGGTGTAGTCGTGCTCGTCGTCCAGCGCCGCGTAGGACCGGTGCCACGGGTCGTCGCCGTACCGGGCACCGCCGTCCTGGGTACCGCCGTCCTCGGTCACTGCCGTCACGGTGGGCTCCTCGGGGTGGGGGCTCCTCGTCGGCAGGGTGTCATGGCGCCGGTACGTAGTTCAATACCTAACGACTAGTCCGGTCCGCCGTCCCGCTCCGTCCCTTTCGTCCCCGTACTACGCTGTGTCCTCCGGGGACCGTCCCCGGCCGCGCGCCCCCGCCGCGCACTCCCCCACCGAGAGGGTTCCGCCGACCGATGACCGAGGACGTTCCCGGCTACCGGGTGCTGGAGCAGGTCGGCGAGGGCGGGTTCAGCGTCGTCTACCGCGCGCACCAGGAACGCCTGGACCGCATGGTGGCGCTGAAGGTGCTGTCGATCGGCTCCGTGGACGACGCCGCCCTGCGCCGCTTCCAGCGCGAAAGCAAGATCACCGGCAGGCTGTCGGGCCACCCCAACATCGTGACGGTGCTGGACACCGGGGCCACCCGGTCCGGCCGCCCCTACATCGCGATGGAGTACTTCGAGCACGGCTCGCTCACCGACCGCCTGGAGCGGGAGGGGCCGCTGCCGGTCGCCGAGGTGCTGCGGATCGGCGTCAAGATGGCGGGCGCGCTGGCCGCCACGCACGAGACCGACGTGCTGCACCGCGACGTCAAGCCGCAGAACATCCTGGTCTCCCGGTACGGCGAGCCCGCGCTGGCCGACTTCGGCATCGCCCGGCTGGTGGACTCCTTCGACCAGGGCCACACCCAGGCGTTCACGCCGCACCACGCCGCGCCCGAGGTGCTGGAGGGCCGCACGCCCGGCGTCGCCTCCGACGTCTACTCGCTGGGCTCGACGCTGTACCAGCTGCTGGCGGGGCAGCCCGCGTTCCGCGGCCCGCAGGGCGAGGGCATCGCGCAGCTGATGCTGCGGATCCTCAACGACCCGCCGCCGCCGTTCCGCCGCGCCGACGTGCCCCGCCCGGTGTACGAGGCGATCGCGCAGGCGATGGCCAAGTCCGCCGAGCAGCGGTTCCCCAGCGCCGTGGCGTTCGCCCAGCGTCTCCAGCAGATCCAGCGGGAGCTGGGGCTGCCGGTCACGGACCTGGCGCACAGCGGCGGGGTCGAGACGGGGTTCCCGGCCCCGCCGCCCGCCGCGGAACCCCC
>NZ_BCQR01000319.1 GCF_001552175.1 Actinomadura kijaniata NBRC 14229
CTTCGCGGTCTTCGCACGACCGGCTCGTCCCCAAGGTGTGTCGCCCGCCCCGGAACGCCCGAACCGCACCGTAGGGTCGGCCGCATGGCGCACAGGCTCTTCCCGATCACCGCGCTGGTGCTGGCGTTCCCGCTGCTCACCGCCTGCGGGGACGACGGCGGTACCCGGTCCGAGCCCGCGCGGGCCACCGGCCGCGCCGCCCTGGCGGGCACCGGCTACACCTCCGACCAGCTCCGCCAGGCCCTGCTCACCGAGCTGCCCGGCTACCAGCGGGCGGGCGAGACCGACGCGGGCGAGTACGGCACCCGCAAGGCCATCCAGAACTTCGAGCAGCTGCAACGCCAGGTCCGCGTCGACAACCCGCGCTGCCGCCGGGCCGCCGCCGGCCCCGAGATCGACCGCGCCACGCCCGTCGCGATCGCGATGTTCACCCGGGGCAACGGGCAGACCGTCACCGAGACGCTGCTGGCGATGGACGACGAGACCACCGAGAAGCACGTCAAGGCGCGGGTCCCGGCGGGCTGCCAGACGTTCCGCGCGCAGGTCGGCTCCCAGTGGTCGGAGCACACCGTCGTGGAACGGCCGCCCGGCACCCTCGGCGAGGGCTCGCGGACCGTCGGCGTCTCGACCACGACGGGCGCCTCCAACACCAAGACCTGGTACGTGGTGCTGCGCGGCCGCCGCTACCTGGCCACGATCAGCCTCTACGGCCCCGCCGCCACCCGCACCGAGGCCGAGCAGATCGCCAGGCTCGCCGACGAGCAGGCCCGCCGCATCCTGCCCTGACGGCCCCGCTACCGGACGACGGTGAACGGCGCGGTCATGCCGTGCGCGCCGTTCTCCTGCGCGCCGTTCTCCTGCGCGCCGTTCTCCTGCGCGCCGTTCTCCTGCGCGATCGTCGTCACGTCCCGCTGCGACAGCTGTCCGTTGAACAGGTCGGTCCCGGTCGCATCCTCCGGCAGCCGCAGCAGGATCGCCTCGCGGGGCATGCGGCCGGCGTTCCGCGGCCGCAGCACGACCCGGCCGTGCGGCGCGCGGACCACCGCGCGGTCGAGGCGGAAGAGGTACTCGCCCATCTCGACCCTCACCTCGGCGGCGCGGCGCACGTTCGGGCGCTGGTGCCTGGTCGGTGTGGCCGACGCGGCGGGTGCGGCGGCGGTCACGCGCTTGCGCATGGAACCTCCCGAACCGGGGATCTTCCTTCCGCCCCAGCGTCCCGTGCGCGGCGGCCGTCGCGCGTCCGGCGGCGGGGCGAACGACGGCCGCGTCCCTACAGCCGGAGCGTGGTGAAACCGTCCTCGGGCCGGAGGTGGGCGGGCTTCAAAGCGGAGGCGGCCGGGCTTCAAAGGGGACCGGTGCAGCGGATAGCGTTCGCTCTACGTTCGCTTCCACGGCGCGTGTGAGACGGGGAGGGCCCTTGATCGGGAAGGAAGGCCGGGTGACCGGGAAGATCGGTCCCGGGCTGGTCGGGGAGGTCATGATCCCGATCCGGGGCGGGGTGGAGGCGTTCTACGCCCACCCCGTGGTGCCACAGGACGAGATCCCGGTCGGGGCGATCGTGCGGGTCGTGGAATACCACCCCCCGCGCACCGTGTACGTCGCCCCTGCACTCATCTGAACCGGGCTGAACCGGGCTGGTCCGCGCGACGTCCTAATGACACGGTGGTCGACATACCGGGTGAAAGTCCCGGGTCCACACCCCGCGCACACCCCAGCCCGGAGGAGAGTCGATGTCCCTACTCATGATGGCGGGCGCGGTCGTCGCCGCCATCGTCGTCCTGATCGTGTTGTTCAAGATGGTCTGGCGGGTCGCCGAACCCAACGAGGCGTTGATCATCTCCGGGCTCGGCGCACGCTCCAAGCCGATCGACGGGGTGGACAGCCTCGGCTTCAAGATCGTGACGGGCAAGGGCACCTCGGTGCTCCCGGGCTTCCAGGTGGCGCGGCGGCTGCGGCTCGACAGCCGGGCCGCGAACCTGGAGGTCAACTGCGTCACCCAGCAGGGCATCCCGGTCAAGGTGCGCGGCGTGGTCATCTACAAGGTCGGCGACGACTTCGTGTCCATCGCCAACGCGGCGCGGCGCTTCCTCGACCAGCAGGGCTCGATGGACGGCGCGATCCACGAGCTGTTCACCGGCCACCTGCGGTCGATCATCGGCAACCTGACCGTCGAGGACCTGATCCTCAACCGGGAGCGCCTGACCAGCGAGACCCGCTCCTCGGCCGCCGACGAGATGAGCAAGCTCGGCCTGGTCGTGGACTCGCTGCAGATCCAGGAGATCGACGACGAGACCGGCTACATCAACAACCTGGGCCGCCCGCACGCCGCCCGCGTCGCCGCCGAGGCGCGCGTCGCCGAGGCCGAGCGCGACCAGCAGGCCACCACCCGCGAGCAGGAGGCCGAACGCGCCAAGGCCGCCGTCATCCGCGACACCGAGATCAAGAAGGCCGAGTACGAGGGCCAGGTCCAGCAGGCCGCCCAGCAGGCCCGGCAGGAGGTCATCCTCAAGGAGACCCGCAACGCCGAGCTGGAGGCCGAGCGCACCGAGAAGCGCCTGGAGTCCGAGATCCGCAAGCCCGCCGACGCCCGCGCCTACGAGCAGGTGAAGCTGGCCGAGGCCGAACGCGAGCAGCGCATCGCCCTCGCGCAGGCCGCCGCCAAGGAGGTCCAGCTGAAGGCCGAGCGAGAGGCCGAGGCCACCCGCATCCTGGGTGAGGCCGAGGCCGACGCGATCCGCCGCAAGGGCCTGGCGGAGGCCGAGGCGATCGAGGCCCGCGCCCGGGCGCTGGCCCAGAACCAGGAGGCCGTCATCGCCCAGCAGCTCGCCGAGAACTGGCCCGAGATCGTCGAGGCGGGCGCGAAGGTGTTCGGCAACGTCGACAACATGGTCGTCCTCAACGGCGCGCAGGGCGTCGAGGAGATGCTCGCCAAGGCGCTCACCCTCGGCGGCACCGGCCTGGGCCTGGCCCGCAGCCTGCTGGCGGGCGGCAACGGCCAGCCGCAGAACGGCGCGGGGGAGAAGCCGGTCGAGAAGCCGTTGGAGAAGCAGATCGAGGCCTGACGTGGGGTGGACGGGCCGTTCCCTTGGGGGACGGCCCGTTCTGCTGCTTGGGGTTTCCGGTTGGGTGTAGACCCCCGATATCGCTAGTGGTCTGTGGGGAGGGCTT
>NZ_BCQR01000320.1 GCF_001552175.1 Actinomadura kijaniata NBRC 14229
CGTCGCCCGCCGCGTCGCCGCGCAGGCCGACGAGGGCCGCGCGCTGGCCCGGGTGACCGCGCTGCGCACCGCCGCGCTGTCGCTGGGCGGATGGCTGCCGGTGGTGCTGCTGCTGGCCGCCGCGCCCTGGCTGCTGCGGAACGGGGCGGGCCCCGGCGTGGTCGTGGGCGCGCTGGCGTGCGTCACGCAGTCGCTGATCCCGGCGTTCCGGGGGTTCGTCGAGGGGCTCGGCGTCAGCGCCGTCCGCCTCGCCGTCGCCCTGGACCGCGTCCTGGAGACGGCCCCGCCACCGGGCCCGACCCCGCCCCGGCTGCCCGCCCCGTCCGACACGACCGTGCGGCTGCGCGCGGTGACCGCCGCCTACGGCCCGCACGCCGCGCCCGTCATCGACCGCCTCGACCTGACGATCCCCGCCGGTGACCACCTGGCGGTGGTCGGCCCCAGCGGGATCGGCAAGTCCACGCTGGCCGCACTCGTCACCGGGATGCTCGCGCCGCGGTCCGGCGAGGTCACCGTCGGCGGCGTCCCCGCCGACCGGCTGCCCCGCGCGGCGCGCGTGCTGATCCCGCAGGAGGCGTACGTGTTCGAGGGCACCGTGCGGGAGAACCTGTGCTACCTCGCCGACGCCCCGCCCGACCGGGTGCGGGAGGCGGTCGCCGCCGTCGGCGCCGACGCCCTGGTCGAACGGCTCGGCGGCCCGCACGCGCTGCTGGACCCCCGGACGCTGTCGGCGGGGGAGCGGCAGCAGATCGCCCTGGCCCGCGCCTGGCTCGCCCCCGCCGGGCTGACCGTCCTGGACGAGGCGACCTGCCATCTCGACCCGGCCGCCGAGGCCCGCGCCGAGGCCGCGTTCGCCCGGCGCGGCGGCACCCTCGTGGTCGTCGCGCACCGCATCAGCTCGGCCCTGCGCGCCCGGCGCGTCCTGCTGATGGACGGCGACCGCGTCTGGCTGGGCACCCACGAGGAGCTCGTCCGCACCGCACCGCCGTACGCCGAGCTGGTGGGCCGCTGGCGGCCCCCGGACCGCGACCCCCGACCGGAGGCCGTCCCATGAGATACCCGCCCGCCGACCGCGAGCCCGTCGCCGACCTGCTGCACGGGCAGCGCGTCCCCGACCCCTACCGGTGGCTGGAGGACCCCGGCGGACACCGCACCCGGTCCTGGCTCGCCGCCCAGGACGAGCTGTGGCGCGCCCACGCCGACACCCTGACCTCGCGGGCGTGGTTCCGCGAGCGCTGCGCCGCCCTCGCCGACACCGGCGACGTCGAGGCCCCCGTCTGGCGCGGCGACCGGCGCTTCCACACCCGCCGCGCGCCCGGCCGGGAGCATCCCGTCCTCCACACCGCCCTCGGCGCGGGCCCCGAACGGGTGCTGCTCGACCCCGGAACGCTCGACCCGACCGGCCTGACGACCCTGGACGCCTGGCACCCCGACCCGACCGGGCGGCTGCTGGCCTACCAGACCTCCACCGGCGGCACCGAGGAGGCCGAGCTGCGCGTTCTGGACGTGGCGACCGGCGCGGTCGTGGACGGCCCCATCGACCGCTGCCGCTACTCGCCGGTCGCGTGGCTGCCCGACGGCGCGGGCTTCTACTACGTGCGCGCCACCGGCCCGGACGGCGCCCGCCGCGTCCACCTGCACCGCTTCGGCGCCCCGGCCGACGCCGACCCGGTCGTGTTCACCGCCGGCGACGACCCCGCCGTCGGCTACGGCCTGGGGATCAGCCACGACGGGCGGTGGCTGGCGCTGTCGGCGTCGCCGGGCACCGCGCCGCGCAACGACGTGTGGCTGGCCGACCTGGCGCACGGCGACCCCGCCGTGCCCCGCTTCCGGCCGGTGCTGCGCGGCCGCGACGCCCGCGCCGTGCCGCTGGTGGGCCATGACGGGCGGATGCTGGTGGTCACCGACCTGGACGCGCCGCGCGTGCGGCTGTGCGTCGCCGACCCCGCTGACCCGGACCGGTGGACCGAGCTGCTCCCCGAGGACCCGGCCGCCGTCCTGGCGGACGTCGCGCTCCTCGACGGCCCCGAGCCGGGCCGCCCCGTCCTGCTGGTGGCGCGCCTGCGCGACACCGCCGGGGAGCTCGCCGTCCACGACGCCGCCACCGGCGAGCGGCTCGCCGAGGTGCCGCTGCCCGGCCGGGGCACCGTCGGCGCGCTGTCGACCCGGCCGGGCGGCGGCCACGAGGCGTGGTTCACCTACACCGACGTCGCGACCCCGCCGACCGTCTGGCGCTACGACGCGCGCACCGGCGAGACGACGCCGTGGGCCGCGCCGCCCGGCCACCTCACCGTCCCGCCGCTGCGGACCCGCCAGGCCGTCGCCGTCTCCGCCGACGGCACCCCGGTGCGGATGACCGTGATCGACCGCCCCGGCGACCGGGGACCGCGTCCCACGATCCTCTACGGCTACGGCGGCTTCGGCATGCCGCTCGTGCCGTCCTACGCCGCCGACGCGCTGGCCTGGGTGGAGGCGGGCGGCGTCCTCGCCATCGCGCATCTGCGCGGCGGCGGCGAGGACGGCCTGCACTCCCACCGCGCCGGGACCCTGGACCGCAAGCAGGACGTGTTCGACGACTTCCTGGCCGCCGCCCGCGCGCTGGTCGACGACGGCTGGACGACCCCCGACCGGCTGGCGGTCTGGGGCGAGTCCAACGGCGGGCTGCTGGTCGGGGCCGCCGTCACCCAGCGGCCCGACCTGTTCGCCGCCGCCGTCTGCGTCGCGCCGCTGCTGGACATGGTCCGCTACGAACACTCCGGGCAGGGCGCGGCCTGGCGCGAGGAGTACGGCACCGTCACCGACCCCGGGCAGTTCGCGTGCCTGTACGGCTACTCGCCCTACCACCGGGTCCGGCCCGGGACCGACTATCCGGCCGTGCTGTTCGCGACGTTCGGCGGGGACACCCGCGTCGATCCGCTGCACGCGCGCAAGACGTGCGCGGCCATGCAGTGGGCCACCGCCGGGGCGCGGCCGGTCCTGCTGCGCCACGAGGAACGGGTCGGGCACGGCGCCCGCTCCGCCGCGCGCGGCCTGGACCTGGCCGCCGACCTGCTCGCCTTCGCCGCCGCGCACACCGGCCTGCGGGCCGGGCGGGCCCCGGCGGGCGGCCC
>NZ_BCQR01000321.1 GCF_001552175.1 Actinomadura kijaniata NBRC 14229
AGCGCCCCCAGGGCCCCGGTGCCACCGGTGACCAGGACGGTCCCCTCGGGGTCGAGCGGCGAGGGGCCGGGGGCGGGCAGCGGGGTCGCGGCCACGCGCGGCGTCAGGCGACGGCCGTCGCGCAGCGCGATCTGGGGCTCGTCGAGGGCGAGGGCCGAGGGGAGGGACAGGTCGGACGCCTCGCTCCCGTCCTCGCTCCCGTCCAGGTCGACCAGGACGAACCGGCCGGGATGCTCGTTCTGGGCGGACCGCACCAGGCCCCAGACCGCCGCGGCGGCCGGATCGACGACCGTGTCCTCCGGGCCCGTGACGACGGCGTTCCGGGTGACGACCACCAGGCGGGAGCGCGCCGGGTCCTCCTCGGCCAGCCATTCCCGCATCCTGAGCAGTACCCGGGCGACGGTCTCGCTCGTGTCGCCGGAGGGGACGACCGGGAGGATCTCCACGTCCGCGTCCGGCTCCGGGGCCGGGGCCGTGGGCTCGGCGGCGGGGGTCCAGCCGAGCCGGTAGGCCTCGGCCCGGCGCGCGCTGATCCTGCTGATGGGCACGGCGCGCACCGTGAGCGCTTCGACCGCCGCGACCGGCGTCCCGTCCTCGTCGGTGACGGCCAGCGCCAGCGCGTCCGGTCCGGCCGGGGCCAGCCGGGTCCGGATCGTGGTGGCCCGCCAGGTGCGCGGGGTGACGCCGCGCCAGGAGAACGGCAGCAGGATCTCCTCCCCCGAGCCCAGCGAGGGATGGTCGGTCGCCAGGGCGTGCAGGGCCGCGTCGAGCATCGCGGGATGCACGCCGTCCGGCTCGCCGCCGGGGTCGGGCGCGTGGGACTCGGTGTAGACCGTCGAGCCGACGCGCCAGGCCGCCCGCAGGCCCTGGAAGGCGGGGCCGTAGCCGACGCCGATGTCGGCGAGCGCCTCGTAGAGTCCGTCGAGGTCGATCGGTTCCGCGCCCGGCGGGGGCCAGGCCGCGGGGAAGTCGGCGAACGGCCCGGCGGGCGGCTCGGCGGCCCGCTCGCCGAGGGTCCCCGAGGCGTGCCGGGTCCACGGTCGTTCGTCGTCGTCGGGACCGGTCGCGGCGGCGCGCGAGCTGATGGCGATCGACCGGGCGCCGTGCGCGTCCCGCCCGGACACCGTCACCTGGAGGTCGACCGAGCCGCGTTCCGGCAACGTGAGCGGGGACTCGACCGTGAGCTCGTCGATCCGGTCGCACCCGCCGACCCGTGCCGCGTGCACGGCCAGGTCGAGGAAGACCGTGCCGGGGACGAGCGCCGCGCCGTTCACGGTGTGCTCGGCGAGCCACGGGTGGGTCCGCCGCGACGCGCGGCCCCCCAGCAGCCAGCCGCCGGTCTCGGCGAGGGGCGTCGCGGTCCTGAGCAGCCCGTGCGCGCCGGTGTCCGGGCCGAGGGAGCCGGCGGCGGGGGCGTCCGCCGACAGCCAGTACCGGCGACCCTCGAACGGGTAGTTGGGCAGGGGCACCGGCCGCGCGTCCAGCCGGGCGAAGAACTCCCGCCAGTCGACCGGCACGCCGTGCAGCGCGGCCTCGGCGACGGCGGTGACGAGGGTCCACGCCTCCGGACGGTCCCGGCGCTGGGTCGCCACCCGGTGGCCGGTGCCCTCCTCGGCGGGCAGGGCCGTGAGGGCCGCGTCGGGTCCGAGCTCCAGATGGGTCGTGACGCCCAGCTCGCGCAGCGCGACCGTCCCGTCGTGGAACCGGACGGGCCGCCGCACCTGCCGCGTCCAGTACTCCGGGTCGCCCAGCTCCCGCGCGCCGACCGGCCGGCCGGTGACGCCCGACACGATCGGCACCGTCGGCGGCCGATAGGTGAGGCGCCCGGTGACCTGGAGGAACTCGTCGAGCATGGCGTCCATGTGCGGGGAGTGGAACGCGTGGCTGACCCGCAGCCGGGTCGTCTTGCGGCCGCGTTCGGCCCACCGCGCCGCGACGAGGGCGACGGCGTCCTCGTCGCCGGACACCACCGTCGCGTCGGCCGCGTTGACCGCCGCGATCGCGACGGTCCCGCTCACGTCCCGCAGCGATTCGGCGACCTCGGCCTCGCCCGCGCGGACGGCGACCATCGCGCCGGGCGTGTCCACCGCCTGCATCAGGCGCGCCCGCTCGGCGACGAGCGTGCACGCGTCGTCGAGGTCGAGCACCCCGGCGACGTGCGCGGCGGCGACCTCGCCGATGGAGTGCCCGAGTAGCACGTCGGGCCGTACGCCCCACGACCCGAGCAGCCGGAACAGCGCCACCTCCAGGGCGAAGACCGCCGGTTGGGCGAACCGGGTCTCGTCGAGGAGCGCGGCCTCGGGCGTGCCCTCCCCGGCGAACATCACCGAATGCAGCGGCGTGTCCAGGTGCCCGTCCATCCGCGCGCAGATCCGGTCCAGCTCGGCCGCGAACACCTCGTACCGGTCGTAGAGGTCGCGTCCCATCCCGGGACGCTGGCCGCCCTGCCCGGAGAACAGGAAGGCGGTCCTGCCGTTCCCGCCGCCGCCGAGCACGACGCCGGCCGCGGCGCGGCCGTTCGCGACGGCCTCCAGACCGGCGAGGAACTCCTCACGGGTGCCGCCCGTCACGGCCGCGCGGTGGTCGTGGACGGCGCGCGCGGCCAGCGCGACGCCGACGTCGGCGGGGTGGAGGTCCGGGTGCTCGGCGAGGTGGTCGGCCAGCTCGCGCGCCCGGGCGGCGAGGGCGGACCCGGTGCGGGCGGACAGCAGCCAGGGGACGGGGTCCTCACCGTTCCCGTCGCGCGTCGGCGTCGCGGTGCTCTCCGGAGCCCCTTCCAGGATGACGTGGGCGTTGGTGCCGCTGATGCCGAACGCCGAGACGGCCGCGCGGCGCGGCCGCCCGGTCTCGGGCCAGGGCCGTTCCTCGGTGAGCAGCCCGACGTTCCCGGCCGACCAGTCGACGTGCGGGGTCGGCTCGTCGACGTGCAGCGTCCGGGGCAGCACGCCGTGCCGCATCGCCTGCACCATCTTGATGACCCCGGCGACACCGGCGGCGGCCTGGGTGTGGCC
>NZ_BCQR01000322.1 GCF_001552175.1 Actinomadura kijaniata NBRC 14229
GGGCGGCGGTAGCGGCAGCGGCGGGCCGGGGGCGGGCCGGTCGTCCACGACGAGGATCTCGCGCGGGCCGGGGCCGGGCGCGGCGGCCGGCGACTTCAGCAGGGCCTCCAGCAGCGCGCCCAGGCTGGGACGGCCGACGGTCGGCACCACCACGCTGTAGGAGACCCCCGAGGCGGGCCTCATCGGGCGAACACCTCCCCGCGTCGCACCACGTAGGGACCGATGACGAGCAGGTCGACGGGGGCCGAGCCGAAGCACTCCAGGGCGTCGCGCGGATCGTCGACCATCGGGCGCCCGGCGGTGTTCAGGCTCGTGTTGACGACCACGGGCAGGCCGGTGCGGGCCTCGAACGCCGCCAGCAGGTCGGCGGCCAGGGGCTCGTCGGCCCGGTCGACGGTCTGGACGCGGGCGGTGCCGTCCACGTGCACCACGGCGGGGATCCGGTCGCGCCACTCGGGGTGCACCCGGTGGACGAACATCATGTACGGGCTCGGCAGCGGGCCGTCGAAGATGGCGGCGGCGCGCTCCAGCAGGACCATCGGCGCGATCGGGCGGAACTGCTCGCGGCCCTTGACCGCGTTGAGACGCTCCAGGTTGTCGGCATTGCCGGGGTGGGCCAGCAGCGACCGGTGGCCCAGGGCGCGCGGTCCGTACTCGGCGCGGCCCTGGAACCACGCCACGATCTGGTCGCGCGCCAGGGCGTCGGCGACGGTGGCGGCCAGGTCGGCGGGCCTGTCGTAGGGGACGCGGGCGGTGTCGAGCCGGCGCGCGAGCTCGGCGGCGGCCCAGCGGCGGCCGAGGGCCGCGCCGGGCATCGCGGTGATCGTGTCGCCCATCCGCTCGGCGACGTGCAGGGCCGCGCCGAGCGCGGTCCCGGCGTCCCCGGCGGCGGGCTGCACCCAGATCTCCGCGTAGGGGCCGTCGGCGGCCAGCCGGGAGTTGGCGGCGCAGTTGAGGGCCACTCCCCCGGCCATCGCCAGCCGGCGCGAGCCGGTCCGCTCGTGCAGCCATCCGGCCAGGTCGAGCAGGACCTCCTCCAGGCGGAGCTGCACGCTGGCGGCCAGGTCGGCGTGGTCCTCGTTCCACTCCTCGCCGGCGCCGCGCGGTTTGGCCAACGACGACCAGTCCACGCGGCCGACCGAGAAGCCGCCGTCGCCGGTGGCGCGCACCAGCCGCCGCATCTCGTCGGCGAAGCGCGGGCGGCCGTAGGAGGCCAGCGCCATCACCTTGTACTCGTCGCTGGAGCGCAGGAATCCCAGGTGTTCGGTGAGTTCCTCGTACATCAGCCCCAGCGAGTGCGGGAGCCGCTGCGCGCTCAACGTGGTCAGCGTGCCGTGCCGGTAGGTGCCCGCCAGGTGCGAGTGGGACTCGCCGCGCCCGTCGAGCACGAGCACGTCGCCCTCGCCGGGGGTGGGGGCGGCCAGCGCGGCGGATGCGGCGTGCGCCACATGATGCGGGACATATCTGAAGATTCCGGGATCAAGACCGGGCAGGGCGTCGGCGAGCATCACCGGCGCGCGCCGGACGTACAGCGTCCGCAGGCGCTCCCACTCGCCCTCGTGGCCCTCCAGACCCGGTTCGACCAGGGACGGGTCGTAGGAGTAGGCCACCGCGTCCAGCGCGCCGGGCTCGATCCCGCCCTCCCGGAGACACCAGCGCGCGGACTCCTCCGGCAGTTCCCACGCGGAGAAGGCGTGGGGCCGCTTGCCGTGCTTGCGGCGGCTGAACCGCTCCTCCTCGGCGGCGGCGACCACCTGACCGTCCACCACGAGCGCGGCGGCCGGGTCGTGGAAGACGGCGTTGATTCCGAGAACGCGCATCTGGAGTCTCCGATCCCCTTCGGAAGATCAGGCATAGGAAGTTG
Organism: Actinomadura kijaniata NBRC 14229; assembly: GCF_001552175.1. GTDB lineage: Bacteria > Actinomycetota > Actinomycetes > Streptosporangiales > Streptosporangiaceae > Spirillospora > Spirillospora kijaniata. Next base: position 1,865 of record NZ_BCQR01000322.1, read on the forward strand.
TGAAAGGCACGGCGCCCCGTCGCGGGAGAAGCGGAACCTCCCCGGGCTACCCGCACCCGGGCCCTCAAACGGCTCTCTGCCCCGCTTTGCCTTTGGGTAAGGTCAAACTAACTTTCAGATGCGATTCGTAATCACCCGATCTCCCACCGTAGTCACCTAAAGCGCAGGTTGACCGCAGGGCGAACGGGTACCGCGCCGCACATGCGTGGCGCCGTCATCGTGACCACACATCGCCGCCGGGACACTGTGGGGCACTACGCGAGCGGCGTCCCATTCCACCCGGCGCCACGTCAGCCGGCAAAGGCCCTTGACCGACCTTTCACCCGGGGGGAAGCCGTGTCAGACGTGACGGTGGCCGTCGCCACCCGCGACCGCGCCGCCGAGCTGCGGCGCAGCCTGGCCGAGCACGTCGCGACCGGGGACGCGGCCCCGGTGATCGTGGTGGGCAACGCCTCGGCCGACGAGACCGCCGCCATCGCGAGCGTCGCCGGGGCCCGCGTGATCCGGCCGTCCCGCGACCTCGGGGCCGCCGCCCGCAACCTCGCCGTGCGGGAGGCGGACACGCGCTACGTGGCGTTCGCCGACGACGACTCCTGGTGGGAGCCGGGCGCGCTGGACCGCGCCGTGGAGATCATGGACGCGTACCCGCGGGCGGCGCTGCTGGCCGCGCGGGTGCTGGTCGGCGAGGAGGAGCGCCCCGACCCGGTGTCGGAGGCGATGGCGCGCGCCCCGCTCGGCCGTCCCGCGGACCTGCCGGGCCCCTCGGTGCTGGGTTTCCCGGCCTGCTCGGTGATCGTGCGGCGGGACGCGTTCCTCCAGGTCGGCGGGTTCTCGCCGGTGCTGCGCGGCGGTGGCGAGGAGGAGCTGCTCGCGCTCGACCTCGCGGCGGCCGGGTGGGGGCTGGCGTACGTGCCCGAGCCGGTCGTCCACCACCATCCCTCGCCGCACGGCCGCGACCCGGCCGCCCGGCGCCGCCGCGAGGTCCGCAACCGGCTGCTCACCGCCTGGCTGCGGCGCCCGCTGCCGGTGCTCGGGCACCACCTGCTCACCGCCCTGGCCGGCGCCGACGGGCGGCGCGGCGCGCTCGCCGCCGTCCGCGCGTTCCCGGCGGT
>NZ_BCQR01000323.1 GCF_001552175.1 Actinomadura kijaniata NBRC 14229
CCCCGGCGGGCGGAGGCGTCGGCGAGGACGGTCCGGACGCCTGCCGCAACGCCGCGCGGGCCGCGTCGTACCGCTGCTTCCATTCGGCGAGGGTGCCCACGCCGGCGTCCGGGTCGATCCCGTCCTGCACCGCGATCGTGCGCAGCACGACCAGGTAGGACACCGTCCACCGCCACTTGGGCAACGAGCCGCGCTTGCCGAGCAGGATGTCGTTGGTCGTCGACTCGGCCACCAGGGAGACCAGCGGCTCGGCGTCGGCCGCCCGCCGGTCGCGCTCCCGCTCCAGGCGGAGGGACACCTCCTCCATCCGCGCGTAGGACGGGTCCTCGACCGCCGCCCTGGCCTCGACGAGCGCGTCGACGAACCCCTGGACGACCGCGCTCGGGTGCTCGTTTTCGGCCATTCAGGCCCCGATTCGTTCTCGAAATGATGGGGAATGTCGGGAGTTGCGCGGACATGATCCCATCGGAGCCGGGCGGGGTATGTGCATTACGCCACATCCCGTTGCATCCGGCTTCACCGATCTCCCCGGATCTGGTGAACACACCGGTCAAGTCCATGATCAATATGTCTTCGCCGGACGGGGCGTCCGTCGCGGCCCGGGCGCCGCGCCAATTCCTACCGTCCAGTCACATCCGGATTGATCCGGTTCTCGAAAAACGCCCGCGTGTGTCCCGTGTGAACGCCACTCTCGAACAGTCCGTTCGCCGCGTGTGACCGGAAGGGCACCAGCAGTGCCGCCCGCCGGGCCGTCACGCCCGGCGGCGTTTCCCTGACGACGCTTCACCGACAACGATGGAGACCAGCCATGGCCGACGGCCTGGACGACGACATCCGCGACGACGCGACCGGGCGGCTCGACCCGTTCGACCCGCCCGGCACCGAGGCCCGGCGGCCCGTCCGCCTGCCCTACTCCGCCGCCGCCCTGGAACGCCCCCCGCTGATCCCCAGCACCCTGCACACCACCCTGGTCGCGACGGACATCGAGGGCTTCGGGGCGGCCTTCCGCGACGACGACGCCCAGCTCCACCTGCGGGAGAAGATGTACGCGCTGCTGGCGGACGCCTTCACGATGAGCGGCCTGCCCTGGTGGAAGTGCCTGCACGAGGACCGCGGCGACGGCGCGCTGGTCATCGCGCCGCCCGACGCGCCCACGGCGGCGTTCCTGGACCCGCTGGCGCACCACCTCACCGCGCTGCTGCGCCGCGCCAACGGCCGCGCCAACCGCGTCGGGCACCTCCGGATGCGGGTGGCGGTCCACGCCGGGCGGATCCAGAGCGACGCCCACGGGCTCGTCGGGCGTCCCCTCGTCCACCTGTTCCGGCTGCTGGAGGCGCCCGCGTTCCGGGAGGCGTTCACCGGTTCCGGCGCCGACCTCGGGCTCGTGGTCTCCGAGGAGTTCTACCGCGACACCACCACGGCCAACGGGCTCATCAACCGCGCCGCCTACCGGCCGCTGCGCGTCATCTGCAAGGAGACCCGGGTGAAGGCCCGCGTCTGGTTCCCCGTCGACCCGCGGTGACCCGCGCGGCCCGGACCGGCCGCGCGGCGGGTCAGTCCAGGGCCGCGAGCTGGTCGGCGAACCAGCGCTGGGGCGGCAGCGCCATTGCCGACTCGGCCAGCCTCGCGCAGCGTTCGGCGCGTTCGTCGCGGGGGAGCAGCAGCGCCCGGTGCAGCGCCTCCGCCGTCTGCGACACGTCGTAGGGGTTCACCATCTGGGCGTTCTCCGCCAGCTCCGAGGCCGCGCCCGCCTCCGTCGACAGGACCAGCGCGCAGCCCTGCTCCGACACGACCGGGCCCTCCTTGGCGACCAGGTTCATGCCGTCGCGGATCGGGTTCACCAGCAGCACGTCCGCCAGCCGGAACGCCGCCAGCGAACGCGGATAGTCGTCGTTGACCTGGAGGATCAGCGGGTCCCAGGCGGGCGTGCCGAACTCCTGCGTGATCTGGTCGGCCATCCGCCGCACCGCGTCGGTGTACTCCCGGTACTCCCGCAGGTCCGTGCGCGACGGGTAGGCGAACGCCAGGTGCACCACCCGGCCCCGCCACTCGGGATGGTTGGCCAGCATCTCCCGGTAGGCGGCCAGGCCCCGGACGATGTTCTTGGACAGCTCGGTCCGGTCCACCCGGACGATCAGCCGGCGGTCGCCGACCTGCTCGCGCAGCGCCGCGGCGCGTTCGTCCACGTCCTGCCCGGCCGCCCGCCGCCGCAGCGCGGGCCCGTCCACGCCCAGCCCGTGCACGCCGACCCGCGTGACGTGGCCGGCGCGCGTGACGGTGCGGGCGTGCCGGTCGACCTTCGCGCCGGGCAGCAGCCGCTCGCAGCAGTCCAGGAACGCCTCGGCCCAGCGTTCGGCCAGGAACCCGGCGTGGTCGGCGCCCAGGATGCCCTCCAGCAGCCGCACGCCGAGGTCGTCGGGCAGCAGCCGGTAGTACTCCGGCGGCGCCCACGGGGTGTGCGAGAAGTGGACGATCTTCAGGTCGGGGCGGCGCTCGCGCAGCATCGCCGGGGCCAGCGACAGGTGGTAGTCCTGGATCGCCGCCTTCGCGCCGGGCGCGGCGTCGCGGGCGAGCGCGTCGGCGAACGCCGCGTTGTAGGCCTCGTAGGACTGCCACTCGCGGCGGAACCGCGCGTCGAAGTGCGGCGCGCTGGGGGTGTCGTAGAGCAGGTGGTGGACGAACCACAGCGTCGAGTTGGCGATGCCGTTGTAGGCGCGGTGGAACGTGTCGGCGGGGATGTCCAGCATCCGCACCGCCGCGCCGCCCAGGTCGTACCCGGCCAGGTCCAGGCGCCCGTCGGGGGCCTGCCGCGCCGCCCGCCGGTCGCCGTCGCCGAGCGCCGCGCACACCCACAGCACCTCGGGGGACGCGGCGGCGGGCGCGGTGGGGGAGTCGGTGGGGGAGGCGGCGGGAGGCGCGACGGGACGGCCGGCGCCGGGGTCGCCCGG
>NZ_BCQR01000324.1 GCF_001552175.1 Actinomadura kijaniata NBRC 14229
GGCGACCCCGACCGCACGGTTCTCACGGATGATCGTTCCCCCGGCCGCCTTCACGGCGGCGTGGGCCTTCCCGAGCTGGGCGCCCTTCCGGTAGAGCACGACGTATTCGGAGACCTCGGCCTTGGCCTGCGCGGGGCTGGCGACCGCGGCTCCGGGGAGCGCGAGCGCCGTGGTCGCGGTGGCGACGGCGCAGGCGGCGGTGATAACGGCACGCCGCACGGATACCTCCTGACTCAGGGAGCAGTCCGGCTTAACGGACATAACCCGGCGACGCTATCGATGGTCTCATTGAGGTTGGCGCACAGAAAAGTAACGAATTGGGACAGATGGGAATTTTACTGTCCCTTACGCTCCGCTTCGCCTGGGCCGATAAACCGTTTGCCTAGCCCCACTAGGTAAATCTAGGGTCGCCGCTCATGCGACCGATCACCGAACGCGACCTTCGCGCGTCCTTCGTCAACTGCTCCAAGGGCGACGCCAAGCGCCTGACCCTCCCCGCCGACTTCGCCGACCTGCCCTGGAACGACCTGGACTTCCTCGGCTGGCGAGATCCGAAGGCGCCCGACCGCGCCTACCTGGTCGTCGAACGCGACGGCCGGCCCACCGGGATCGCGCTGCGCCGGGCGTCCGCGCCCGGAACGGCGCGCGGCTTCTCCTCGACCAGCCTGTGCTCGCTGTGCCTGACCTCCCACATCGGCGGCGGCGTCGCGCTGATGACCGCGCGCCGCGCCGGCGAGGCGGGCCGCCAGGGCAACTCGGTCGGGCAGTACCTGTGCGCCGACCTGGCCTGCTCCCTCTACGTGCGCGGCAAGAAGCAGACCCTGCTGGGCGCGGCGCCCGACGAGAGCGTCCCGCTGGGGGAACGGGCCGCCCGCGTCCTGGCCAACGCGCGCGCCTTCGCCGACCGCGTGACCTCCTGACCGGAGACCTCCCGCTCAGCGGGTCCGCAGGGCCAGGGTCATCGCCTCGACGGCCAGCAGCGGGTTCACGTTCGCGTTCAGCTGCCGGCGGCACGCCATGATCGCGTCGAGGCGGCGCAGCGTGGACTCCGGCGTGGTGTCCTCGGCGGCCGAGCGCAGCTCGGGGGCCAGCTCGGTGTTGACCAGCTCGCCCCGGACGCCGAGCTGCAACGTCAGGACGTCGCGGTAGTAGGAGGCCAGGTCCAGCAGGGCCCGGTCCAGCGCGTCGCGCTTGAGGCGGGTCGCGCGGGACTTCTGGCGGTCCTCCAGCTCCTTCAGCGCGCCCGCCGTGCCGCGCGGCATCCGCCCCTTCTCGCTCTCGCCGAGGGCCTGGCGGAGGGCGGCGGTCTCGGACTCGTTCAGCGTCTCGACGGTCGCCTTGGCCTCGGCGTCGGCGGCCTTCACCAGCGCCTCGGCGGCGGCCACGGCCGGGCCCACCGAGGTCAGGCGGCGCGGGACCGCCAGGACCTCCCCCCGGCGCCTGCGGGCCTCGGGGTCGGTCGCCAGCCGCCGGGCGCGGCTGATGTGCCCCTGCGCGGCGCGGGCGGCGATCTCCGCCGTCTCGGGGTCCACGCCGTCGCGCAGCCGCAGCACCTCGGCGATCGCCGCGGCCGGCGGCGTGCGCAACGTCACCAGGCGGCACCGGGACCGGATGGTGACCAGCAGGTCCTCCGGCGACGGCGTGCACAGCAGCCAGATCGTCCGCGGCGGGGGCTCCTCGATCGCCTTCAGCAGCGCGTTGGCGGCGGCCTCGGTGGCGCGGTCGGCGTCCTCGAACAGCACGATCTGCCAGCGCCCGCCCGACGGCGACGAGGAGGCCCGCAGCACCAGCTCGCGGGTCTCCTTCACGCCGTAGGACAGCCCGGCGGGGCGGATGACCTCGACGTCGGCGTGCGTCCCCTGGAGGACCTGGTGGCAGGACGCGCAGTGGCCGCAGCCCCGCGGCGTCTCGCCGCACTGCAACGCCGCCGCGAACGCCCGCGCGGCGGTGGTCCGCCCCGACCCGGGCGGGCCGGTGAACAGCCACGCGTGCGCGGGCCTGCCCTCGCCCCCGGCGGCGGAGGACAGCTGCTCCACCACCGGCGCCTGCCCGACCAGGTCATCCCACACGCTCATGGCGACAAGGCTACGGGCTGCGCCGGACTCAGACGTCGGTGATCGCGGGGAACGTGGAGGTGATGTCCTCGGCCGCGGCGGGCACCGGGTCGGGCAGGATCTCGCGGATGCGGTCCTGGATCTCGCGCCTGATCTCCTGCTGCGGACGCGACGCGTCCACGATCAGGTAGCGCTCCGGGTGCGCCTCGGCCAGCTCGCGGAAGCCCCGCAGGACCCGGTCGTGGAACGCGCGCGGCTCCGACTCCAGCCGGTCGGCGGGCTCCGACAGCCGGTTCAGGCCCGTCTCGGCCGGGACCTCCAGCAGGACCGTCAGGTCGGGGACCAGGCCCTCGGTCGCCCAGGCGTTCACCGCGGCGATCTCCTCGACGTCCTGCTCGCGGCCGTAGCCCTGGTAGGCCAGGGAGGAGTCGACGTACCGGTCGCTGACCACGATCGCGCCGCGCTCCAGCGCGGGCCGGATGACGTTGGCGACGTGGTCGGCGCGGTCGGCGGCGTACAGCAGCGTCTCGGCGCGCGACGACAGGCCCGTGGTCTCCTTGTCCAGCAGCAGGGCGCGCAGCCGCATGCCGGTCTTGGTCGCGCCGGGCTCGCGGGTGGTGACCACCTCGTAGCCGTGGTCGCGCAGCCAGATCGCCGCCAGCCGCGACTGGGTGGTCTTGCCCGCGCCCTCGCCGCCCTCGAACGCGATGAACACGCCCCGTTCGGTCCGGGCCCTCGGCTCCTCCGCCGGCTCCTCCCGCGGCGGGACGTACCGCTCGCCGCGCAGCGCCGCCGCCAGGTCAGGCCGCAGCGGAACGCCGCGCCGGTCGTCCAGCCGGCGGTGCGCGACCGCGCCCGCCACCAGCGCCAGCACGGCCGCGACCAG
>NZ_BCQR01000325.1 GCF_001552175.1 Actinomadura kijaniata NBRC 14229
GCGGGCGGCGCCGCGGCCCCCGCCCTGGTCCTCGCGGGCCCCGCCGCCGGGGACGGCGTGCCGCCCGACGCGGCGGCGCACGCGACCGCCGGGCGGACGCTCGCCCTGCTCCAGGAATGGCTCGCCGACGAACGCCTGGACGCCGCGCGGCTGGTCGTCGTCACCCGGGACGCGGTGGCCGCCGTCCCCGGCTCCGACGTCCCGTCCCCGGCGGACGCCGCGGTGTGGGGGCTGGTCCGGTCGGCGCAGACCGAGCATCCGGGCCGGTTCGTCCTGCTCGACCTGGACGGCGACGCGGCGTCCGCGCGGGCGGTCGCGGCCGTCGCCGCGAGCGGCGAACCGCAGACGGCCGTCCGCGCCGGGGAGGCGCGGGTGCCGCGGCTGGCCCCGGTCACCACCGCCGGTCCGGACGCGACCGGTCCGGCGCTCGACGGCACCGTGCTGCTCACCGGCGGCACCGGGCGGCTCGGCCGCCTGGTCGCGCGGCACCTGGTGCGCGACCGCGGGGCGCGGCACCTGCTGCTGGTCAGCCGCCGGGGCGACGCCGCCGACGGGGCCACCGAACTCGCGGCCGAACTGCGCGCCCTGGGCGCCGAGGTGGCCTTCGCCGCCGCCGACGCGGCCGACCGGGCGGCGCTGCGCGCGGTGCTCGACGCCGTCCCCGCCGACCGGCCGCTCCGCGCCGTCGTGCACCTCGCGGGCGTCCTCGACGACGGCGCCGTCACCTCCCTCACCCCGGAACGGACCGGCGCGGTGCTGCGGCCGAAGGCGGACGCGGCCTGGCACCTGCACGAGCTCACCCGCGACCTGCCGCTGGCCGCGTTCGTGCTGTTCTCCTCCGCGATCGGCACGGTCGGCGGACCGGGGCAGGCCAACTACGCCGCCGCCAACGCCTTCCTGGACGCCCTGGCCGAACGGCGTCGCGCGGAGGGGCTCGCGGCCGTGTCGCTCGCCTGGGGCCTGTGGTCCGAGGCCAGCGGGATGACCGGGCACCTCACCGAGTCCGACCGCGCGCGGCTGCGCCGGTCCGGCATCGCCGCGATGGACACCGGCGAGGCGCTCGCGCTGCTCGACGCCGCGCTGGCCGCCGACCGGCCCGTCGTGGTGCCGGCCAGGCTCGACCTGGCCGCGCTGCGCGCCGGGCACGGCCCCGACGAGGTGCCCGCGCTCTTCCGGCGACTGCTGCCCCGCACCGGCGGAGCGGCCCCGCGCGCCGCCGCCAGGGGGGCGGCGTCGGCCCGGCGGCTGACCGCGCTGCCCCCGGCCGAACGGGAGGCCGCGCTCCTCGATCTCGTCCGCGCCGAGGCGGCCGGGGTGCTCGGCCACGACGACCCCGGCACGGTCGAACCGGACCGGGCGCTCCGCGAGCAGGGCCTCGACTCCCTCACCACCGTCGAGCTCCGCAACAGGATCGGCGCGGCGACCGGGCTGCGGCTGCCCGCCACGGTCGTGTTCGAGCATCCGACGGTGACCGCGCTGGCCCGGCACCTCGGCGAGAAGCTCACCGGGGCGGGCGGCGCGGACCGGGCCGCGGCCACCGGCGTCCAGAGCGACGAGCCGATCGCGATCGTGGGCATGGCGTGCCGTTACCCCGGCGGGGCGACCTCACCGGAGGCCCTGTGGCGGCTGGTCGCCCAGGGAGTCGATGCCATCGGGGAGTTCCCCACCGACCGGGGCTGGGACCTGGAGGGCCTCTACGATCCCGACCCCGACCATCCCGGTACCAGCTACACCCGTCACGGCGGCTTCCTGTACGACGCCGCCGACTTCGACCCCGAGTTCTTCGGCATCAGCCCCCGCGAAGCCCTGGCCACCGACCCCCAACAACGCCTCCTCCTGGAAACCGCCTGGGAAACCCTCGAAAACGCCGGAATCAACCCCCACACGCTGCGCGGCAGCCACACCGGCGTCTTCACCGGCGTCATGTACGACGACTACGGCAACCGGCTCATGCAGGACTCCCCCGACGGGTTCGAAGGGTTCCTGATCGCCGGGACCCAGACCAGCGTGGCGTCCGGGCGGGTGTCCTACGTCCTCGACCTGGCCGGACCGGCGCTGACCGTCGACACCGCCTGCTCGTCCTCGCTGGTCGCCCTGCACCTGGCGATCCAGGCGCTCCGCAACGGCGAATGCGACCTCGCGCTGGCCGGCGGCGCGACGATCATGGCGACGCCCGGGCCGTTCATCGAGTTCAGCCGGCAGCGCGGCCTGGCACCGGACGGACGTTCCAAGTCGTTCTCCGCCGCCGCCGACGGCGCGGCCTGGAGCGAGGGCGTCGGACTCCTGCTGGTCGAACGACTCTCCGACGCCCAGCGCAACGGCCACCGCGTGCTCGCCGTCGTCCGAGGCTCGGCCGTCAACCAGGACGGCGCGTCCAACGGGCTCACCGCGCCCAGCGCCGCGGCGCAGCGCCGTGTGATCCGGCAGGCGCTGACCAACGCCGGGCTGTCCCCC
>NZ_BCQR01000326.1 GCF_001552175.1 Actinomadura kijaniata NBRC 14229
GCCGGGGCGGGGTCCGGGTCGTCCCCGGCGCACCCCGCCGACATCGGCCACGCCGCGGCGGCCAGGGCGGCGGCGGCGACGCGGCGCCGCACGGCCCCGGCCGTCGTCCCGACCATCAGGCGGATCCGTCGCGCGAGGCCCGCGCCAGCAGCTCGTGGTTGCCGTCGGCCCAGGTGGCCGTCATCACCACGCCGCTGATCAGCCAGCCGTCGCCGTCGCGGACCAGGTCGAACCGGTAGGTGCCGCCCAGCGTCCACAGCGGCGAGCCGAACGGGGTGGCGAGCCGGTGCGTGGCCTGGAAGGAGGCGGTGCACACGGCGGTGTCCCCGTCGACGGTCACCAGGTGGTTGGTGACCAGGTGCTGGGTGGCGTCGAAGGCGCCCAGCGTCCGCGACCAGGCGGCCACGAGGTCGTCGGCGGGGAGGGTGACGGGCTCGCCGCCGTTCAGGCTGGTGTAGTCGAGCCGCACCCGGTCGGCGAACACCGACCTCAGCGCCTCCCACTCCCGCTGGTCGGCGTGCCAGGCCATTCGCGTGCAGGTCTCGATGACGTCCAGACGTTCCATGATCGAGATCATCGTGGGCGGACGGGGCGGCCCGGCAGTCCCATCGGCTGCACGCGGCACTGCATGTTCCTGCACGCCCCGGGCCCGGCGCGCCTCAGAGCCAGCCGCGTTCCCTGGCCAGCAACGCGATCTGGAAGCGGGTCCGGGCGCCGAGCCGGGTCCGCAGGTCGGCGACGTGGGCGCGGAACTTGCGGACCGACATCGCCGCCGACCGCGCCGCGGCCTCGTCGGTGTCGTGGTGGACCAGGGCGTGCAGCACGCGCCGCTCGGCGGGCGACAGCGGCAGGTCCTCCAGGTCGCGGCCGCGTTCCCACATGCCCTCGAAGACCTCCACCAGCAGCGCGGCGATCCCCGGCTGGCGGACCTGCACCGCGCCCGCCGCCGGGCGGCAGGGGTCGGCCTGGACGAGCATGACCGTCCGGTTGACCACCGCCACCTGCCGCACCGGCTCGAAGGTGACCCGGTGCAGGTCGCCGAGCGCGTGCCGCCGCAGGCCGCGGCGCGCCTCGGCGGGGTCGTCCAGGACGTGCGCCGGGCACAGGGTGCGGCTGCGCAGCCCGCGCGCCAGCAGCGCCCGGATCCCCTCGTCGGCGAGGGTCCCGTCCTCGCCGACGACCCGCGTCCTCAACCGGAGGAGCTCGCCCGGCTCGTCGTCCAGCAGCGCCCGCACGCGGCGGACGACGGCCGGGGCGTCCGGCAGGTGCTCGACGAGCTGGACGGGACGGCCGCTGCGCTGCTCCTCGGCCAGCTCCGTCAGCACGGTCCAGGCGAGGGCGAGCCCGCCGAGCTGCCGCTGCGCCCGCTCGACGCGCCGCCGCACCAGCAGGTCCACCGCGGCCGCCGGCGGGACCGGGGCGAGGCCCTCGTCCACCAGGCCCAGCGTCCGCAGCTCGACGACGACCGGCCACGCGTCCGGCCGGACCGTCGCCCGCGGGTCGCGCAGCAGGAGCCGGTACACCCGTTCCTGCTCGGCCGTCAGCCCCAGATCGGTCAGACTCACCTTCACCTCCGACGGTCGTCCCCAGGGTGCGCCCTCCCTTGAGACGGCGGAACGACCATCCGTGTCACGGCGGCCCGCGGGTCCGGCCCTCCGGAGCATGATCGTTGTCGGCAGCATGCCTCCGTCCGGCACCGGGACTCCACGCGCGGAAGGTCACATTGACGCCGCCGGGCCCTCCGGGGTAGCCGCGGCGCGCCGCCAGGCGCCCTCCGTCAGCAGGCGCAGGCCGTTGAGGCCGACCAGGACGGTGGAGCCCTCGTGCCCGGCGACGCCCAGCGGCAGCGGCAGGGTCCCGGCCAGGTCCCACGCGACCAGGCCGGTGATGAACACGCCCGCGATGACGAGGTTCTGCACGACCAGGCGCCGTGCCCGGCGGGACAGGGCGACGACGGCGGGGACGGCGGCGAGCTCGTCGCGCACGACGACGGCGTCGGCGGTCTCCAGCGCCAGGTCCGAGCCCGCGCGGCCCATGGCGACGCCGGTGTGGGCGGCGGCCAGCGCCGGGGCGTCGTTGACGCCGTCCCCGACCACCAGGACCCGGCGCCCGGCGGCCTCCAGCTCCCGGACGGCGGCGACCTTGTCCTCGGGCAGCAGCCCGGCGCGCACGTCGGTGATGCCGACCAGGGCGGCCAGCCGGGCGGCGGCGCGCGGGTTGTCCCCGGTGACCAGCACCGGGGCGGTGGCCGTCAGCGCGCCGAGGGCGGCGACGGTGGCGGCGGCGTCGGCCCGGAGGCGGTCGGCGATGCCGAGCACCCCCGCCGGGACGCCGTCGACCTCGACCACGACCGCGGTGCGTCCCCGTTCCTCCAGCTCCGCGACCACCGGCCCGGCGGCCGGGTCGGCGGCCCGGTCGGCGGCCGGGGCGCCGACCGC
>NZ_BCQR01000327.1 GCF_001552175.1 Actinomadura kijaniata NBRC 14229
CGTCGCCCGGCACCTGGTGGCCCGGCACGGCGTCCGGCACCTGCTGCTGCTCAGCCGGCGCGGCCCCGACGCGCCGGGCGCGCAGGAACTGCGCGCCGAGCTGACCGGCGCGGGCGCCGAAGTCACCGTCGCCGCCTGCGACGTCAGCGACCGCGACGACCTGGCCGCCCTGCTCGCCACCATCCCCGCCGAGCACCCCCTCACCGCCGTCATCCACACCGCCGGGGTCCTCGACGACGCCGCCCTCACCAACCTCACCCCCGACCGCCTCGACACCGTCCTGCGTCCCAAGGCGGAGGCGGCCTGGCACCTGCACGAACTCACCCGCGACCTACCGCTGACCGCGTTCGTGCTGTTCTCCTCCGCCGCCGGAACCCTGGGCACCCCAGGACAAGCCAACTACGCCGCCGCCAACGCCTACCTCGACGCCCTCGCCCACCACCGCCACACCCACGCCCTCCCCGCCACCAGCCTCGCCTGGGGACTGTGGACCGACACCAGCGAGATGACCGGAAACCTGAACGCCTCCGACGTCGGCCGTCTGGGCCGGACCGGCCTGGCCCCGATGTCGGTGGCCGAGGGGCTGGCGTTGTTCGACGCCGCGCTGGCGGCCGGCGGGCACTCCCATCTGGTGCTCGCGCCGCTGGACCGGGCGGCGCTGCGTCGTCAGGCCGCGAACGGCGGGGTCCCGGCGCTGTTCCGCGATCTCGCGCCCCGGCCGTCCGGGCGGGCCCCCGAGGACGGCGGGAACGGCTGGGCCCGGCGGTTCGCCGAGGCGGCGGAGGACGAGCGCGGCGAGCTCCTGCTCGACCTGGTGCGTTCGCATGTGGCGACGGCGCTCGGACACGCGTCGGCTGAGCGGATCGATCCGGACCGCGCGCTGAAGGAGCTGGGCTTCGACTCGCTGATCGCGGTCGACTTCCGGAACCGCCTGGGCGCGGCGACCGGGCTGCGGCTGCCCGCGACGCTGGCGTTCAACCACCCGACCCCGGCGGCCGTCGCCGAGTACCTCGGGAGCCGTCTGGCGGCCGGGGATCCGGAGGGCGGGCGGGACTCGGTCCTCGCCGAGCTCGACCGGATCGAGGAGGCGCTGCGGAAGGCGTCCGACGACTCCCGGCAGGAGATCACCGAACGGCTCCGGCTGTTGCTCACCCGGCATACCGAGGAGGGTCCGGGCTCCGGCGACATCGCGGCGGCCACCGACGACGAGATGTTCAACCTGATCGACAACGAACTCGGCATCGCCTGAGATGGAGAGGCTCTGAATGTCAACGGAGATCGAGGACAAGCTCCGGACCTATCTCAAGCGCGTGACGGCCGACCTCCAGCAGACGCGGGAACGGCTGCGGGAGTTCGAGTCCCGGGAAAACGAGCCGATCGCGATCGTGGGCATGGCCTGCCGTTACCCCGGCGGGGTGCGGTCTCCCGAGGATCTGTGGCGGCTGGTCGCCCAAGGCGTTGATGCCATCGGGGAGTTCCCCACCGACCGGGGCTGGGACCTGGAGTCCCTCTACGATCCCGACCCCGACCACCCCGGTACCAGCTACACCCGTCACGGTGGCTTCCTGTACGACGCCGCCGACTTCGACCCCGAGTTCTTCGGCATCAGCCCCCGCGAAGCCCTGGCCACCGACCCCCAACAACGCCTCCTCCTGGAAACCAGCTGGGAGACGTTCGAGAACGCCGGAATCAACCCCCGCACACTGCGCGGCAGCCGCACCGGCGTCTTCACCGGCGTCATGTACGACGACTACGGTTCGCGGCTCATGCAGGACTCCCCCGCCGAGTTCGAGGGGTACATCGGCACCGGCAGCGCGGGCAGCGTCGCGTCGGGCCGCCTGGCCTACACGTTCGGGCTCGAAGGCCCGGCCATCTCGGTGGACACCGCCTGCTCGTCCTCGCTGGTCGCCCTGCACCTGGCCGTCCGGGCGCTCCGCAACGGCGACTGCGACCTGGCACTGGCGGGCGGCGTCACCGTGATGGCCACACCGGAGGCGTTCATCGAGTTCAGCCGGCAGCGGGGGCTCGCCGCCGACGGCCGCTGCAAGTCGTTCTCCGCCGCCGCCGACGGCGCGGCCTGGAGCGAGGGCGTCGGACTCCTGCTGGTCGAACGACTCTCCGACGCCCAGCGCAACGGCCACCGCGTGCTCGCCGTCGTCCGAGGCTCGGCCGTCAACCAGGACGGCGCGTCCAACGGGCTCACCGCGCCCAACGGCCCGGCCCAGATCCAGTTGATCGAGCAGGTGTTGTCCGACGCGCGGCTCTCGGC
>NZ_BCQR01000328.1 GCF_001552175.1 Actinomadura kijaniata NBRC 14229
TGCCCCTATGTCTTTGGTCAAGGGAAACGGGGGTGCGCCAGTCGGTGAGCTGGGGCAGCATGGCGGGGTGGCTGATCTGCTGTGGGATGACGTGAAGTGCTTCTTCGACCCGGACTTGATGGGGTCGCTTCCGGACGTGCGTGTCCCGGATGCCTCGGTGGAGGACTGGCAGACGGTCCTTGATCTTGTCGCGGAGAAGGGCTGGAAGTGCCAGTACTCCGAGGGAGAGACGGTGCTTCCAGTGCCCCGGGCGGAAGCCGTGCTGTCCCGCCCGACGGATGCCGAGTGCCCGGACCTGCGGGTCTGGCCGACTGCAGATGTATTGGCGATCTTCCGCTTCCATGCTGCCGATGAGGTCGACTTCGATGTCGACCTTCGGGAGTTGCAGGGCCAGGAGCGGCTGGATGTGTTCTGCGGGTTCCTCCGGGAGATCGGGCGGCGGCTGGGCAAGCCGGTGCTGATGGACCCGGAGGGCGACGATGGCCATCCGGTGATCGGCTTCGATGTCGAGGCAGATCGAGTCGTCCTCCTCGCAGACCCGCAGCTCAGGTGACTGCGGCTGACGGCTGGGGTTCGTAGAAGGTTCCGTCGCGGAGCATCGCGAAGAGGACGTCGGCCCTGCGTCTGGCGAGGCAGAGCAAGGCCTGGGTGTGGTGTTTGCCCTGGGCGATCTTCTTGTCGTAGTAGGCCCGGGATGCGGGGTCACCCAGGGCGGCGAACGCGGAGAGGAAGAAGGCCCGCTTGAGTTGCTTGTTTCCGCGTCGGGAGGGTTGCTCGCCGCGGATCGATGAGCCCGAGCTCCGGGTGGCGGGGGCGAGGCCGGCGTAGGCGGCGAGGTGGCCGGCGGTCGGGAAGGTGCTGCCGTCGCCGACCTCGATCAGGATCCTGGCTCCGGTCCTGACGCCGATGCCCGGCATCGAGGTCAGTACCGTGGAAAGAGGATGGTCCTCCAGCAGTTCCTCGATCCGCCCGGCCAGCAGCTTGCGTTGATCGAGCACGGCCGTCAGGGATCCGGCCAGGCTGGGGACGATCAGTGCGGCCGCTTCGGTCCCTGGAACGGTCACGGTTTGCTCGTCCAACGCGGCGAAGATGTCCTCGACCAGCCGCTCGGCCATCCGCGGTGCCTTCGGCCGCAGCAGCGTGACCAGCCGCCGACGTCCCGCCTTGCGTATCTGTGCCGGTGAGCCGAACCGTTCCAGCAGTGTGAGGACGGCCGGGTGCTGCAACCGCGGTCCCAGGACCCGTTCCAACGACGGATGGATCTGGGTCAGCAGGCCGTGCAGCCGGTTGGCGACGCGGGTGGCCTCGCTGGCCAGGTCGTCGTCGAACCCGACGATCATCTCCAGCTCGGCGATCGTCTCGTCCTCGCCGTCGATCGCCCGCAGCGTGTGCGGCATGGCGCGGGCGGCGTCGGCGATGATGAACGCGTCTCTCGCATCGGTCTTCGCCTCGCCCGGATAGAGATCGGCGATCCGCCGCATCGTCAGTCCCGGCAGGTAGGCGACCGGGCAGCCCATGTCCCTGGCGACGGCCAGCGGCAGGGCCCCGATCGAGGCCGGCTGGTCGACCACGACCAGCACCGTTCCGTGCTTGGCCTGGAGTTTCGCAAAGAGCTCGCGGAGCTTGGGTTCGGTGTTGGGCAGGCGCTTGTCGAACGCCTTTTTCCCGGCCGGGGTGACGGCGGTGGCGTGGTGTTCGCCCTTGCCGACGTCCAGGCCGAGGAAGACGTCGATGTCGCCGGTGTCGATCACGTGCAGGCCCCTCCATCACGTTCTCGTCCGGCCTTGCCTGGGCACCGAGCTGCCACATCCACGTTACGGAGAGCTCTTCCGGCTCGGGTGAAGCCGGTGCTCAAGCTCCTCATCAGCGGTCCGTCGATGCCTCCGGACCCGGTGACACCACCCCCCGGATCATGAACAACAAGGGGGGGAAGTCATGCCGGACCCGAAGGCCGGAGGCTCCATTGCGGAGCCACGAAAAAGGTAAC
>NZ_BCQR01000329.1 GCF_001552175.1 Actinomadura kijaniata NBRC 14229
GCACCCGACCACAGACCACTAGCAATATCGGGGGTCTACACCCAACCGGAGACCCCAACCCCCGCTTTCGCCAAGCCTCCCCACAGGCCCTAAACCCCAGAGGGTCTACACACCCCCACCAACCCCAGCCCGAAGCCCCAGCCTCAGTCCGAGTCCGGCAGCCCCAGCGAGAACGCCGCGTCCAGGTCGTGTCGCGAGTAGGTGCGGAACGCCATGTGGGTCTCGGTCTCCCGCACGCCCGGGATCTTGTTGAGCCGGCCGGGGATGACGTCGTTCAGCTCGTCGTGGCGGCGGACGCGGACCATCGCCAGCAGGTCGAACTCACCGGTGATCGAGTAGACCTCGCTGACCCCGTCCAGCGCGGCGATCTTCTCGGCCACCTCGTGGATGCGCGCGACGTCGGCCTTGACGAACACGATCGCAGTGACCACTGCACCCTCCCCAGCTCGGCGAACGCTCAGACTCTACCCACGCCCCAACGAGACGATCTCCACCCGCGCCTCACCCGCACCCCACGCGTGCCTCACCCGAACCCCACCCACGCCTCATCCGCGATCCAACGCGACGATCCGGCGAGCCGGTCCGGCATGCCGGGCCAGCAGGGCGAACAAGGCCCCGGCCACGAAGCCGTAGATGTGCGCCACGTAGGCGACGTTGCTCTCGGTGTCCCCCAGCGACAGCCACTGGATCACGAAGTAGCCGCCCAGCACCACCCACACCGGGAGCCGGATCACGATCACCGGGGGCAGCAGGCTGACGATCCGGCCGCGCGGGTTGAGGACCAGGTAGGCGCCGAGCACCCCGAAGATCGCGCCGGAGGCGCCGATCAGCGGGGTTCCCGAGTCGGGGTAGGTGTAGGCGAAGCCGTACACGGCGGCCAGGCCGAACAGCAGGTAGGCCAGCAGGTAGCGCCAGCGGCCGAGCCGGTCCTCCAGGCCCATGCCGACCGCGAACAGCACCACGAGGTTGCCCAGCAGGTGCAGCACGCCCGAGTGCAGGAACATCGACTCGAACGCCGACACCCACGGCAGCTTGTCGAAGGCCGCCTCGCCGCAGCGGTGGGCGATCTCGGGAGGGATTGGGTGCTGGCGTCCGGTGGTCAGTTCGCGCGGGACCGCGCCGTGTTCGAGGATGAACTCGTTGGCCCGGCACTGGCGGACGCCGCCGTCGCCGTACCAGGTGGCGAAGTTGGCCATGGGGGTCAGCAGGAAGACCACGACGTTGGCCGCCACCAGCAGGTACGTCACCCAGGGCACGCGCCGCGCGGGCTGGCTGTCGTACAGGGGTATCGCCATGCGCGAGCGTCCTCACCATTCGATCATCTGGCCGCCGACCCTCGACCGGCAGACCGCCCACCACCGACCACCGGCCACCGGCCAACGGCCCCACGGACCACCGGCCAGCGGACCACCGGCCAGCGGGCCAACAAACCACCAGCCAACCGACCAACGGGCCATTCGCCGGTTTCGTCCCCTCACCTTAGTGGCCGCGAGACCCCCCGGTCCTCCGGCTCCACGGCGTCGCGGGCGCGTTCGAGGGTGTGGTCGAGCCACCGCCGCAGGCCCTCGGCCCCGTGGACGGGGCAGGTCCACTCGCCGTCGATCTCGACCAGCCGCACGCCGGGTGTGTCCAGCCAGCGCAGCACGCACTCCATCTCCTCGGCCCCGGCCCCGGCGGTGACGGCCCCGGCGGTGACGGCCCCGGCGGGGATCGCGCCGGGCGGGCCGCCGGGCAGCACGGTCTCGGCGGTGGCGATCAGCGCGTCCACGTAGGGGCGGGGGTGGGCGCGCGGCGGGACGGTGCCGGCGGCGGCGAGCCGGCCGTACCGGACGACCGACAGCTCCCA
>NZ_BCQR01000330.1 GCF_001552175.1 Actinomadura kijaniata NBRC 14229
CCGTCTCGGCTCGGGCGGCTCCTCGGGCGGGGGAGCGGGGACGTGCTCGGTGGCCGCGTCCACGGCGCTCCCCGCGAGGTCCTCGTTGCCCGGCAGCGCCCCGGCCGCCGGGCGGCGCGCCGGGACGGGCGACAGCGCCGCCTTCACCAGCGGCAGCAGCTCGCGCGGCACCCCCGACAGGTCGGCGCGGCCGCGTTCCATCCGGGAGAACACCGCCTGCGACGGCCCGGCCCCGAACGGCGGGCGCCCCGTCGCCGCGAACGCCACCGTCGCGCCCCAGGAGAACACGTCGGCGGCGGGCGTGGCGCGCAGGCCGTCCAGGACCTCCGGGGCGAGGTAGCCGGGCGTCCCGATGGCGGTGCCGGTGAGCGTCAGCCGGGTGGCGTCCAGATGGTGCGCCAGCCCGAAGTCGATCACCACGGGCTCGCCGTCCACCATGATCACGTTGGTGGGCTTCAGGTCGCGGTGCACCAGCCCGGCCCCGTGGATCGCGGCCAGGGCCCGCGCCAGCCCCCGCACCAGGCGGTCCAGGTCCTCGCCGCGCAGCGGGCCGTGCTCCCGGACGACCTCCGCCAGCGTCCGGCCCTGCGCGTACCGGGTGACGAGGTAGGGGCGGCGCGCGCCGAGGTCGGCGTCCAGCACCTCGGCGACGTTCGGGCCGCGCACCAGGCGCAGCGCGGCGACCTCGCGCTCCAGCCGCCGCCGGGCGACCGCGTCGCGCGCCACGGTCGGGTGCAGCACCTTCACCGCCACGGCCCGCCCGGCGCCGTCCAGGGCGAGGCTGACCTCGCCCATGCCACCGACACCGATCTCCTCCAGAACGCGGTAGGGACCGATCCGTTCGTCGACTCGCATAGGGGACACCCGCCGGGCCTCGGGGACAGCGGGGCCGATCGTAGGGGGCGTTCGCCCCGAAGTCCGGAAGGCGCGGCGATGTCCCCCAAAATGGATCAAGGGCGCGTTCCGGGGCGGTCCACCACGCCCTTGGTGAGCAGGGCCGTCCAGGTCACCACCCGGCCGGTCGCGGGGACGCCGGCGGCGCGCGTCCGGCGGTCCTTCGCGGGAACCTCGACCATCCGCGAGCCGAGGTAGCGGTAGTCGCCCTCGCTCACGATGATCTCGTCGACGGCCCGGCCCCAGTCGGTGACCATCGCGAACGCGACGCCGCGCCGCCCGGTCACGTCGGCCGCGCCGCGCCGCAGCCGCACCCCCTCCAGCCGGGGCAGCACCCGGTACAGGGCGGCCTGGAGGCGGGGCGGCGGGGCGGTCAGCCGCATCAGCGCGCTGACCAGCATGAACACGTCGGCGTCGGTGGCCGGGGCCCGCGGGTCCGGCACCGGATCGCTGGAGATCCACAGCCGCCGCCCGGACCCGGGGGCGGACACGGCCCTCCGCTCGGCCCGCGCGGCGGCGAGCAACTGCCGGCGCAGCGCCTCGGGTTCGGTGGCGGTGTAGCGGGTCAGGTCGGTCCAGGACCCGGCCGCGCTCTCGTGGGTCGTCCTCCTCCCGTCCGACGTCCGCATCCCGCCGCCGGTGAAGTTCACCCAGAACTCCCCGGTGGTCACCTTCCCGGTCACGCCGGGCCCGTGCCGCCGCGATTCGGCGTAGGCGTGCCTGATGTAGGTCCACTGCCGGGGACCGGCGATCGGGCGGGTGTCGCCCTCGGCGGTGCGGGCGGCGCGTTCGCCCAGATCGGCGACGTTGGCGACCGGTGTCATCGGGGACGGGCGGCGCGGTGCGCCGGGCCCGGCGCCCTGGACGACGGTCACCGCCGCCACGGCCCCGGCCGTCAGCGCGGCGACCGCGCCGAGCCGCCATGCCG
>NZ_BCQR01000331.1 GCF_001552175.1 Actinomadura kijaniata NBRC 14229
GGTCGTGCCGATCAGGCTGGCGCCGACCACGCGGCCGATGCCGCCCGGACGGGCCGGTCGAGGTGCGGAGATGGTGTCGTCGGTCATGGGATCGCTGCTTCCTGGGTCGCGGTGGGACCGGTGTGAGGGGTGAACGGTCACGGATGGGCGCTGGAAGTGATCTGAGTCACGTGCGCGGCTGTGACAGGGAACGTTAGGTGCTGGCCGTATCAGGGGCTACGTGAACGACGCCCACATTTCGGCGCCGGACCAGTGGACGGACCACACACCGTTGACGGGGCGGGGCGGGGCGCGGAAGGCCGGCGGGGACGGCCGCCCAGCTACCGCCTCTGGTGCGGGCGGCCGTCCGGCCCGGGTGCCCGTAGAGCCTTCGTGTCGTCGCCGTGGGATGGGTGAAGGCCCTACGGGCGGTCAGGGGTGATCAGACGCCTCGGACGTGCTCGGGGACGGCGACCGGCGCGCCGGTCGAGGCCCTGACGTCGTCCGGGGTGACGCCGGGCGCGCTCTCCACGAGCCGCAGTCCCTCGGGGGTGACGTCCAGGACGCACAGGTCGGTGATGATCCGCTGGACGCAGCCGACGCCGGTGAGCGGCAGGCCGCACTCGGCGACGATCTTGGGGCTGCCGTCCCGTGCGGTGTGCTCGGTCAGGACCAGCACGCGGCGGGCGCCGTGCACCAGGTCCATCGCGCCGCCCATGCCCTTGACCATCTTGCCGGGGATCATCCAGTTGGCCAGGTCGCCGCGGGCCGAGACCTGCATCGCGCCGAGGACGGCGATGTCGATGTGGCCGCCGCGGATCATGCCGAACGACAGCGCCGAGTCGAAGAAGCAGGCGCCCGGCAGGACCGTGACGGTCTCCTTGCCCGCGTTGATCAGGTCGGGGTCGACCTCGTCGGCGGCCGGGTAGGGGCCGGTGCCGAGGATGCCGTTCTCCGAGTGCAGGACGATGCGCACGCCCGGCGGGAGGTGGTTGGGGATGAGCGTGGGCAGCCCGATGCCGAGGTTGACGTAGCTGCCGTCGGTGAGCTCGGCCGCGGCGCGGGCGGCCATCTGCTGGCGGGTCCAGGGCATCAGCGCGGGGTCCTCTCGGGGGCCGGTCCGGTGACGGTGCGGCGCTCGACGGGCTTGTCGGCGGCCTGCTCGGGGGTGAGCGCGACGACGCGCTGGACGAACACGCCGGGCAGGTGGACCTGGTCGGGGTCCAGTTCCCTCGGCTCGACCAGCTCCTCGACCTCGGCGATGGTGACGCGCCCGGCCATCGCGGCCAGGGGGTTGAAGTTGGCGGCCGAGCGGCGGAAGACCAGGTTGCCGTGCCGGTCGCCGCGGGCGGCGTGGACGAGGGCGAAATCGCAGGTGATCGCCGGTTCCAGGACGTACTCGCGGCCGTCGAACAGGCGGGTCTCGCGGCGCGGGGAGGCCACCGCCACCTCCCCCAGGGCGTCGTGGCGCCACGGCAGGCCGCCGTCGGCGATCTGCGTGCCGACCCCGGCCGGCGTGTAGAAGGCGGGGACCCCCACCCCGCCGGCGCGCAGCCGCTCGGCGAGCGTGCCCTGGGGGATCA
>NZ_BCQR01000332.1 GCF_001552175.1 Actinomadura kijaniata NBRC 14229
TTTGGTACTGGTGGGCCGTCGGCGAGGTGGCTGGCTTTGCAGCTCCTTTTCCGACGGCCCCCAGCCCGAACGACGCGTGCGACTTTCACCGCACGTCGCTCTCCAGTGATTTTGCCGTGAGTGCTGGACCAGGTCGTTGACCGTGGATGGCCATGTGGCAGGCTCCGCAGACCACCAGGGTCTTGCGGCGCCTTGTGGCCATGAGATCTGCCCACGGCGGCCGGTCGGTTCCCGGTTTGCCGAGGTCGGCGAGTTTGGCGACGTGGTGGACCTCCACCTCGTCGATGCGCCCGCAGGCCTCGCATCGTCCGGCCAGGAGTCGGGTGACCACTTCCTTGCGTTTGATGTTGACCGGGACCGGCTGGCGGTCGGTGATGACCGCCTTCTTGTTCTGTCGCAGCGGAATTCCGCCGAACCGTCCGACCAGTGGCTTCCTGCCGACGCGTTCGACGCGGGCTTCAAAGCACTTGCGCGGCCCGTGCGGCGTGTCGAGGGTGGCCGCATATGTGCGGGCCATCTTCGATACCGACGAGCGGTGCTTGGCAGCCAGCGTATTCAGCATCGAGGTCTCCATGACCCATTGCAGCCGAGCGATTCGAAAGACGTCGCCGGCCATCAGGTAGTACTGGACGATGCCCCGATATTCGGTTCCGTAGGTGCTGATGATGATGTAGTCGTCTGCGTTCAGCAACTCGGGTCGGTGCGCGGGTTTTCCGCGTTTCATGTACGGGGCCTGCTTGGCCGTTACCACCGAGCGGGGAACACGCAGGCCGATTTGCCCGTTGATCGAGCGTTTCCGGCCGGTAACCTTGCGGTCGTTGTGGTGCACGGTGATGTTGTAGCCGAGGAAGCTGGCTGCCTGGGTGCGGGCATGCGTGATCAAGGTTTTGTCCGGCGACAGTTCCAGTTTGAGGTCCTCACGCAGGAACTGCGCCAGTCGTTGTTTGATCTCCTCGGCTTCGGCTTTGGGTCCGGCGAACCCGAGCAGGGTGTCGTCGGCATAGCGCACATACCTCAGCCGCCGGTAATCCGGATCGTAGGGATCCATGCTCGGCATGCTGTGCAGTTGCTTGCGCAGCTGGCGCACGGTGGTGCGGTCGCCGCGCTCGCGTGCGCGTCTGATCGCCTTCCATACCCGATAGAAGGAACGGTTAGGCTTTCTGACTCTTCCTCGGGTGTATTCCGGTATCAGAACCGTCTCGATGAACTGGTCCAGCTTGTGGAGATAGATGTTGGACAAGATCGGGGACATGACGCCGCCCTGCGGGCTACCGCTGAGCGTGGCGTTCCAAACCCAGTCCTCCAGATATCCGGCCTTCAGCATGTTCCGCAGCAGCCGCAGGAACCGGTTGTCGTGGATCTTCTCGCCCAGAGTTCCGATCATGACCTCGTGATCGAGGCGATCGAAGCATTGGGCGATGTCACCCTCGATGAACCAGACCGTCCCGTTCCAGGTCTTGGCCACATCACGTAGTGCGGTGTGGCAGCCCCGGCGGCGACGGAAACCATGGGAAGAGTCGGAGAAGGTCGGCTCGTAGTACGCCTCCAACAGCAGGCGGATTACC
This sequence comes from Actinomadura kijaniata NBRC 14229, assembly GCF_001552175.1. Classification (GTDB taxonomy): domain Bacteria; phylum Actinomycetota; class Actinomycetes; order Streptosporangiales; family Streptosporangiaceae; genus Spirillospora; species Spirillospora kijaniata. Next base: position 1,566 of record NZ_BCQR01000332.1, read on the forward strand.
TCGCCAACCAGTTTGTCCGACCACGTTGGCAGGCCAAGCGGCCGCAACTTCGCGCCGC
>NZ_BCQR01000333.1 GCF_001552175.1 Actinomadura kijaniata NBRC 14229
CTCGGCGCGCGGCGCGGTCCGGGCGGGCGCGGGCGTCGCGCGGCGGTCGAGCGCGAACGCGCGGACCCACGGCCCCACGCCCGGCGGGACGATGCGCGCGGCGGCCGTCTCGGCGTCCTCGGTGCCGGTGGCGCCCGTCTCGACCAGCTCCCGCAGGGCCTCGGCGACCTGGCCGACCGTGGCGGTCGCGTACCCGGTCGGCGCGGCGGGCTCGGCCAGGCCGAGCGTGCGCATCGCCTCGCCGACCAGCTCCGACACGACGATGGAGCTGAGGTGCAGGTCGTCGAGGAACTTGCTGTCGGGCTGGACGGCCTCCAGCGGGAACTCGGCGCGGCGGGCGACGAGCGTGCGCAGGAGCAGCAGCGGGTCGTCGATGTCCGCGACGTCCACCGCCCCGGCGGCGGGCGCGGCGCCCGCGGCGACGGCGGCCCTCGCGGACGCGTCGGCCAGCAGCGCCGCGTCCACCTCCGGGACGATCTCGCAGAAGTTGGAGATGAAGCCCGGCTCGGTGTCGGGGTCGAACGGCCGGACCAGCCGGTCGGCGAACAGCTCGGCGACCTCGACGCCCGCGCCCACGGCGAACGCGGCGCCGAGCGCGCCCAGCAGGCCGGTGAGGGTGTCCTCGTCGGTGCGGGTGGCGACGGCCGGAACGCCGGTGATCTCGCGGGCGAGGTGGGTGAGGACCTGGCCGGGGCCGACCTCGATCAGCAGGTCCGCGTCCCGCGCCGCCGCGGCGAGCGCGTCGGCGAACAGGACCGGGGCGGTGATCTGCGCGCGCAGCAGCTCCCGCAGCTCCTGCGCGGTTCCGGCCGCGACCGGCTCGCCCGTCACCGTGGAGACCACCCGGCGGCGGACCGGCGCCAGCGCCTCGTCCGCCAGGTGCCCGGCGAACGCCTCGGCGGCCGGGGCGACCAGCGGCGAGTGGAAGGCGTGCGACACCGGCAGCCGCACCGCCTGGAGCCCCGCCCGGGTGGCGCGGCCGATGACCCGCAGCAGACCGGCGGACGGGCCGGACACCACGGTCTGCCGCGGCCCGTTGCGGCCCGCGATGACGACGCCGTCGTCCTGCTCGGCGAGCAGTTCCGCGACCGTCGCGGCGTCGGCGGAGATCCCCGCCATCGCGCCGTCGTCCTCGGCCAGCGCGCTCATCGTCGCGCCGCGCGCCGCGGCGATCCGCAGCAGCGCGGCCTCGTCGAAGGCGTCCGCCCAGTGCAGCGCGGTGATCTCGCCGAGGCTGTGGCCGACGGCGGCCCGCGCCTCCACGCCCATCCCGGTGAGCACCCGCAGCCCGGCGACGGACGCGGTCGCGATGCGCGGCTGCGCCACCGCCGTCTCGACCTGGTCGCCGCCGGTGGGCAGCGCGGCCGTCTCGTACAGCTCGTCCACGGTCTCGAAGCGGCGGCGCAGCGCCCCGCCGTCCGAGCGGGTGCCCGAGCCCTGGCCCGGGAACAGGTAGACGATCCGCGGCGGCTCGCCCGGCCCGCCGACGAACACGCCGGACGCCGGGTCGAGGTGCCGCCGCGGCGCGGCCGCGTCCCCGGCGTCCCCGGCGGGCTCGCCGGCCGCCAGCT
>NZ_BCQR01000334.1 GCF_001552175.1 Actinomadura kijaniata NBRC 14229
CCGCCCGCCGGGAACGCGCCCCGCGGCCCGCCCGGCCCCGCGCCGGGGGCCGCCGCGCCGACGCCCTGATCCTGGCCGGGTACCTGCTGGCCGCCGTGGCGGTCCTGAAGAACCTGTGGGCCTCCCCCTCCGGGCGCTACCTGGTGGACGGCGGCCCGGACCAGAACCAGTGGGAGTGGTTCTTCGCGGTGACCGCGCGCGCCGTCACGCGCCTGGAGAACCCGCTGTTCACGACGCTCCAGAACCACCCCGACGGCGTCAACCTCATGGGCAACACCGTCATGCTCGGCGTCTCGGTCCCGCTCACGCCGCTGACCCTGGCGTGCGGGCCGGGCGCGACATGGGCGGTGGTGCTGACCGCCGGGCTGGCCGGGACGGCGGCGGGCTGGTACCGGCTGGTCCGGCGGCACCTGGGCGGGTCGCGCCCGGCCGCGGCGGTCGGCGGCGCGTTCTGCGGCTTCGCCCCGCCGATCGTCACGCACGCCAACGCCCACCCCAACTTCGTGGCGCTGTTCGTGCTGCCGTTCCTCGTCGGGCGTCTGGTGATGCTGGCGCGCGGCGGGCGGCCGCTCCGCGACGGCGCGGTCCTCGGGCTGCTCGCCGCCTACCAGATCCACATGGGCGAGGAGGCGCTGCTGCTGGCGGCGACGGCGCTGGTGCCGTTCGCCGTGGTGTACGCCGTGTCGCGGCCCGACGCGGCGCGGGCGGCCATCCGTCCGCTGCTGGCCGGGCTGGCGGTGTTCGCCCCGCTCAGCGCCTATCCGCTGTGGTGGCAGTTCGCGGGGCCGCGGAGCTACGACGGCCTGCTGCACGGGCCCTCCGGGAACGACGTGGCGGTGCTGGCGGCGTTCGCCCGCCAGTCGCTGGCCGGGCATCCCGCCCCGCCGGGGCCGCTGGACGTGAGCACCACCGAGCAGAACGCGTTCTTCGGCTGGACCGTCGTCGTCCTGGTCGCGGCGCTGCTGGTCTGGCTGCGGCGGCTGCCGCTGGCGCGGGCACTCGGCGCGGTCGTCGTCACCGGGGTCCTGCTGTCGCTCGGCCCGGAGATCGTCGTGAACGGGCGGCCCACCGGCGTCCCCGGGCCGTGGCGCTGGATGGCGCGGCTGCCGCTGTACGAGTCGGTGCTGGAGTCGCGGCTGACGATGACCTGCGTCCCGGCGATCGGGCTGCTGGTCGCGCTCGGCGTGGACCGGCTGCGGGCCCGCGCGCCCGCCGAGGGGCCCCGGCTGTGCGCGGTGGTCCTGGCGCTGGCGCTGGTCCCGGTCGTGCCCAAGCCGCTGCCCGCCGAGCCGCGCCGGGCGGCCCCGGCGTTCTTCACCGACGGGACCTGGCGGCGGTACGTGGCGCCGGGCCGCGCGCTGGTGCCGGTGCCGCTCCCCGGCGCCGGCGACGCCGAGCCCCTGCACTGGCAGGTCCGGGCCGGGCTCGGCTTCCCGGTCCCGGAGGGCTACTTCGTGGGGCCGTTCGGCCCGCGCCGGGAGGGCGGCTACGGCGCGGAACCGCGCCCCACCTCCCGGCTGCTGCGGCGGGCCGCCGACGACGGCCCGCCCCCGGTCGGCGACGCCGAGCGC
>NZ_BCQR01000336.1 GCF_001552175.1 Actinomadura kijaniata NBRC 14229
TAGTAGGACTTTGTTAGGTGGTGTCGTAGGGCAGCCAGGTGGCTGGTCGTTGGCAGGTCGGGCAGTGGTGTGGCCCGGTGGTCACCATCTGCTGCAGCAGATCCAGGACTTGGTAGAGGCTCAGGCCACGACCTGGGCTTTTGGGTCCAGGCGCTGTTCGGTGACAAACAGGTGGGCGGCGGTGACCAACGTCAGATGGCGGTGGAAGCCGGTGAACGAGCGTCCTTCGAAGTGGTCCAGGCCCAGCCCGGTCTTCAGCTCGCGGTAGTCGTGCTCGATCCGCCAGCGCGCCTTGGCCAACCGCACCAGCATCGCCGCCGGAAAGTCGGCGGGCAGATTGGACAACCAGTACTTGACCGGCTCGGCCGCCCCGGCGGGCCACTGGGCGATCAGCCACTGCTCGGCGATGACGCCGTCGGCTTGCGGGCGCGGTCGCCGGCCCGCGACCCGGACCCGCAACAGCACAAACCGGGCCCGCAACGGCCCGCGCGCACCGTGTCGCCACCTCAGCGTGCGGGCCTGGGCCGCTCCGGCGGCCAGCACATGCTCACGCAGGCTGACCGGCCGATCGCGATAGCGCGGCAACGGACGCGGCCCGCGACCGCCATAGGGCGGGCGCTGCGGCACCGCCGCCGCGTCATAGGCGGTCAGCTCACCGGTGACCTGCACCGCATAGGCCAGCCCTCGCGCGGCCAACCCCCGGCGAAACAACGCGTTGTTGCCGTAGTCGCTGTCGGCGACCACCACCGCCGGATACAGCCCCCACCCGGCCAGCTCGTCCAGCATCTCGATCGCCAACCGCCACTTGGGCCGGTGGCACTCGGTCGCCGGGATGCCACAACGCGCCCGCCGGTCGGCCGCCTGAGGCCCGTCCCAGGCGTCAGGGATGAACAACCGCCAGTTCAGCGGGCAGGAGGCGGTATCGGTGGCGGCGTGCACGCTGACGGCGATCTGGCAGTTGCCGGTCTTGCCCAGCGTGCCTGAGTACTGCCGGGCCACCCCCGGCGAGGCGTCGCCGTCCTTGGGGAACCCGGTGTCATCGATCACCCATACCTGTGGCCGCACCACCCGCACCACACGCCGCGCCAACCGGGCCCGCACCTGTTCATACGACCAGGTGGAGGAGGTGATGAACTGCTGCAACCGCTGGTGATCAACCCCCAACCGGGCCGCCATCGGCTGCATCGACTTGCGACGGCCATCCAGCAACAGCCCGCGCAGATACAGTCCCCCCTTGACCCGCTGATCGACACGCGCCAACGGCGCGAACACCTGCGTGGTGAACTCCTCCAGCCGGGCCCGACACCCCGCCAGCTCCTCAGGCGTCATCCTCCCAGCACAACACCGCATCACTCATCCGACCAGACACCTAACAAAGTCCTACTA
>NZ_BCQR01000337.1 GCF_001552175.1 Actinomadura kijaniata NBRC 14229
GGGCCGGCACCGCCGTCCCGCGCGCGCCGCCGGGCCGCCGCGCCTGGCCATCGCGTGCGGGGCGGTGCTGTTCCAGGCGTCGCTGGGCGGGATCTACTCCTGGAGCGTCCTCGCCCGTGCGCTCCAGGAGCCCGGCACCGCCTTCGGGCTGTCGCGGTCCCAGGCCGTGCTGCCGTTCTCGGTGGCGATCGGCGTGGTGTTCGTGGGCACCTACCTGGGCGGGCGGCTCCAGGACCGGCGCGGCCCGCGCGCGGCGGCGCTGCTCGGCGGCGTCCTGTACGCGACCGGCACGATGCTGGCGTCGCTGGCCACGGGCCGGGACCAGCTGTGGTGGATGCTGCTGTCGTTCGGGGTGGTCGGCGGGCTGGGCCTCGGGGTCGCCTACATCGTCCCGGTCGCGATGCTCCAGAAGTGGTACCCCGACAGGCGCGGCCTGATCACCGGGGTCGCGGTCGGCGGCTTCGGGTTCGGCGCGGTGCTCACCTCGCCGCTGGCGCAGGGCCTGGTGGACGCCCACCGGCAGACGCCGACCGAGGCGTTCCTGCCGCTCGGGCTCTGCTACCTGGTCGCCACGACGGCGGGCGCGCTGCTGTTCCGGAACCCGCCGCCGACCGCCCCGAGACCGGGCGGGCGCGGCGACTTCACGCTCCGGGAGGCGCTGCGGACCCGGCAGTGGTACCTGCTGACGGCGATGCTGACGCTCAACACCGTCGCGGGCATCGGCTTTGTCGCGGTCACCGCGGGCGCGGCCGTCGCGATCACCGGGATGGGGCCGGGCGCCGCCGCCGCGCTCACCGGGTTCATGGGGCTGTTCAACGGCGCGGGCCGCATCCTGTGGGGCTGGCTGTCGGAACGCCACGGCCGCATGCGGATCTTCACGCTGATCCTGGCGCTGATGGGCGCGGCGCTGCTGCTGGCCCCCCACGCCACCACGCCGCTGCTGTTCGTCCCGCTCGCCGCCGTGGTGTTCGCGAACTTCGGCGGCGGGTACGCGGTGATGCCCGCGACCGTCGGCGACTTCTTCGGCCTCACCAACGCCGGGGCCATCTACGGGCTGATGAACATCGCCTGGAGCGTCGGGGGAGTGGTCGGCCCGCTGCTGGTGGCGTCGCTGGCGGCGGGCGGCTCCTACGGCGGCGCGTTCACCACCCTCGCGGTGATCGTGCTGGCGGCGACGGCGCTGCCCGGCCTGACCCGGCCGCCGGGCCGCCGCGCGCTGCGGGGCCGCGCCCGGCGCCT
>NZ_BCQR01000338.1 GCF_001552175.1 Actinomadura kijaniata NBRC 14229
TCGGTCAGCTCGTAGGAGACGGTGACAGGGACGGTTGGCGTCACGGTACGGGTGAGCAGACCATCGTGCTCCAGCGACCGTAGCGTCTGGGTCAGCATCTTCTGGCTGACCCCGGCCAGAAGACGAGAGATCTCGGAGTAACGCATCGCCTTCGGAGCGTCTGCGTGTGCTGCGCCGGGCTGGCCAGGGTTGTTGTCGCCGCCCAGCGCACACAGGATCAGAACGACCCACTTGTCCGAGATTCGGTCGAGCAGTTGCCGGCTGGGGCACCCTGCCAGGAACGCGTTGTACTCCACCTTGGCCTGAGCCCTCTTCTGGGCCGCCTTCATCGTCGTCACTGATCGCACCTCTCACCGATGGGTGGGTTACGCACTCCCAAGTGCCTACTTCCCGGCAGGAAGTTTCTCTCCAATGCTGATGCAGGGAGGCAGCAGGCGCCACCCCCAAGTGCACGACGAAAGGCAACAAGATGAGCACACCCTCCCTCTCTCTTCCCGGCGGCACCTGGACTCTGGGTGACCTGACCGTCACCCGGTTCGGCTACGGCGCCATGCAACTGGCCGGCCCGTGGGTCATGGGGCCGCCCGCCGATCGCGAGGGTGCCCTGGCCGTGCTGCGTGAAGCGGTCGCCCTCGGTGTCACACACATCGACACCAGCGACGCCTACGGGCCGCGCGTCACCAACGAGTTGATCCGCGAGGCACTGCACCCCTATCCCGAGTCGCTGCACATCGTGACCAAGGTGGGTGCGACCCGCGACGAACAGGGCGGCTGGCCTACAGCCCGCCGACCCCAAGATCTGCGCCGCCAGGTCCACGACAACCTCAAATCCCTCCGCCTCGACGTACTCGACCTGGTCAACCTCCGACTCGGCAACGCCGAAGGCCCCCAGCCCGGCTCGCTCGCCGAGGCGTTCGAGACGCTCGTCGAACTCCAGCAGCAGGGCCTGATCCGCCACCTCGGGATCAGCAACGCCACCGAGGAGCAGGTCACCGAGGCACAGAGCATCGCGCCGATCGTGTGCGTGCAGAACATGTACAACCTCGCCCACCGCCACGACGACAAGCTCATCGACCGGCTCGCCACCGACGGTGTTGCTTATGTGCCCTTCTTTCCGCTCGGGGGCTTCACCCCGCTTCAGTCCTCGGCGCTCTCGGCGGTCGCCGCTCGACTGGA
>NZ_BCQR01000339.1 GCF_001552175.1 Actinomadura kijaniata NBRC 14229
AACTCCTTGATCGAGGCCACCACCGGGCGGATGTTGATCAGGGTCTGCGGAGTGATCGCCTCCACGTCCTGGGTGGTCATCCGCTCCCGGACCACCCGCTCCATCCGGGCCAGACCCAGCCGGACCTGGTTTTGGATCAGCTCACCCACCGTGCGCAGCCGCCGGTTGCCAAAGTGGTCGATGTCATCGACCTCGATCGGCACCGCCACCCCGCCCAGCGAACCCTCCTCCTCGCCGGCATGCAGCCGCACCAGGTACTCGATGGTGGCCACGATGTCATCCTCGGTCAACGTGCCCTGGTTGGTCTCCAGGTCCAGACCGAGCTTCTTGTTGACCTTGTAACGGCCCACCTTGGCCAGGTCATACCGCTTGGGGTTGAAGTACAGGTTCTCCAACAGCGTCTGCGCCGACTCACGCGTGGGCGGCTCACCCGGGCGCAGCTTGCGGTAGATGTCCAGCAGCGCATCATCCTGACCGGAGGTGTGGTCCTTCTCCAGCGTGATGTTGATCGACTCATACGCGCCGAACCGCTCCCGGATCCGCGCCTCGTCCCAGCCCAGCGCCTTCAGCAACACCGTCACCGGCTGCTTGCGCTTGCGGTCGATGCGCACACCCACGTTGTCGCGCTTGTCGATCTCAAACTCCAGCCAGGCCCCCCGGCTGGGAATCACCCGACACCCATAGATGTCCTTGTCGCTGGCCTTGTCCAGCGCGCGGTCGAAGTACACCCCCGGCGACCGCACCAGCTGCGAGACCACCACCCGCTCGGTCCCGTTGATGATGAAGGTGCCCTTGGGCGTCATGAGCGGGAAGTCCCCCATGAACACCGTCTGGCTCTTGATCTCACCGGTGGTGTTGTTGATGAACTCCGCCGTGACGAACATCGGGGCGGAGTAGGTCATGTCCTTGTCCTTGCACTCCTCCACGGAGTACTTGGGCGGCTCGAACCGGTGATCCCGGAACGACAGCGACATGGTCCCCGAGAAGTCCTCAATCGGACTGATCTCTTCGAAGATCTCTTCCAGGCCCGACTGGGTCGGGACGCTCTTGCTTCCGGCCTTCTGGGCCGCCTCGACCCGGGCCTTCCACCTCTCGTTGCCCAGCAGCCAGTCAAAAGAGTTGGTCTGCAGAGCAAGGAGGTCCGGGACTTCGAGCGGCTCCTTGATGCGCGCG
>NZ_BCQR01000340.1 GCF_001552175.1 Actinomadura kijaniata NBRC 14229
CGGTGCTGGACTTCAGATACGTCCCCCGATAATCCTCAAAGGCGGTCCAGATGTTCATCTTCTTGGCCGGGTCGTCGTTGCGGACCGTCCAGACCAGCGACACATAACCATTGGCATCACGCTTGAGCTCATCGATACGCACCTGCCCCCTGGCCGGCCAGGAGTTGTCGTGGGCAACCGGCGGCGCACCGATCGGCGCGGTCCCCAACGGCCGGCCCGAGGCCGCCGGCGCGGCACCGGGCGACGGGGTGGCCGGGGCGGGGGGCTTGGGACGGTCGAAGGAGATGGTGACTCGCCGGTTGGTCTGGCGTCCGGCGGCGTTGTCGTTGGTGGCGATGGGCTGGCGGGAGCCGTGGCCCTGGGTCTGGTAGGTGACGCCGGTGCGGGTGACCAGCTTCTCCAGCGCCGCCTTGACGCTGTCGGCCCGCCGCTGCGACAGCGGCTGGTTGATGGCGTCGGTGCCGCTGTTGTCGGTGTGGCCGTCGATCTTGACGGTCGAGCCCGGCGACTGGTCGATCTTGGCCGCCACCTCCTTCAGCACCGCCTGGGCCTTGTCGTTCAGGTCGGCCTTGTTCAGCGCGAACACCACATCCGACGACAGCCGCACGCTGAGCTGCTTGCCGTCATCGTCCTGGGACTTGATCGGATCGTCCACCGTGTTGACCAGCGGGCGGATGCGGGACTTCCAGGTGGGGGCGTTCACATCGGCCTTGGCGGTGGCCGTCACCGGCAGCATCTCAGCCGGGCGGCTGCCGAGCGGCACGTCCATGAACACCGGCGCGGTGGGGAACACCACGTCCATGGTGGTCACCTCGGCCGGGGGCGCGGGGAAGGCCGCCACCACATCCAACGTGCCGCCCGGCGCGATGGGCATCGCACCCCGGGTGCACAGGCAGCCCGCATAGGGGTCCGACAGCGGGAAGTGCCGGTTGCCGTTGACCGAGTCGACCAGCGACAGCGCCGAGGCGGCGTTCTGGTCCAGCAGGTTGTCCAGCGCCGGCGCCTTCAGCATCGTGTCCACCTTGTACTCGGCGGCGGTGGTGTTGTGCACCCGCCAGCGCGCCACCACCACGGTGGGCGTCACCCGGTCCAAAGCCATCAGATCGAGCTTGGTCCCCGGCAGACCCATCGACCGCGACCGC
>NZ_BCQR01000341.1 GCF_001552175.1 Actinomadura kijaniata NBRC 14229
GTTGGCGCGGCGTCCTGACGAACACCAGACGTCGGCGTCCCGGCCCCCGTAACAGCGCGATCTTGTGACCTAGGCCACCGGTCGTGGGTGTTACAGGGCGGTGGGGGTCGGCGTCTTGTGCGTGTGGCAGGGCTGAGAGCGAGCAGGCGGGAGCCGGGCATGAGGGAGCACAGCGCACCGACCACCAACGAGAGCGAGCCGCTGGATCAGGTGGGTGTGGCCACCGAGGCGTTTGTGGCTCACCGCAATCTGCTGTTCACCGTGGCCTATGAGATGCTCGGCTCGGCCACCGATGCTGAGGATGTGCTGCAGGAGACCTGGCTGCGCTGGGTGAAGGTGGAGCCGGGCAGCGTGCGGGAGGTGCGCGCCTATCTGGTGCGGATCGTCACCCGCAAGGCGCTGGACCGGCTGCGTGTGCTGGGTCGGCGCAGGGAGTCCTATGTGGGGCCGTGGTTGCCCGAGCCGTTGCTGACCGCGCCGGATGTGGCCGAGGACATCGAGCTGGCCCAGAGCGTGTCGATGGCGATGCTGCTGGTGCTGGAGACCCTGGCGCCCATCGAGCGGGCGGTGTTTGTGCTGCGTGAGGTGTTCGGCCTGGAGTATGCCGAGATCGCCCAGGCGGTGGACAAGAGCCCGGCCGCGGTGCGCCAGACCGCCTACCGGGCTCGGGCGCATGTGGCGGCGCGCCGCCCCCGCGCCACCGTCTCCCCTACCGAGACCCGCGCGGTGCTGCAGGCGTTCCAGCGGGCGGTGCAGACCGGTGACCTGCAGGGCCTGTTGGACCTGCTGGCGCCTGATGTGGTGGCGCTCAGTGATGGCGGTGGGGTCACCCATGCCCTGCCGCGGCCGGTGGTGGGGGCCGGCAAGGTGGCGCGTTTGCTGGCTTCTGGCTGGTATGGCCGCCAGGTGGAACGGGTGGTCGAGCCGGTCCAGGTCAACGGCGGTCCGGGGCTGCTGGTGCGGGTCGATGGGCAGATCGACGGCGTGCTGGCGGTGCATGTGGACAACGGCCGCGTCGCCGGTCTGTATCACGTGCGCAACCCCGAGAAGCTGTCGCGTGTGGGCCAGGAGACCACCGTCAGCCGCTGAGA
>NZ_BCQR01000342.1 GCF_001552175.1 Actinomadura kijaniata NBRC 14229
TACGTTCCCGGGCCTTGTACACACCGCCCGTCACGTCACGAAAGTCGGCAACACCCGAAGCCCGTGGCCCAACCACCTAGTGGGGGGAGCGGTCGAAGGTGGGGCCGGCGATTGGGACGAAGTCGTAACAAGGTAGCCGTACCGGAAGGTGCGGCTGGATCACCTCCTTTCTAAGGAGCACCCACTGGCCAGATCGCTCGCTCGCGAGGATCTGGTCGGCGCTGCCGTTGACGACGAACGCTCGTCAGGCAGCTGCTCATAGATGTGGAGCACTGGCTACTCAGCACAGGGGGTCGTTGACCTCGCTAGTACTGCCACCACCTCGTGTGGTGGCGTGGAACGGGAGCCGATGGGGCTGCCTGTGCTGGACACGCTGTTGGGTCCTGAGGAAACGGACCCTTCAGCCCCGAAGCGTCAAGCCGCATGGCTTGGTGGGACGGGGCTGGGTTGTTTCTTCTGGATCGCGGGGCCGGTGGCCTCTCGGGCGCGAGCCTGTGAGACCCGGTTGACCCGGTTGTTTTTTGAGAACTACACAGTGGACGCGAGCATCTCTGATGGATCGTGAAGCTATCGGCCCTTTGGGACTGGTGGTGGAGGGGTTCATCTCTGTTGCGATTTGTTTGATCGTTTCGTGTGTTCAAGTTTTTAAGGGCATACGGTGGATGCCTTGGCATCAGGAGCCGATGAAGGACGTGGGAGCCTGCGATATGCCTCGGGGAGTCGGCAACCAGACTTTGATCCGGGGATTTCCGAATGGGGAAACCTGGCACCCGTCATGGGGTGTCGCCGCCGGTTGAATGTATAGGCCGGTTGGTGGGAACGCGGGGAAGTGAAACATCTCAGTACCCGCAGGAAGAGAAAACAAGAGTGATTCCGTGAGTAGTGGTGAGCGAAAAGCGGAAGAGCCTAAAACCGTGCGCGTGTGATAGCTGGTAGGCGTTGCGTGTGCGGGGTTGTGGGACCATCCGGT
>NZ_BCQR01000343.1 GCF_001552175.1 Actinomadura kijaniata NBRC 14229
GGGAGGGAGAACTCATCTAAAGGAAGGCTTCCCGCTTAGATGCTTTCAGCGGTTATCCCTACCGAACGTAGCCAACCAGCCGTGCCCCGGGCGGGACAACTGGCACACCAGAGGTCCGTCCGTCCCGGTCCTCTCGTACTAGGGACAGATCCTCGCAATTCTCCTACGCGCGCAGCGGATAGGGACCGAACTGTCTCGCGACGTTCTAAACCCAGCTCGCGTGCCGCTTTAATGGGCGAACAGCCCAACCCTTGGGACCTACTCCAGCCCCAGGATGCGACGAGCCGACATCGAGGTGCCAAACCATCCCGTCGATATGGACTCTTGGGGAAGATCAGCCTGTTATCCCCGGGGTACCTTTTAGCCGTTGAGCGACACCACTTCCACACGTCGGTGCCGGATCACTAGGCCCTGCTTTCGCACCTGCTCGACCCGTCGGTCTCACAGTCAAGCTCCCTTGTGCCCTTGCACTCACCACCTGATGACCAACCAGGCTGAGGGAACCTTTGGGCGCCTCCGTTACTCTTTGGGAGGCAACCGCCCCAGTTAAACTACCCACCAGGCACTGTCCCCCACCCGGATCCACGGGTGCGGGTTAGACACTCAAAACGACCAGAGTGGTATTTCACCAGCGACTCCACCAACACTAGCGTGCCGGCTTCACAGTCTCCCACCTATCCTACACAAGACGCTCCAAGCGCCAATGCCAAGCTATAGTGAAGGTCCCGGGGTCTTTCCGTCCTGCTGCGCGAAACGAGCATCTTTACTCGTACTGCAATTTCGCCGGGCCTGTGGTTGAGACAGCGGGGAAGTCGTTACGCCATTCGTGCAGGTCGGAACTTACCCGACAAGGAATTTCGCTACCTTAGGATGGTTATAGTTACCACCGCCGTTTACCGGCGCTTAGATTCTCAGCTTCGA
>NZ_BCQR01000344.1 GCF_001552175.1 Actinomadura kijaniata NBRC 14229
GGCGGCGGCCGGGGCCGGGCGCACCGACGGGACGCGCCCCGCGAACACCTGCGCCGGGGACGGGACGGGCGTCCGCTCGACCGGGCCGCCCCCCGGGACGGCCGCGGGCGGCGCCGGGACCGGCAGCACCTTCGCCTTGGTGAAGTACGGCCGCAGGAAGTCGGCCTGGAGCACCTCCACCGTGTCGGACTCCCACACCAGCCACTCGGCCTGGTTGGAGCCGTGGGTGGGCTCGACGCCCCACAGGTGGACGCGGACCCCGTAGCGCTGCGCGGCCTCCACGGCGGGCAGCATGTCCTCGTCGCCCGCCAGCAGCACCGCGTCGGTGATGGCGCGGTGCCGGGCCAGCGCCTCCAGGTCGGCGCGGAGCTGGGCGTCCACGCCCTTCTGCTGGCCCTGCGCGTTCAGGTTGCCGAGCCGCAGCTTCACCAGCGGGAGGTTGGCGATGACGCGCTGGTCCACCGTCGGCTGCCGCTTGGGCGCGGCGTCGAACCAGTACACCCGCAGCAGTTCGCCCAGCAGTTGCTCGTCGGCGTGCGAGGTCAACGCCTTGATCAGCTTCTCGGCGGCCACCCGGTACTCCCGGCGGGAACTGCACCCCAGCAGCAGCGCACCGGAGGCCGCGTAGAGGTATCCCGCGTCGACGAAGATGGCGTATCGCGCGGGCTGTGGGACGAACTCCGAGGTGGCCATGGCCTTTCACCTTATTCGTGTGAAGGCCGTTCGAGTGGGTGAACCACGGTTAGATGTCGTTCCGCATGTCCCGCCGCCCCCGCGACGGGCGGAGGGGGCGGCGGGGACGTGTCAGCGGGGCAGGGCGCTGGCGCGCCACGCGCCCGTCCCGCGCGGTGGAACGCCCTCGGCGACCGGCCCGCGCAGCCCGCGCGACCGGTCGGCCCACCGCGACACCGGCCCC
>NZ_BCQR01000345.1 GCF_001552175.1 Actinomadura kijaniata NBRC 14229
GGCTAGGTTCTGTCTTCAAAGTGGATGCGGTCGGCTGGCGCGGCGGCGATCCTTGATGATGTGGTTCGTCGTCATGAGCTGAGCGATGTCGAGTGGGAAGTGCTGGAGCCGCTGCTGCCGCGGCAGCGGATGGGCCGGCCCCGAGCCGATGACCGGCGGATGTTGAACGGGATCGTGTGGAAGTTCCGCACCGGGGCGCCCTGGCGGGACGTGCCCGAACGCTATGGCTCGTGGGCCAGTCTGCACACCCGGTTTCGCCGGTGGGCCGCCGATGGCACCTTCACCGCCATGCTGCAAGCCCTCCAGGCCCGCGCCGATGCCGCCGGCGACATCGATTGGCTGGTGGCGGTGGACTCCACCATCGCACGGGCCCACCAAAGCGCCGCCGGCGCACCAAAAGGGGGCACCACCGGGCGCTCGGGCGGTCGCGGGGCGGGCTGACCACCAAGATCCATCTGGCCTGTGATGGGCGCGGGCGGCCGCTGGCGCTGGTGGTAACCGGCGGCAACGTCAACGACTGCACCATGCTCGAGACCGTGCTGGACCAGATTCGGGTGCCGCGTCTGGGGCCGGGGCGACCCCGGACGCGTCCCAATCATGTGGTGGCCGACAAGGGCTACAGCAGCCGGGCCATCCGTTCCCACCTGCGGCGGCGCGGGATCGGCGCCACCATCCCCGAACGCGCCGACCAGGTCGCGGGCCGGGCCCGGCGCGGCTCCCGCGGCGGACGGCCCCCGGGCTTCGACCCCGAGGTCTACAAGTGTCGCAACGTGGTGGAACGCTGTTTCAACCGGCTCAAGCACTGGCGCGGCATCGCCACCCGCTACGACAAGACCGCCGAGTCCTACCAGGCCGCCATCACCCTGGCCGCCGTGCTGATGTGGCTATGAACTTTGACGACACAACCTA
>NZ_BCQR01000346.1 GCF_001552175.1 Actinomadura kijaniata NBRC 14229
GCCGCCTGGTCGTGGTCGGCCCGCCCCGCGACGCCGTCCCGGACGCGGTCACCGTCCGGGAGGACCCGCCCGGCGCGGGCCCGGTGCCCGCGCTGCGCGCCGGGCTGGCCGAGGTGGACGCGCCGTGGGTGGTGCTGCTCGCCGCCGACCTGCCGTTCCTGCGCGTCCGGCACGTGACCGCCCTGCGGGAGGCCGCCCGCGACGCGGCCGGGGCCGTCCTGCTGGACGACCGGGGCCGCGAGCAGTGGCTGGCCGGATGCTGGCGCACCGCGGCCCTGCGCGCGGCCCTCGACGGCTACACCCGCTCCTCCCTGCACGGGCTGCTGCGCCCCCTGGAGCCGGTGCCGGTGACGGCCGAGGCGGGGGAGCGTCCTCCGTGGTACGACTGCGACACCCCCGACACGCTGGCCAGGGCCGACCTGCTCGCCGCGGCCGACCCGTGCGACAGTGGAGGTCCACCTAGGGGGAGGAACGGCATGCTGGAGGACTGGATCAAGGCCGTGTGCCTCGAACTCGGCGTCGCCCGCGACGACCTGGACCGGGACCTGGTGCTGGACCTGGCGCGCGACGTCGCCCACCAGGTGACCCGGCCGGGCGCCCCGGTGACCGCCTACCTGCTGGGCCTGGCGGTGGGCAAGGGCATCCCGGCCCGGGACGCGGCGGCGCGGCTCACCGAGATGGCCGAGTGCTGGAAGGACCGGACCGGCGTGAACGAACAGGCCGGGGCCGAACAGGCCGTGATCGACTAGGCCGCGTTCCAAAGCCCTGGCCTACGA
>NZ_BCQR01000347.1 GCF_001552175.1 Actinomadura kijaniata NBRC 14229
GGCGATGATCCCGTTCCTGGAGCACGACGACGCCAACCGGGCGTTGATGGGTTCCAACATGCAGCGCCAGTCGGTGCCGCTGCTGCGCAGTGAGGCGCCGCTGGTGGGTACCGGTATGGAGTACCGCGCCGCGGTGGATGCCGGTGATGTGATCGTGGCCGACAAGGCCGGGGTGGTGGAGGAGGTCTCGGCCGACTACATCACCGTGATGAACGACGATGGCACCCGCACCACCTACCGGGTGGCCAAGTTCAAGCGCTCCAACCAGGGCACCTGCTTCAACCAGAAGCCCATCGTGGACGAGGGCCAGCGCGTCGAGGTCAACCAGGTCATCGCCGACGGCCCGTGCACCGACCAGGGCGAGATGGCGCTGGGCAAGAACCTGCTGGTGGCGTTCATGCCCTGGGAGGGCCACAACTACGAAGACGCCATCATCCTGTCCCAGCGCCTGGTCCAGGACGATGTGCTGTCCTCGATCCACATCGAAGAGCACGAGGTGGACGCCCGCGACACCAAGCTGGGGCCCGAGGAGATCACCCGGGACATCCCCAACGTGTCCGAGGAGGTGCTGGCCGACCTGGACGAGCGCGGCATCATCCGCATCGGCGCCGATGTGGTGCCCGGCGACATCCTGGTGGGCAAGGTCACCCCCAAGGGCGAGACCGAGCTGACCCCCGAGGAGCGGCTGCTGCGCGCGATCTTCGGTGAGAAGGCCCGTGAGGTGCGCGACACCTCGCTGAAGGTGCCGCACGGCGAGCAGGG
>NZ_BCQR01000348.1 GCF_001552175.1 Actinomadura kijaniata NBRC 14229
GCCGGGGCGGCGCTGCTGGCCCCGGCCGCGCTCGGGCTGGTCCTGCTGGTCTTCCCGCCGGGCCCCGGACGCGGGCGGGCCCTCGGCGTGTGGGGCGCGGTGTCGGGGGCGGGCGGCGCGGCGGGCGTGCTGCTCGGCGGCCTGCTGACCGACCTGTGGGGCTGGCCCGCGGTGTTCCACGTGACGGTCCCGCTGGCGGCGGCGTCGCTGGCGGCCACGCTGGCGCTGGTGCCCGCCGACCCTCCCGCCGGGGGCTCGGTGGACTGGACCGGCGCGGTCGCCGCGACCGGCGGCCTGGTCGGGCTCGTGTACGCGGTGACCGCGGGGAACGCCGCCGCGGGCCTGGCCGGGGTCCTGCTGCTGGGCGCGTTCGCGCTCCGGCAGCGCCGCCTCGGCCGGTCCGCCCGCGACCCGCTGGTGCCGTCGCGGCTGCTGCGGCGCGGGCCGGTCACCGCGAACGTCGCCATGGCGCTGCTGGGCGCGGTGTGGATCGGGCTGTTCTACTACCTGCCGCTCTACCAGCAGAACGTGCTCGGGCACGGGCCGCTGGAGGCCGGGCTCACCCAGCTCCCGCTGGCCGGCGCGATCACGCTGGCGTCCGCCGTCGCGCCCCGGCTGCCGGTGCGGGCCTCGCTGGCCGCGGCGCTGGCGGCCCTGGCCGCCGGGCTGGCCTGGCTCGCCCGCGCCCCCGCCGACGGCACGTTCCCCGCCGACCTGCTGGGCCCGTCGCTGCTGGCCGGCGCC
>NZ_BCQR01000349.1 GCF_001552175.1 Actinomadura kijaniata NBRC 14229
CCTGACCTTCATCCCGCTGTCGGCGCTGCACGGCGACAACGTGGTGGAGCGCAGCGGCAACATGCCCTGGTACGAGGGGTCCTCGCTGCTGCACCATCTGGAGCATGTGCACATCGCCTCGGACCGCAACCTGATCGATGTGCGGTTCCCGGTGCAGTACGTCATCCGCCCGCACAAGTCCACCGATCCCGAGCTGCACGACTACCGGGGTTACGCCGGGCAGGTCGCCGGTGGCGTCCTCAAGCCCGGTGATGAGGTCGTCCACCTGCCGTCCGGGCTGACCACCACCATCACCCATATCGACGGGCCGAACGGATCCGTCCAGGAGGCGTATGCGCCGATGTCGGTGACGTTGCGGCTGGCCGACGATATCGACATCTCGCGGGGGGACATGATCGCCCGGCCGGGCAACCGGCCCGAGGTCGCCCAGGACCTGGAGGCGATGGTGTGCTGGATGACCCCGGACCGGCAGTTGTCGCCGCGGATGAAGTTGCTGGTCAAGCACACCACCCGCACCGCGCGGGCGATGGTCAAGGACCTGCACTACCGGCTGGATGTCAACACCCTGCACCGCGACGAGACTGCCACCGGGCTGGGGTTGAACGAGATCGGCCGGATCTCGTTGCGGGTGACCCAGCCGCTGTTCGTCGACGACTACGGCCGCAACCGGCTGACCGGCGGGTTCATCCTCATCGACGAGGCCACCCACAACACCGTCGCCG
>NZ_BCQR01000350.1 GCF_001552175.1 Actinomadura kijaniata NBRC 14229
TGAGGACGCTCTGACGGCTTGTAGGCACACGGTTTCAGGTACTATTTCACGACCCCTCACCGGGGCACTTTTCACCTTTCCCTCACGGTACTGGTCCGCTATCGGTCATCAGGGAGTATTCAGCCTTACCACGTGGTCGTGGCAGATTCACACGGGATTTCACGGGCCCCGTGCTACTCGGGAACACACCCAAGAGGTCACGCAATTTCGTCTACCGGACTCTCACCGTCTACGGTCGGCCTTCCCATGCCGTTCGACTATCACGCGACTTGGTAACTCTTTGCCAGCCTGGTAGAGCTGACCGGATGGTCCCACAACCCCGCACACGCAACGCCTACCAGCTATCACACGCGCACGGTTTAGGCTCTTCCGCTTTCGCTCACCACTACTCACGGAATCACTCTTGTTTTCTCTTCCTGCGGGTACTGAGATGTTTCACTTCCCCGCGTTCCCACCAACCGGCCTATACATTCAACCGGCGGCGACACCCCATGACGGGTGCCAGGTTTCCCCATTCGGAAATCCCCGGATCAAAGTCTGGTTGCCGACTCCCCGAGGCATATCGCAGGCTCCCACGTCCTTCATCGGCTCCTGATGCCAAGGCATCCACCGTATGCCCTTAAAAACTTGAACACACGAAACGATCAAACAAATCGCAACAGAGAA
>NZ_BCQR01000351.1 GCF_001552175.1 Actinomadura kijaniata NBRC 14229
GCAAGTGTTGATGGGTAGGGGAGCGTCCTTCAGCCAGCGAAGCCGCCGAGTGATCGAGTGGTGGAGGCTGGAGGAGTGAGAATGCAGGCATGAGTAGCGAATCACGCGTGAGAAACGTGTGCGCCGAATGACCAAGGGTTCCTGGGGCAGGCTAATCCGCCCAGGGTAAGTCGGGACCTAAGGCGAGGCCGACAGGCGTAGTCGATGGACAACGGGTTGATATTCCCGTACCCGCTGGTATGCGCCAACGCTGAATCCGCTGATGCTAACCATCCGAACCGCCCGGTGACGACCTTCGGGTCTAGCCGGTGTCGGGGAGCATGGGACCCGAGGTGGTAGTAGGTGAGCGATGGGGTGACGCAGGAGGGTAGCTCAGCCCGGGCGATGGTTGTCCCGGGGTAAGCATGTAGCCCGCACTATAGGCAAATCCGTAGTGCATGAGGGTGAGATGTGATGCCGAGCCGTTTTAGGTGAAGTGAGTGATCCCATGCTGCCGAGAAAAGCCTCTAGTGAGTGTACCGGCGGCCCGTACCCCAAACCGACTCAGGTGGTCAGGTAGAGAATACCGAGGCGATCGGGTGAACTGTGGTTAAGGAACTCGGCAAATTGCCCCCGTAACTTTGGGAGAAGGGGGACCACGCCTGGTGAGGGAGCATGCCTCCCGT
>NZ_BCQR01000352.1 GCF_001552175.1 Actinomadura kijaniata NBRC 14229
CAGTCTTCGGGCTGTGTTCGTGATGGCGTGCCTTTTGAAGAATGAGCCTGCGAGTTATGGTGTGTGGCGAGGTTAACCGGTGGCGGGTAGCCGTAGCGAAAGCGAGTCTGAATAGGGCGTTGTTAGTCGCATGCTGTAGACCCGAAGCGGAGTGATCTAGCCATGGGCAGGGTGAAGCGCCGGTAAGACGGTGTGGAGGCCCGAACCCACCAGGGTTGAAAACCTGGGGGATGACCTGTGGTTAGGGGTGAAAGGCCAATCAAACTCCGTGATAGCTGGTTCTCCCCGAAATGCATTTAGGTGCAGCGTCACGTGTTTCTTGCCGGAGGTAGAGCTACTGGATGGCCGATGGGCCTTACCGGGTTACTGACGTCAGCCAAACTCCGAATGCCGGTAAGTGAGAGCGTGGCAGTGAGACTGCGGGGGATAAGCTTCGTAGTCGAGAGGGAAACAGCCCAGATCATCGGCTAAGGCCCCTAAGCGTGTGCTAAGTGGTAAAGGATGTGGAGTTGCCGTGACAACCAGGAGGTTGGCTTAGAAGCAGCCACCCTTGAAAGAGTGCGTAATAGCTCACTGGTCAAGTGATTCCGCGCCGACAATGTAGCGGGGCTCAAGCACACCGCCGAAGCCATGGCATTCATGATGATTCAT
>NZ_BCQR01000353.1 GCF_001552175.1 Actinomadura kijaniata NBRC 14229
GCCGGCGTGACGTAGGGCGCGGGCCCGCCGAGCGCCGCGAACGGAGCGCCCGGCCCGCCCTGGCCCGGCCGGCGGAACGCGACGGGCGACTCGCACCCGGCCGCCGCGCACCCGGTCAGGAGCGCCAGAGCCGACACGGCCCGGAGGTGCCGGAGCGCACCCGGGCGATGACCCCACATCACGGCGGGGACTGTACCCGTTCGTCACGCCCCGTGCCCGAACAATCACAAAACCCGACGTTCGTGGCCGGGGCGCCGGGGGTCAGTCGGACTTGCCGATCCCGATGCCGAACTCGCGGTACACGCGCTCCCAGAAGCCGTCCCGCAGCCAGGTGCGGGCCTCCTGGTAGGGGCGCAGGGAGCCGCCGAGCTCCTTCTCCGCCTCGATCAGCAGCTCCTTGTCGATGACCGGGGGCAGGATCGGGCCGGGCAGCAGGTCGCGGATGTTGTCGCGGCCCCGCTCGAAGATCCACTTCTGGGCGACATGCTCGCCGATCTCCAGCATGTGGTCGCGGTCGGGGCCGAGCTTGCCGTCGGAGGCGCCGGAGGCGAGGCCGGTGGAGTTCACCGTGGCGGCGACGGTCGCGGGCGTCGGGGCGGCCGGGCCGCGCGCGGCGGCGGCCGGG
>NZ_BCQR01000354.1 GCF_001552175.1 Actinomadura kijaniata NBRC 14229
CGGCGCGGGCTTCGGCGCGGGCCTTGGCCTCCAGGAACACCGGTGACTCCGACACCGAGATCCGGATCCACAACCCCACCAGCACCAGCACCCCCGACAGCAGGAACGGCACCCGCCACCCCCACGCCAGGAACGCCGCATCGGACTGCACCGCCGCCAGCAACGCCAGCACCCCGGTGGCCAGCAGGTTGCCCCCCGGCGCCCCCGACTGCGGCCACGACGCCCAGAATCCCCGCTTCTCGGCCCCGCCGTGCTCAGAGACGATCAGCACCGCCCCGCCCCACTCACCACCGAGTGCGAACCCCTGCACCAGCCGCAGCACCGTCAGCAGGATCGGCGCCCCCACCCCGATGCTGGCATAGGTGGGCAGCAACCCCATCGCAAAGGTCGCACCCCCCATCAGCAGCAGGCTCAACACCAGCAGCCGCTTGCGCCCGACCTTGTCACCGAAGTGACCGAACACCACCCCGCCCAACGGCCGGGCCAAGAACCCGATCGCATAGGTGGTGAACGCGATCAACGTCCCCACCAACGGATCAGCGGTGGGAAAGAACAACTTGTTGAACACCAGCGCCGCGGCGCTGCCGTACAGGAAGAAGTCGTACCACTCGAT
>NZ_BCQR01000355.1 GCF_001552175.1 Actinomadura kijaniata NBRC 14229
GGTCCCGCACCCGAGGGCGGCGCGGAGCCGCCGGGTCGTGCGGGCCGTCGCGCCGCCGCTGGCGTTCGCCGCGCTCGCGGCGGCGGCCGGTCAGCCGTGGGTCGCCTACGGGGGTCTGGCGCTGGCGGTCCTCGCCGTCCCGCTGGGGCTGGACCGGTACCGGCAGCTCGGGCACGCCACCGACGGCGTCCGGCTGTCGGTGCGGTCGGGGTCGCTGCGCCGCCGCCAGGTCGTCGTCGAGCACCGCGCGGTGATCGGCTGGCGGATGCGCCGCACCCTGTTCCAGCGGCGGCTGGGCCTGGCGACCCTCACCGTCGCGGTCGGCGCGGGCGAGGGCGGCTACGCGGCGGTCGACATGGCCGAGCGGGACGCGGTCGCGTTCGCCGCCGAGATCACTCCGGACTGGGTCGTGCCGTTCCTGGCGCCTCCCGAACCCTGAGCGTCCGCCGTTCCCCGACGGCTCCGGAGCATCGGCCGTCCGGGGTGGTTCCACCGCCAGCCTGGGACGACCGGTGGAGCGGCCCACCCCAACGCGCGGAAAGCCGTTCGCCCCGGCGTCACCGTGCGGACCGGCGAACGTCACGGCCCGCCGCTCACCGAGCGGCGGGCC
>NZ_BCQR01000356.1 GCF_001552175.1 Actinomadura kijaniata NBRC 14229
CAGCCACTGTTCGTACTCGGCCACCTCGGCGTGGGCGGCCAATGCGGTGGTGTCTTCGCCCCACGCTCTCAGCCCGCGGATGGCGACAAACCGCCACCCTCGTTCCGCGCTGATGGCCAACTCGTGCCGCACCCGTGGCGCCAGCACGGGCCGGAGGTGGACAAGGGCCGGGTCGTCCAGCAACGGCACCGCCGCGCCCAGGGCCGCCTCGGCAACCATGGGGTCGGGGTCGTCCAGGCATCCCGCCACCGCTTGGTACATGGCCGGGCGCAGCGCGCGGACCTCCTGCACGGTCGCCAGGGTCTCCCAGCCGACAACGCCATGCTGATGGGCCGCTTGCTCTTCCTTGTCGCTGACGACCTCGGCCACCCCCGCCAGCCAGGCCAGCAGGTTGGCGCGCAGCGGCCGCTGGTAGATCCGCCAAGTCGGGTTCAGCGACGGTTGGCTGTCGGAGTTGGCCAACAGCGCGGCAACATACAGGGCCGCTGTCCCGGTCTCCCCATACAGCGACTCCTGGTGCAGCAGGCGGCCACCCAGATGATTCAGCCCCCGCTCAACCAAGGTCTGGTCGCCGGAGGTCAGCGCCGCCAGCGCCA
>NZ_BCQR01000357.1 GCF_001552175.1 Actinomadura kijaniata NBRC 14229
CGCCGAGCGCCTGCACCGGTGGATGTTCGAGCAGCCCGACGCCAACGCCGAGGCCATCGCGAAGATCACCGCGGCGGGCGCGTTCATCATGGGGCGCAACATGTTCGGGGCCGACCGGGGCGACTGGGACCTGGACTGGACCGGCTGGTGGGGCGAGGAGCCGCCGTACCACGCGCCGGTGTTCGTGCTGGCCCACCGGCCCCGCGCGAGCGTGCCGATGAAGGGCGGCACGACGTTCCACTTCGTCACCGACGGGATCGAGGCCGCCCTGACGCGGGCCCGGGAGGCCGCCGGCGACCGCGACGTGTCGGTCGCCGGCGGCGCGCACACGGTGAACCAGTACCTGGCCGCCGGGCTGATCGACGAACTGCGCCTGCACCTGGCGCCGGTGGTGCTCGGCGCGGGCGAGCGCCTGTTCGCCGGGGTCGGCGACCTGGGGCTGGAGCTGGTCGACCAGTCGGGCACCGACCTGGTCACCCATCTGACCTACCGCGTGTCGCGCTGAGGGGCGGGGGTCAGACCTTGTCCAGGGCGCGGGCGAAGTCCTGCCA
>NZ_BCQR01000358.1 GCF_001552175.1 Actinomadura kijaniata NBRC 14229
TAGGGCGTTTTTAGTCGCATGCTGTAGACCCGAAGCGGAGTGATCTAGCCATGGGCAGGGTGAAGCGCCGGTAAGACGGTGTGGAGGCCCGAACCCACCAGGGTTGAAAACCTGGGGGATGACCTGTGGTTAGGGGTGAAAGGCCAATCAAACTCCGTGATAGCTGGTTCTCCCCGAAATGCATTTAGGTGCAGCGTCACGTGTTTCTTGCCGGAGGTAGAGCTACTGGATGGCCGATGGGCCTTACCGGGTTACTGACGTCAGCCAAACTCCGAATGCCGGTAAGTGAGAGCGTGGCAGTGAGACTGCGGGGGATAAGCTTCGTAGTCGAGAGGGAAACAGCCCAGATCATCGGCTAAGGCCCCTAAGCGTGTGCTAAGTGGTAAAGGATGTGGAGTTGCCGTGACAACCAGGAGGTTGGCTTAGAAGCAGCCACCCTTGAAAGAGTGCGTAATAGCTCACTGGTCAAGTGATTCCGCGCCGACAATGTAGCGGGGCTCAAGCACACCGCCGAAGCCATGGCATTGCAGTCTTGGACTGT
>NZ_BCQR01000359.1 GCF_001552175.1 Actinomadura kijaniata NBRC 14229
GAGGGCGTTTTTAGTCGCATGCTGTAGACCCGAAGCGGAGTGATCTAGCCATGGGCAGGGTGAAGCGCCGGTAAGACGGTGTGGAGGCCCGAACCCACCAGGGTTGAAAACCTGGGGGATGACCTGTGGTTAGGGGTGAAAGGCCAATCAAACTCCGTGATAGCTGGTTCTCCCCGAAATGCATTTAGGTGCAGCGTCACGTGTTTCTTGCCGGAGGTAGAGCTACTGGATGGCCGATGGGCCTTACCGGGTTACTGACGTCAGCCAAACTCCGAATGCCGGTAAGTGAGAGCGTGGCAGTGAGACTGCGGGGGATAAGCTTCGTAGTCGAGAGGGAAACAGCCCAGATCATCGGCTAAGGCCCCTAAGCGTGTGCTAAGTGGTAAAGGATGTGGAGTTGCCGTGACAACCAGGAGGTTGGCTTAGAAGCAGCCACCCTTGAAAGAGTGCGTAATAGCTCACTGGTCAAGTGATTCCGCGCCGACAATGTAGCGGGGCTCAAGCACACCGCCGAAGCCATGGCATTGACAC
>NZ_BCQR01000360.1 GCF_001552175.1 Actinomadura kijaniata NBRC 14229
CAGGACAAGCCTGTCTAACCGGTCCTCTTAACGTTCCGGCACCGGGCAGGCGTCAGTCCGTATACCGCGTCTTACGACTTCGCACGGACCTGTGTTTTTAGTAAACAGTCGCTTCCCCCTGGCCTCTGCGACCACCCCCAGCTACGGGAGGCATGCTCCCTCACCAGGCGTGGTCCCCCTTCTCCCAAAGTTACGGGGGCAATTTGCCGAGTTCCTTAACCACAGTTCACCCGATCGCCTCGGTATTCTCTACCTGACCACCTGAGTCGGTTTGGGGTACGGGCCGCCGGTACACTCACTAGAGGCTTTTCTCGGCAGCATGGGATCACTCACTTCACCTAAAACGGCTCGGCATCACATCTCACCCTATGTGAGCCGCGGATTTGCCTACGGCTCGGGCTACCTGCTTACCCCGGGACAACCATCGCCCGGGCTGAGCTACCCTCCTGCGTCACCCCATCGCTCACCTACTACCGCTTCGGGTCCCATGCTCCCCCGAGAACAGGACCGAAGTCCCGTAACCGGG
>NZ_BCQR01000361.1 GCF_001552175.1 Actinomadura kijaniata NBRC 14229
CGAAGTCGGCGACGCTTTGCGGTGGGTGGCCCGATGTCGTTCCGGTCCTCCACAGCACCTGGTGGACGACCAGCAGGGACAGCCCATACAGGAACCCCAGCATCAGGAAGTCACGACCCGGCCGGCGGGTCCGGCGCACCAGCGCGACCGTCAGCCAGGCCGCGAACGGTGTGAGCGCCAGGACGTAGTACAGCAGCCCGCTCTGGGGAGCGACGATGTCGAGATCGGCGAGGACGGTGCGGGGCAGGCCGAGCGCGACCAGGCCCAGCATCAGCCCGGTGGGCATGTCCGTCGCGGGGAAGGTGCGGCCCAGGCCGCGCGCCGGGGGCGACAGAGCCGCCCCGCCCAGCATGCGGGCTGATCCGTTGGTCAGGGTGTCGGAGATGTGGTTCGTGGCGTTGTGGTTCATGGCTCCGATCCTGCGGCTGTGCCACTGAGGCGCACATCGGCCAGGCGGCGGCTCTTGGCGGTCGTGTCGTACGCCGTGGAGCGCAGGGCGGGAGCCGCCCCCGGACGG